>NZ_JBHYJW010000013.1:64672-140901 GCF_042741125.1 Amycolatopsis sp. NPDC058986 | reverse complement strand
CGGCTCCCCACCCCCCCCGCCCCCCCCGCCACTCCCCCGGCGGGCGGCGTGGCGCTCCCCGCGCAAGGCAGCCCGCACCCCAGCCACCGCACCGAAGTCAGGATTGGCGGCGCGCAGAAAGGATGGCCTGTGACGCGTTCTCGTCCGGGTTGAGCAGTAGCTGGGCCTCGACGGTGAATCCGGCATCGCGCAGCCAGGCCGCCACTTGCTCCGGCTGACGGCGGTGGACGTGGACCTTCATCGGGTGACCGCCATAGCCCTCGGTCTTCACCCGCGACCCGGCGCCGACGTGGAACAGGAGCTGCAGCGGTCCGCCCGGCCGCAAGGCCCGGTGGAAGTGCCCGAAAACCGCGGGGATCTCGTCGTCCGGGATGTGGATCAACGACTGCCACGCAAGGAGACCGGCGACCGACCCATCGGCGAGACTGGGATCGGTCATCGAACCCACTTCGAACCGCAGGCCAGGATTTTCGCGCCGGGCGATGTCGATCATCCTGGGCGAAAGATCGACGCCGAACGCGTCGATGCCGAGTTCGTGTAGCTGGGCGGTCACGTGCCCGGGGCCGCAGCCCATGTCCGCCACCGGTCCGCCGCCCGCGGTTCGCACCAGGTCCGCGAACAAGGCCAGCACCGATCGCAGGTACGGGTGCCCGGCCACAGCGCCGCGCACCTGGCCGGCATAGCTCGTCGCGACCGTGTCGTACGAGGTTCGAGTATCGGCCAGCCAGTCGTCCGTCCCCATGCCGGACACGGTAGGCGATACCGAGGCGTTGACGGTCGCGATCCCCCATCACCGCCTTGACCAGTGACGCATCACTGAGGCATGATCATCACCTGTCAAACCGGTGACGCGAGCACGGAACGGGGGAACATATGACCGAGAGCCCCCTCATCGAGGTCGTGGTCTTCGACGTCCTCGGCACGCTGGTCGACGAACCCGGCGGGTTGCGGGCGGCCATCCGCGACGCGGTGCCCGCGGCCGACGACGCGGCCGTCGACGAGCTGTTCACGGCCTGGCAGGAGCACGTCGAGCAGGAGCAGCGACGCATCGCGCAAGGGCACCGCACGTACGCCGGCAGCGAGGTCATCGACAGAGAGGCAGCGGAGCGGGTGGCCGGACGTGCCGGGCTCACCGATCCGGCGGCCATCGCGCGGCTGGCCACCGCGGGGCAGCGCCTGCCACCCTGGCCCGACTCCGCCGCCGGTCTCGAACGGCTGGCGCGGCAATTCCCGGTGCTCGGGCTTTCCAATGCCGGGCGCACCGCTCTGCCGCGGCTGGCCGCCCACGCCGGGCTGCGCTGGCACCAGGCCCTGTCCGGCGAAGCCGCCCTGGCCTACAAGCCGGCGCCGGAGGTCTACCAGCTCGCCCTCGACGCCGCCGGATGCCCGCCGGAACGCGTGCTCATGGTGGCCGCCCACGCCTGGGACCTCCGCGGCGCCCAGGCGACGGGGATGCGGACCGCCTACGTCCAGCGCCCGATCGGGGACGCGCCGTCGAGTTCCGATGTCTTCGACTGGCGGTGCACCGGATTGGACGAACTGGCCACCGCGCTGACGGCTGAACGTGGTGGACCGAGGGCGACGTCGTAGCGGTACGCGTCAGCCCGCCGCCCGCACTGGCTCAGGAACCGGCGAACTTCCTGGCACGCTCGCGGTGCCAGTCCGCGACCGAACGCGCCTGCGCGCCGCTGATGTCCGTCCCCGGCAGCCCGGCCAGCCGCTCGATCTGGCCGGCCCGGCCGAGGTGTTCCCGGACGGCGTGTTCGCGGCAGGCCAGGCAGGTGACCCGCTCCGGGAGCCCGGAGGTCCTCGCACGCGGCACCCGCATCCCGCATCCCGTGGTGACCACGCCGGGGAGTTCGCCGACCAGCCCGAACGTCGACGCGACCATGCCACGAACCGCGGCGTCGCCGTTCAGGTCCTTGCCGACGTGGACGTGAAGATCGACCTCGTCCATGCGCCCCTCCTTCGACCGAACGCTTCACCCCGGACTTCGGCGGGACCCCGCCGTCACCGGGGAACCGCGGCCAGCGCCTCCACCTCCACGAGGAGTTCCGGTTTCGCCAGCGCCGCCACCACGATCATCGAGTGGGTGGGCCAGTCACCGTCGGGAAACCAGCGGCTGAAGACCTCTCTCATCGCCGCGCGGTAGCCCGGCAGATGCTCGGTGCTCGCCACCATGCTGAACACCTTCACCAGCTGCCGCGGCCCGGCGCCCGCCGCCGCCAGCAGACGCTCGATGTTGGCGTACACCGCCTCGGTCTGAGCCGTCACGTCCTCACCTGCGAGACCACCCTCGGGCAGCACACCGATCTGGCCCGCCATCACCACCAGCTCGTGATCGGCGGGCACGTGCGCCAGATGGCTGTAGGCCCCGAGCGGTGCGGCCACGGTATCAGGGTTCCAACGCCGGATCATGGTTCCTCCTCGACTCGTCGAAGGCGACCACAGATCACTAGCACAATTTTCCCGCGGGCATGACGGCTCTCACTCGGTTCGCGCACGGCCACGGCCTCCCCGAGCGAGAACGCCGCCGTGCTCCCGCGCTGGGCCGGGCGACGATCGAACTCACCGGTCCGCGGGGGTGAGCACGGTGCGATCGAAGGGACCGCCGTGCGCGGCGGCGTGGGCGATCGCGTCGTTGACCTCGTCGAGGCCGAACCGTTCGACGCGCTCGGCCCCGAGGTCCAGCGCGCCCGATCCGGCGAGCCGGATCAGGCCGACGTTCGCCGCGCGCGGGTGCAACCACTGCCCGCGCACGGTGATCGAGTTCCGCATGAGCCACGGGTACGGCAGCGCGAGATCGGCGCCGCCGAGCATGCCGACGCCGCCCATGAGCACGACACGGCCGCGTTCGCGCACGGTCATGGCGGCGGTTCTCGTCGCCGTGCCGGGTGCCTGTGGCGGAAGCAGGTCCAGCACGACGTCGATCGGGCCATCGGCCGCGGCGCGCATCGCGGCGCGGTCGGTGTCCTCGTCACCGGTGAGTTCGACCGGACGCACTCGCGCGCCGAAACGATCGGCGAGCAGATCCAGCGCGGCCCGGTTCCGTCCCGGGGTGACGACCCTGCCCGCTCCCATCGCGAGCCCGACCGCCACCGCGCTGCTGCCGAAGTTTCCCGTGGCACCGCTGACAAGAAGCGTCTCGCCGGCTTCGAGACCACCGGCCAGCAGCCCGCCGTAAGGGACGGCGTGCACAGCGAGCGCGGACCAGCGCGCGGGGTCGTCCGCCGCCGACGCGGGCAGCGGGTGCACGTTCTCCGTCGGCATCCGCATGAGCTCGGCGAACGACCCGTCGTGCAGATGCCGGGCGAGCCTCGCGCCGCCTTCGCCACGGGAACTCCAGCCCTGCAACATGATGTCGGGGGTGAGGGCGTCGTCCCGGGAGCGTACTGTCGAGTCGCACCACACGAGGTCGCCGACGCGCGTTTTCGTGGCGTCCGGGCCGACACGGACGATTCTCCCGATGCCGCCGAGCCCGGGCACGACCGGCGGTTCGAGCGGGTAGTTTCTCTTGCCACTGAAGACTTCCTGGGTGTAGGGGAGCACGCACGCCGCGAGCACCTCGACCACCACCTCGCCGCCTCCGGCCTCGACGTCCGGTACCTCCCGCACCGTCAGGGGGACGCCGAACTCCGTCAATACCGCCGCACGCATACCGATGACCTCCTCGTTTCGCCGATCTCGACGCTAGAAGCGCCACGGGCATGCGCCAAGCGAAGATCTCGCATTGCTGGTATGCGTGATAGGCATGGACTTCTCGAGCGTGAGCCTGCGCGTGCTGCGCCAGATCGCCGAGTCGGGCAGCTTCACCGCGGCGGCGGCGCGGCTCGGCTACACGCAGTCGGCGGTTTCCCGCCAGGCCGTGGCCCTCGAACGGAGCGTGGGCGCGACCCTGTTCGAACGACACCCCGGCGGGGTGCGGCTCACTCCAGCGGGGTTGACGCTGCTGCGGCACGCCCGCGCGATCCTCGGCTCCGTGGCCGCGGCCGAGCGCGACCTCACCGGCACTGCGCCACGGAGCGAGCGCGTCCGGCTCGGTGTCCTCCTGAGCGCCGGAGCGGTACTGCTGCCCGCCGCGCTGGCCCGGCTGACCGCGACGAGTCCTCAGGTCCGGGTGACCACGCGCGAGGGCACGACACCCGGCCTGGTCCGGGCGCTTCGGGCGGGCTCGATCGACCTCGCCCTGCTGACCTCCCGCCCGCCCCATCGGCCCCCGGACGGCGAATCGCCGCGCCTGCACGTCGAAACCGTCGAAGACACCGAACTGCTCGTGGCCGCCCCGGCCACCGGCGCGTTCGCCGGTCGCGCATCGGTCCACGTCGACGAACTCCTGGACGTCGACTGGATCGCAACCCCGGCAACAGGTTCCGAACCGATGCTGGGCGCGTGGCCCGGCCTGCCCGGCAGGCCCCGCATCGTCCACAGTGCACGCGACTGGCTGACGAAACTGCATCTCGTCGCGGCCGGCCTCGGCGTCACCACGGTCCCCTCCCGCCTGGCGGCGGTGCTGCCTCCCGGAGTGGCCATGCTGCGGGTCGACGGCGCGCCCCGCGAGATCCGCCGAGTCCTCGTGGCGCGGCTTCCCGGCCCGCCATCACCGGCGATCACCGCCGTCACCTCCGCGATCACGGCACCTCAATGAGCACAGGATTCCCTGGTAAGTCCAGAGTGGACAGTGGAGCACAGGGTGCCGCTGCGCCGGGCCAGTCCCCACACGGCCAAGGCGCACAACGCATAGAGGGCGCCGACACAGCAGGAACCCCACCATCCCCAGGCACCGTACGCCCAGGTGGTCGTGACCGCGCCGAACGCGGAGCCGAGGGAATAGAAGGCCATGTAGGCGCCGATGACACTGCTGGCCCGGTTCGGGTGCGCCGTGGTCAACAGATGCTGGCTGCTGACGTGCACGGCTTGGACCGCGAAGTCGGCAAGGACGATGCCCGCGATGAGGAACCAGAGAGTCGGCCCGCCGGTCTGGGCGATGAGCAGCCAGGACACGGCGAGCAGCACCAGCGACCACCCGCTGATCGGCTGCGCGCGACCGCCGTCGGCCCACTTTCCCGCACGGGCGGCGCCGAGCGCTCCGGCAAGACCCGCCACTCCGAAGAGTCCGATCTCCGTGGTGCCGAAGTTCCACGGATCGGCGCCGAGCGGGAGCGAAAGCCCGCTCCAGAGAGTTCCGAAGGACGCGAAGAGGAAGAAGGCGATCAGGCCCCGGCTCAGGAACAGCCGATCCGTGAGCACGAGACGTCCCATGGACGCCAGAACCCTCCCGTAGCGTTCGCCGGTCGTCCTGGTGTCCGGCTGGAGCCCGGCCCGGACGACGACGGCGAGCACCACGCACAGCACGGCCAGCAGCACGTACACGGCGCGCCAGCCGAGCGTGTCACCCAGTACCCCGGCGAGGACGCGGACACCGAGGATGCCGATGACCACGCCAGAAGTGACCGCGCCGATGTTGCCGCCCCGCTCGGCAGGCGAAGAGACTGCGGCGACGTAGCCGACCGTTATCTGCACCACGACCGCGAACACGCCCGCGACCGCCAGGCCGACCGCCACGAGGACACCGTTCGGCGCGGCCGCCGCGATCGCGGCCCCCACCGCGGTGAGCACCAGATGCCCGGTGATGAGCCGACGACGGTTCAGCATGTCCCCGAGCGGCACCAGCAGGACCAGACCGGCGAAGTAGCCGATCTGCCCGGCGGCGACCAGCAGGCCCAGCAATTCCGGCGCCAGGCCGAGATCCCTGCCCACCGCCTCCAGCACCGGCTGTATCGCGTAGATCGTCGACACCGCCACGGCGCACACCAGCGCCAGGACCAGCCGCCACGATCTCGTGACTCCTGCCACCACGGATCCCCAATCAGTAGCAATATGCAACCATGTCAGCGTAGGCAGCAACGGTTTCAAAATGCAACCGATCAGGAGGTGTGTCCATGACCACAACGCTCGGCGCCGGCCGCGACTGGACCGATCCCACGTGCCCCGTCGCCAGGACGATCGACCTCGTGGGCGACAGATGGAGCCTGCTGATCGTCCGCGACGCCATGGACGGCGCGGCGACGTTCACCGAATTCCAGCGGCGCCTCGGGATCGCCAGGAACATCCTCACCGACCGCCTCCGCAAGCTCGTCGACCACGGGATCCTCGCGACCAGCACCACCCCCGGCGGCAAGCGGCACGCCTACGAGCTCACCGAAGCCGGACAGGATCTCTTCACCGCCATCGTCGCGTTGAGGCAGTGGGGGGAACGCCACGCCTTCGGTGCCGATGAGCCACACTCCGTACTCAAAGGCACGGACGGCAAGCCCGTCGCCGAACTACGCCCCGAAAGCCGTGACGGCAACCCGCTCAGCGCAGCAACCACCCGAGTGTACAAAGTGGACTAGCCGCCGCAGGGTTCGCCGGTCGTCTCGGCCTCATGTCCCGAACGCGTCGTTCAGGACGTTCACCGTCCCCAACGGAGCTTTCGGGACACCGGCGTATGGATTACGCGCAAACCCTTGCGCAGCAAGGAAAATTGCGTGTCGCAGGTTCACCCGATCGATAGCACACATGTTCGATCAGGCGACGTATCGTTGATGTTGTGGCAGTCGACAGCAGCACCTCCGCAACGCCCACCGAGTAGTGGCGCGTCGATGTCGACTGCCTGCTGACACGACTCCTCGAGTCCGAATCCGTGCAGCGGCGGGAAGCCGCCGTGCAGGGCGAGGTGATGGCCGAACTCGAACGACGCGGCATCCGCGATACCACCGGGTACGGGAGTCTGGTGCGACTGTTGCAGGAAACGCTGAACATCCCCTTCACCGAAGCACGAGCACGTGCGACAAGAGCACTAGCGCTGAACAGCACCCACGATCTCACCACCGGCGCGCAGCCACCTGCGGCACCCGCCACCGCGCAGGCCGCATCCGAGGGCGCGATCGGCGCCGCCCAGATCGACGAAATCCTCCGCGTCCTCGACAAACTCCCCAAAACAGCCCCGGTGGATCAGCGGGAGCAGGCCGAGAAGATCCTCGCCGAACTCGCCCGCGCCGCCGGACCCCGAGAGATCCGTGCCGCCGGGCGGCGTTTGTTGAGTCAGCTTGATCCGGACGGTCGGGAGCCGAAAACCCGCGAACCGAAACCCTTCCAGCCCGAGTTCTCGATCACTCCGCACCGTGACGGCGGACATCACATCAAGGCCCGCGTCGATGACGAGACCTCCGCACGCCTGCAAGCCATGCTCGACCCACTCGCGAAACCACGACCCGCCACCGAGGACGAGGGGCGCGATACCCGAACCCAATGGGAACGACGCGGGTGTGCGTTCTCGGAGCTGGTGCGGATGTGGACCGAACACCCCAACCTGCCCACGCAGGCCGGAGAAGCCACGCACATTGTCGTGACCGTCGGACTCAAGGAACTACGGACCGGGATCGGACAGGCCACTCTTGATCTGATCGGCGAGATCACCGCAGCCGAAGCACGACGACTCGCCTGCGACGCCAAAATCATCCCCATGGTCCTGGGCACGCACGGCGAACCCCTCGACGTCGGCCGAGCCCAACGCCTCGCCACCCCCGCCATCCGCCGCGCCCTCATCCGCCGCGACGGCGGCTGCGCCTTCCCCGGCTGCGATGCCCCCGCCTACCGTTGCACACCACACCACGTGACCTACTGGGCACACCACGGCGAGACCAAAGTGGACAATCTCGTCCTCTTATGTTCCGTCCACCACAAGCTCATCCACCACTCCCAATGGGAAGTCCGAATCACCACCGACGGACTACCAGAATTCATCCCACCCGCCTGGCTGGACGCCACCCGCACACCACGACGCAACACCATCCACCTCAGAACCTAAGCCCTTCACAGCACTGTCGTCCACAAAGGACAAACTGAGCCGCGTTCACGGTTGCCAGAGGTCGACGGCGATCTCGCGCGTCTGCTCGCTGAAGACGCCGTCCGGGCCGGCGCGGTGCAGCAGCCGCCGCAGGTCGGCCTCGAACTCGGCGCGGTCGTCGCCGAACAGGTGAGGTGCCGAGCTGGACAACGAGTAGACCGCGGCGACGATGTCATCGATCGCGCGAGTGACCACCCGGCCCGGGATTTCGATCCGTCGCGGTCCGGTGAATCCCACGGCCCGGTAGATCTCGCCCTCCCCCGAAGCCGTCCCCCGCGGCAAGCGGCTCCGGCCCGCACGGCGCACCGGACCAAGATACTCGCGCACCAGCGCGCCGATCGCCGCGTGCGGCGGACGCGGATGCGGCAGTTCGGCGTCGCCGTCCACGCCGCGATGGGTCGTAGCGTGGACGTGCGCGCAAAATCCCCCGTCCGCCAGCATTCCGCGCACCGCACCGGCGACCTTGGACCGGTCCAGCCAATGAAACGACTGAGCGAACGTGACCAGCCTGAAGCCGCCAAGCCCGGCCGGAAGCTCCTCGGCACGCAGCCGCAGCCACCGAACGTTGCGAATCCCGGCCTCGGCGGCGAAACGCTCGGCCTGGTCGAGCATGTCCCCGTCGGCGTCAAGCCCGATCGCCTCCGCGAACACCCCGGCCAGCGGCAGCGTCAACGAACCGGGACCACAGCCGACGTCGAGAAGACGACCGGAACCGTCAAGGCGCAGCTCGCTCACCAGCGCATCGACGAGGGCCCTCGGATAAGCCAGGCGTCCCCGCGCGTAATACGCGGCGCTACCGGAGTAGAGCAACGAATCCCATTGCCACGCATCCTCATGCACACCGCTCAGGCTAGGCCCTGAACAGGTTCTCAGCCGAGGACATCGAACGTCGCTTCGCCTGACTCAGCGTCCGTTCGACCGCAGCACCGAGACGGCACGGACCGTGGCGTGGCCACGCCATTCGAGCGCGGCGGCGGCCGAGTAGCTGGTGAAGTCGACAGCCCAGCCGCCGTCCTGCCGCTGCCCTCGCGCCAAGCGGTCGAGATCGTCCGACACGGCCTGGGCGTCGAGCAGGTCCCGGACGGGCCGGCCGGGCTCGGGCGCGTAGTCGAGAAGATGCAGCGTCTCGCCCTCGGCCCCGCCGACGACGGCGACCGCACCGTCCCGGGGGACGAACTGTCCAAGATGGACGATCAGCCCGCGCGCCTCCTCGTGGGTGTCGGTCGCGATGTCGAGGAATTGGAGCGCGAAGGAAAGCACATACGCGAAGGGGGCTTCGTCGAGCTGGCGGATCGCGTCGAAGCAGTACCGCGTCGCCTTGGCCAGCCACGGATGGTCCTGGATGGTCTTGTCCCACCGCGCCGCCCGATACGCCTGCGCGGTCACCGCGGCCGTGATCTGCAGCGAGGACTCCGCGGGGTCCGCGCCGACCCAGAACGGCGCGCACGCCACGGGATCCGCGATCGGGAGAGCGAAGGGCAGCCCGCCGTCGGACAGTGTCGCGGAGTCCAGCCAGTCGAGGAGGGCGGCGGTGTGTGGCGAGGTCGCAGGGCCGGCGTCGGCCAGGGCTTCGAACGCGTGCAGCGCGCCTCCCGGCTGGCTCTCCGTGGCACGCAGGTCCGGTTCGAGGCCCCAGCCATAGCCGCCGTCGGGGTTGCGGTAGGCGTCAAGCGCGTCGATGACGGCCTGACGAGCCGCGTCGCTGCCGGTCGTGACGGCCTCGAAGCGCCGCCGGTCGAGAACTCGCGCGTGCGAAGCCATGAACGCTCCGGCGCGACCAAGATTGATGCTCATACGAGAACCCTGTCATCCCTCGACGGCGTCAGGATTGAACGAAACGGCCAGCCAGCGCGGCGGGCGTCCGGCCGGCGAGCAGGTTGCTCTCCCGGGTGAAGTGGGCTTGGTCGGCGTAGCCGGCCGTCGCCGCGGCCTCGCTCAACGGCAGGCCCGCGCGCACCAGGTGCAGTGCGTGCTGGAACCGGTGAATCCGCGTGAGTGTCTTGGGACCGTAGCCGAAGAGCCGCTTGCTGAGCCGGCGCAAGGAGCGCTCCGGCAGGTCGTGCAGCTCCGCCATCTCCCGCACGCTCAAGCCTTCGCGCGCCGCGCGGTCGAGCGAGGCGGCCTCGCGGAGGATGGCACGTTCCGGATCCGCTTGCGTCCACAGCGCGATGAGGACCCGTTCGAGCGCATCGGCCACGTCGTCCTCGAACGACCAGGGCCCGGACAGCGAGACCAGTTCCGACAACTCGACGCGCTGGTCGGTCAGTTCGTCCGCCGGCACGCCGAGGAGTGCGTAAGCCACACCCGGTGCGAGCTGCAGGCCCCAGGTCACCTCGTCTGGCCGGGTCTCCATGACCATGGTCCGGGTGTCGGCCCCCGCCACGACGAGACGGTCCTGGAACCACATCAGATCCATCACGCCGTCCGGGACGACGTGCTTTTCCGGGCCGTCGCAGGACACGCGCCACAGCGTCGCGCCTGTCCGGGCGCCCCGTCGTGTCGCGTAGTTCCCCATGGTCCGTCCTTTCAGCCGATCGCGGCCCGGTAGGGACGGAAGAACTCGCGCAGTTCCTCCGCGTAGAGTTCCGGTTCCTCGAACGCCGCGAAATGCCCGCCGCGCGTGGGCTCGGTGGCCCGCACGACGTTCGCCGTGCGCTCGAGCCACGCCCGCGGCGGACGGACGAGATCGCCGCGGAAGATCGAGAAACCGGACGGCACTTCGACCCGGCGCGTGAGTTGCGCGGGCGGGATCGCGGCGTTCGCACGGTACATGCGCATCGACGAGCCGATCGTCTCCGTGAGCCAGTACAGCGTGACGTTCGTGAGGATCTCGTCCTTGGTGAAGCGCCGCTCGACGTCACCGTCGCAGTCGCTCCACGACCGCAGCTTCTCGACGATCCATGCCGCGAGCCCCGCCGGGGAGTCGGCCAGCCCGAACGCGGCGGTCTGGGGTTTCGTGCGATGCATGGCGGCGTACGCGCCCTCGACCGCGCCCCAGCCCGCGACTTCCTCGAACCAGGCGCGTTCCTCCGGCGTGAGTTCCGCCGGATCGCCGGTGAAGACGGGCAAGCCCGCGTCGGTGCGGTGGACGGCCACGACCCGGTCGGCGTGGTCGAGGGCGAGGTAGCGGCTGACATGACTGCCGATGTCCCCACCCGCGGCGCCGAACCGCGGATAGCCGAGGACGTCCATGAGTTCGGCCCACAGCCCGGCAACAGCGATGGAATCGAGGGGGACGGCGGGCCGCTCGGAATACCCGTAACCCGGTATGTCGGGCACGACCACGTCGAACGCGTCGGCGGGGTCGCCGCCGTGCGCGCCGGGGTCGGTGAGGAGCGGGATGACCTTGGTGTAGCGCCAGAACGAGTCCGGCCAGCCGTGGCTGAGGACCAGCGGCAGGACGGGCCCCGCCGGCGCGACCGCCCGGACGTGTACGAAGTGGACACCCAGGCCGCCGAGCGGAACGCGGAAGTGGGGGAACCGGGCAAGCGCCGCCTCCTGCGCCTGCCAGTCGAACTCGTCCGCCCAGTAGGCGACGAGTTCCCGGAGATAGCCGAGATCGGTGCCGAGCGACCACCCGGCGTCCTCCGGCGCGTCCGGCCAGCGCGTAGCCCGGAGCCGCGCGCGCAGGTCCTCCAGCACCGCGGGAGTGGTCCGCGGGACGAACGGCTCGGCACGAGGCGGGGTGTCCGACATGGACACAAGTCTAGGACGACCCGGAAATGTGACGTAGTTCACGTCCGATTTGTCCGATTACCGGGGTCTCCCGCGCCGCCATGATGCGAGGCGACGTGAGGAGATTCGATGACCGACAAGGCGAAGACGCCGGAGTTCCCGATGCCCCGCGCGGCGGAGTGCCCATTCGACCCGGCACCGGAGCTGGCCCGGCAGGCGCCGGTTTCCCGGGTGCGGCTGTGGGACGGCAGCACGCCGTGGCTGATCACCCGCTACGCGGACGTACGCGCGCTGCTCGCCGATCCCCGGGTGAGCGTCGACGTGACGTGGCCCGGTTTCCCGCACACCAACGCCGTCAGCAAGGCCCGCGACGCGCGGATGAAGACGTTGATGCAGCTGGACGCGCCGGAACACACCGCTCAGCGGCGGCTGCTGACCGCGGATTTCACGATCCGCCGGATGACCGCTTTGCGGCCCAGGATCCAGCGGATCGCCGACGAACTCGTCGACGAGTTGCTGACCGGGCCGAAACCGGCGGACCTGGTGGCGGCCTTCGCGCTGCCGCTGCCGTCGCTGGTGATCTGCGAACTGCTCGGCGTGCCCTACGCCGACCGCGACTTCTTCCAGCGGGTGGCTCACACCCTCGTCATGGACGAGCCCGACCCCGAGCAGGCGATGGCCGCCAGCGAAGAACTGAACGCCTACCTCGAGGATCTGGTGGCCGCGAAGGCCGCCAAGCCTGCCGACGACCTGCTCAGCAGGTTGGCCGTCGAGCAGTTCCGGACCGGCGCGATGACCCGGCGCGAGATCGCCGTGCTCGGCCAGCTCCTCATGGTGGCCGGGCACGACACCACCACCGCGATGATCGCGCTGGGCGTCGCCGCGTTGTTCGCTCAGCCGGACCAGCTCCGCGCGGTCCGCGACGGCGACCGCGAGCTGGTGGCCAACGCGGTGGAGGAACTGCTGCGCTACCTGTCCATCACGCACACCGAGGCCCGCCGCGTCGCGCGGGAGGATCTGGAGATCGGCGGCACGCTGATCCGGGCGGGCGAAGGCATCATCGCCGTGAAGAGCACCGCCAACCGGGACCCCGCGGCCTTCCCTGACCCGGGCACGCTCGACGTCCACCGCAGGGCCCGGCACCACGTCGCCTTCGGCTACGGCGCGCACCAGTGTCTCGGCCAGGGCCTCGCCAGGGTCGAGCTGCGGATCGCCTACCACACCCTCTTCCGACGGCTCCCCGCGCTCGCTCCGGCCCTACCGCTGGAACGCTTGGTGTACAAGGAGAACGCGGTCTTCTACGGGGTACGGGAACTGCCCGTCACCTGGTGACCCGACGAGTGATCCGATGACCGGCACACGACTTGAAGCCGGAAAGCCCGCGCTTCCAGGGTGAATTCCTCACCGGTTCCCCAAGAAACCGGATCAGCGTTGACACCGTTCCTGCCCCCTTCTACGTTCATTCCCGGAAGACATCGGATGTCCTGACGCCGAGGCTGCGAAGTCTCGGCGCCCCTCCGCCGGCCGATGTGACCCCTGTCGATCCGCCGTCAGGAAGGACACACCGACGATGACGGACTCCCAGTCCCGGCCCGGCGGATTCACCAGGCGGACGGCCCTGCGCACGCTGGCCGTCTCCGCCCTCGCCGCCCCGCTCGCGCTCAGCCCGCTGTCCCGCGCGGTCGCGGTGCCCGCGGCGGCCCCGTTGTGGCATCCGAACCCGGCGACGGACGGCACGAAGGCCTTCGAAGGCATCGAAGCCGACCGCGGCCACCAGCATCCGGACCGCAGATACGTCTACGTCGAGGGCGATCACTACCGGTTCGACATCTGGGCCGACGACCGCGACACCACCGGGGGCGGCGACCGCCAGCGCACCGAAGTCAAGGGCATGGTGCAGAACGGCTCCGCGCTGAAGATGCGCGACGGCGAGACGTGGACGATCTCCTACGAGATGTACCTGCCGTCCACTGTGCACGGCACCAGCAAGTTCACCCACATCTTCCAGACCAAGACGCCGTCCACCAACGGCGGTCCGTGGGTGACCCTCGACCTCACCCGCGACGGCGGCACCGAAATGCTCCAGGCCCGCGCCTACGCGAATCCCGGTTCCCCGTCCATCGCCTCGACCCGGCTCGCGCCGCTGCGCGACAAGTGGATCACCGTCGAGTGGACGCTGACCCCCGGCGCCAAGGGCGCGGCCGCGTGCGTCATCCGCGACGGCACCGGTCCTGGCGCGCCGGTCGCCGCGCAGGGCAGCCGCACCGGCGTGACCATCCCGGACCAGGGTGACTACGTCCGCCCGAAGTGGGGTATCTACCGCTCGGTCCAGAGCGCGAAGACCGACATCATCGACACTCACTTGCTGTTCCGCAATTTCCAGGCGGGCCGCAAGTAGCCGTGCCCGGATCGTCCACTGTGGATCGACGAGATCCCGGCGCCGCCCGCCCCAGTCTGCCGCCATCGTACGAAAACGGTCCTATCCAAGGAGAAGACATGGCCCGTACTCCCCAACACCGGAGAATCGGCGTACTGGTCGCCGCCGGACTGCTCACCATCGGCGGCGGGCTGGTCGCGTCGTCGGCCAGCGCGGCCACGGGGACGCGGACGCTGACGGCGTCGTCATCGGACGAACTGTCCGCGGCGCTGACACAGGCGCGGCCGGGCGACCGGGTCGAGGTGGCCGCGGGCGCTTACGACAGCGGCCGGGTCCGGGTGGGACGATCGGGCACCGCGAAGGCCCCGATCACGATCGCCGCGGCCGCGCCGGGGCGGACGCGGTTCACCGGGGCGGGCGGGCTGGATCTGACCGGCGCGTCCCACGTCGTGGTGCAGGGTTTCGTGTTCGCCAACGACGCGGGATTGACCGTCCCGGGCGACGCGGCGGGCGACCGGGTGACGCGGAACGTGTTCGAGGGCAACCCGGGCAAGGCCGATCTGACCGTCAAGGCCAACGACACCGAGGTCGACCACAACACGTTCCAGAACCGCACCGAGGAGGGCGTGTTCCTCCAGGTCGTCGGGCCGGGCGAGAAGGACATGGCGCAACGCGTCCACGTGCACCACAACTACTTCTTCAACCACCAGTTCAAGGGCACCAACGGCGGCGAGTCGATCCGCTTCGGCCTGTCCGGCAGGCAGCACGCCGTCGCGAAGGGCCTGATCGAGAACAACCTGTTCGAAAAGGCCGACGGCGATTCCGAGGCGATCTCGGTGAAGTCGAGCAACAACGTGGTGCGATACAACACCATCGTCAACAGCCGCGGCACGCTCTCGATGCGGCACGGATGGGATTCGCGCGTCGAGGGCAACATCCTCATCGGCGGGACCACCGGCATCCGCTTCTTCGGCAACAACCACGTCGTGGTCAACAACATCGTGGAGGACACCGCCGGGACGGCGATGGAGTTCGGCGGCGGTGAGGTCCGCGACGACACCACCAGCGGCACCAACCACGACGCCGCCGACCACTGCCTGGTCGCCTTCAACACGCTGTCCGGCACCGGCGCCCTCATCTCGTACGGAAGCGGCAAACCGTTCCCGCCGTCGGACGACACGCTGGCCGACAACGTCCTGCTCGGCAAGGGCCAGGCCGCGGCCAAGGGCACCGGCACGTCGTCGCACTTCACCGGGAACATCCTGTTCGGCGCCTCCGCCGGCAGCCTGCCCTCCGACGCGTACCGCACGATCGACCCGAAGCTGGCGCGCGACGCGCACGGGCTGCTCCGCCCCGCCGCGACCAGCCCGGTGATCGGCAAGGCGACCGGATCGTTCCCGCAGGTCACCCTCGACATCGACCAGCAGGCCCGGCCGTCGGCGAAGGACGTCGGTGCCGACCAGTACAACACCGCCACCCCGGCCCGGCCGCTGACGAAGACCGACGTCGGTCCTTCCGCTCCGTGACACCGGACTCGTCCGGGTGAAAGCAGTCCGGGGCCGCCCGCGCGGCGGCCCCGGGCCTCGCGGATACTTCTGCACCAAACGAGTGAAAATCCGGCAAATTTTTCACTCGATGGTGTAAATGTCTGGCCGCGGTGCGGTAAGGACGGAGCATGCGACGCCTGGGGAGCAGTCTCGCGCTGTTGATGACACTGCTGCTGGCCGCGGGGATGCTCGCCCCGGCCTCGGCGGCACCGGCCCCTGCCGGACGCCGGTTGCTCGCGGAGGGAATGGGGTCCTATCCCCGGCTCATCCGGCTGGCGCACGGCGGTCCGGCGCGCAACGGCCGGATCATCGCGGCGATGACCAGCGAGGACGGCCGCGGCCGGTTCGCTCCGGTCTTCCAGAGCGTCGACGAGGGCCGCAGCTTCCAGAAGATCGCCGAGATCCGCGATCCCGAGGGTGCCGCCGGGATGTGCTGCGGCACGCTGTACGAGCTCCCGCGACGGGTCGGTGACCTGCGTGAGGGCACCTTGCTCTGGGCGGCGAGCTACGGCCAGAACGCGGGGCCGGGGCGCCGGGTCGGGATCAAGGTCCTGGCCAGCAAGGATGGCGGCCGCTCCTGGCAGTTCCTGTCCGAGGCGGCCCGTTCGCACAACCACGACGGAGTCTGGGAACCCGAACTGACCGTGGACGCGGGCGGCACGCTCTGGCTGCATTTCGCCGACGAGACCGAGGCCCCGCGGTTCGCCCAGGTGCTCAACCGGGTCGCGTCCACCGACGGGGTGCACTGGGGCACCAAGCAACGCACCATGGCGATCCCGCCGGACCGGGTCCGCCCCGGCATGCCGATCGTGCGCGGGCTGCCCGACGGCCGGTTCTACTTCGGCTACGAGATCTGCAACTTCGGCTCCCGCTACTGCGATCCGTACTACAAGATCTCCGCGGACGGTGCGAATTTCGGTGATCCGGGCGCGCCGGGTGCCCAGATCGGCACCACCGGCGGCAACCACTTCCAGCACGCGCAGACGGTGACCCTGTTCCCCGGCGGGCCGAAGGGCACCCGGCTGCTGATGGTCGGTCAGATTTTCGTCGACGGCAAGGGAAACCCGCTGCCCGGTAACGGGAAAACGTTGCTGGCCAACGACAATCTCGGCGAGGGCCCGTGGTACGAGCTGCCCGCGCCGGTCGCGGTCGGCAAGCCGTACAACGACTGGTGCCCGAACTACAGCTCGACCTTGCTGCCGGTGGACGGCGGCGCGAACGTCCTGGAGATCGCCGCCGACTACGACAACGGGATCTGCCGCGCCTACTTCGGCAAGGGACCGGCCACCGCCGCGGGAGGCAGGCATGCGTGAGCCAGTCATCCGCCGCCGGACGATGTTCGCCCTGGCCGGAGCCGCTCTCGTCACGACGTTCGGGGTCGCGGCCCCGGCCGCGGCCGCCCAGGTGGTGACCGTCGACGTCGGTGATCACCCGGGCCCCCTCGGGGTGAACTCGGCCACCGGAATGGTGTACGTCGCCAACTCCGCCGCCGGCACCGTCTCGGTGGTGGACGGCCGGTCCGCCACCGTCACCGCGACCGTCCGGGTCGGCGACGGGCCGGGCGGCGTCGCGGTGAACGAGGCCACGAACCGGGTGTACGTCTCCAGTCCGGCGGCAGGCACGGTCACCGTGCTCGACGGCCGGACGAACAAGGTGCTCGGCGTGGTCGGCGCGGGACCCGGCGCCTCGGCACTGGCCGTGGACGAGGCGGCGGACAAGATCTACGCGGCCAGTGCGACATCCGGTTCGGTGAGTGTCATCGACGGCATCAGCAGCACCCTGATCGGCACCGTGCCCGGACCGGGCCGGGGCTTCTCCGGGGTGAGCGTGGACGCCGGACGGCACCTGGCGTACCTGTCCAGCCTGTACACCGACACCGTCGAGATCCTGGACACCGCGAGCACCACGTTCACGGGGAACGTCAAGGTCGGCAAGGGCCCGGCCGGGCTCGCCGCGCATCCCGCGTCCGACCGCATCTACGTGAGCAACTCCGGGATCCACCACCTTTCGATCGTGGACGGCGCGAGCCGGACCGAACTGCCGCACGTGCTGTTGCGCAGCGAAGCGTCCTCGGTCGCGGTGCGCCAGGCGACGAACACGGTGTACACGAACGGCGGCCCGAACGGGATCGTGAAGATCGACGGCGTGCTGAGCAAGCTCACCGGGGAACTGTCGCTCGGCATCAATCCCGGCGACGTCGCTGTCGACCAGCGCACCGGCACGGTCTACGTCACCGACCCGCTGCACGACCTCGTCTCGGTGATCACCGGCTTCTGACCCACGCGGCTCCCGCGAGCAGCGTCCACAGTGGACGCGGCGGGGAGGTCGCCGGGGGCACTGTTGCGCATCGGAGCGGTACCGGCTATCCTGAACTCGCTTCTCATGGATGTCGGCCGTCGGCCGCCCAGGGAGCGTCCCTTCACCGGAATCCTCTCAGGACCGGTTCTCGATCGCGGCTCTCTGTTGTTCACCGCCGCCTCATCTCTGTTTGGGAGATCCCTATGTCTTTTCACGGAATCCTTGATGTACAAGGAAAATCCTGGTTCGTCCGGGCCGGCTACGCCGCCGCCCCCGACGACGTCCCCCTGCCCGCGTCCGTGGTGCGCCGATACGGGTTGCGCCGCGGCGACGAAATCGCCGGCACCGCCGACGGGATCACCGCCGTCAACGGCGCCGATCCGCTGCCGGAGCGTCCGGCGTTCGACGAACTCGTCCCCGTCCATCCACACGAACGGATCCTGCTCGAAACCGGCCCTCGACCGCTCACCACGCGGCTGATCGACCTCGTCGCCCCGATCGGCAAGGGCCAGCGCGCACTCGTGGTTTCCCCGCCCAAGGCGGGAAAAACCACGATACTGCGGGACATCGCGGACGCGGCCGCGAAGAACGCCCCCGAATGTCACCTGATGGCCGTCCTCGCCGACGAACGGCCGGAGGAGGTCACCGAAATGCGCCGCTCGATCCGCGGCGAGGTCGTCGCGTCCACTTTCGACAATCCGCCCGCCCACCACACCGCGGTCACCGAACTCGCCGTCGAACGCGCCAAAAGGCTTGTCGAGCAAGGAAAGGACGTGGTCCTGCTACTCGATTCGCTCACCCGGCTCGGCCGGGCGTACAACCTCGCGGGCCGCGCGTCCGGCCGCATCCTCTCCGGCGGTATCGATGCCTCCGCGCTACATCCGCTCAAGCGGATCCTCGGTGCCGCCCGTACCGTCGAGGACGGCGGTTCGCTCACCATCATCGCCACCGCCATGGTCGAAACCGGCTCACTCGCCGACACGGTGTTCTTCGAGGAGCTCAAGAGCACCGGCAACGCCGAACTCCGGCTGGACCGCAAACTCGCCGAACGCCGGGTGTTCCCCGCCGTGGACCTCGCCGCTTCGAGCACTCGCCGCGAGGAACTGCTGATACCGGCGGACGAGCTCGCCGTCCTCCACGGTGTGCGCCGCGCCTTGTTCGGCCGCGAAGGCCAGCACGCCACCGAACTGCTGCTCGAGCAACTCCGCAAGACCGGCTCGAACGCCGAATTCCTGCACCGCGTGTCCGCTACCGCTGCCTCCCCGCTGACACGGGCGGCGTGAACCGCCAGGGTTTACCACGTCACCGGCATTGTGCGCGGCCCCCGCACGACAAGCTGCGTCTTCCACTCGACCTCGCCCGCAAGCCGTAGCCGCGGCATCTTCGTCACCAGCGCGCCCAACGCCTCCTGCAGCTCCACCCGGGCCAGCTGGGCGCCCAGGCAGTGGTGCAGGCCGTGGCCGAGCCCGAGGTGCCGGTTGGGCTCCCGATCGAAACGCACCACCTCCGGTTCGTCGAACTGGAGCGCGTCCCGGTTGGCCGAGGCCACCGAGGCCAGTACCGGCTCGCCCGCACGGACGAGCACCCCGCCGACTTCGACGTCCTCGGTGGCGTAGCGGGGAAAGATCGCGGCGACCCCCAGTGGGACGTACCGCAGCAGTTCCTCCACCGCGGCCGGGATCCGCGCGGGATCGGCGCACAGCTCGGCGAACTCGCCGGGACGTTCCAGGAGCGCGTAGGCGAAGTTGGCGATCTGGGTCGCGGTGGTCTCGTGGCCCGCGACGAGGATGGCGACCGAGACGTCGATCAGTTCCGGCTCGGAAAGCCGATCGCGCAGGTCCCGCGCCTCGATCAGCGCCGTCATCAGGTCGTCCGCGGGTTCGGCGCGGTGCCGGGCGACGCACGCGGCGATGTACGCGCGCAGTTCCTCGTTGTTGGCCTGGAACTCTTCGGGGGTCAGCGCGCTCGTGGACAGCCCGTTGTCGCTCAGCTCCCGGAACCGCGCGCGATCGCGCTCCGGGACACCGAGAAGTTCGCAGATCACCACGACGGGCAGGGGTAGCGCGAAGTTCTCCACCAGGTCGGCCGGGGCACCGCCGGCGATCATCTCGTCGAGCAACGCGCCCGCGAGCGTCCGCACCCTCGGCCGCAGCTGCTCGATCCTGCGCGCGGTGAAGGCCTTGGCCACCAGCGTGCGCAGCCTGGTGTGGTCGGGCGGGTCCACGTCGAGGAAGCCGGTCACCACCCGGCCGGGCGTCGTCCTCGGCTCGTCCCGCTCGATCGCGGCCGCCCTGCTGAATCTCCGGTCGCCGAGCACGAACCGGACGTCGGCGTAGCGGGTGGCCAGCCACGCGGGTTCGCCGTAGGGCAGCCGTACTCGCACCAGCCCCTCGCGCGACCGCGCTTCGGCGTAGGCGGGAGCCATGCTCAGGCCTTGCGGCTTGTTGAACGGGTAACCGACGGGCTCGGTGCTGGTCATGGTCGAGGATTCCCTTGATCGACGGGGAATTGCGCGAGCGACCATTCGAACGTAGGGAGGTTCGCCACCGGGCGTCAACGGGCCGGATGGACGCAAACGCGTACCGGCGAACGGGCTGCCCGAAAGACTCCCTTCCCAGGATCGATGTCCACAAAGGACGGCTACCGAGGGCTGCCGAGACCGTCGAGGATCACGGACAGCTTCGCCAGCAGCAGCTCGCCCAATGGCGCGGGCGTGTCCTGCCGGAGCCAGCGCCCCAGTGTGCACAGATAGCTGTCGAAGATGACCTCGGCGGCCAGTTCCGGATCCACCGCGGGGTCGAATTCGCCGTGTTCCTGACCGAGCCGGATGCTTTCGGCGAACGCGTCCGGCGGGGGTTCGCCGACCATCATGTCCATGCTGATGGAGAGCGTGGCGGCGAGGGTGTCACGGAGATGCCGGTCGTCCTCGTTGAACTTGGCCAGCGCACGCAGATGAGCGGCGAGCTGCTCGGCGGCGGGTGCCCGCCGGAAGGCGGTCTCGGTCAGCAGCTCGCGCAGGCGTTCGCGGCGGTGCTCGACCCACGCCTTGATGAAGTCTTCCTTGCGGGGGAAGTAGTTGAACGCGGTCTGGCGCGCGACGTCGGCGCGCTGGGCGATCTCGTCGTAGGTCGTGGCGTCGAAACCCCGGGCGGCGAACAACTCCAGCGCGGCCGTGTACAGCCGCTGCCGGGTCTGCTGTTTGCGGCGTTCGAGCCTGCTCCCCGTGGGCGCCCGGCCGCCGGGCGTGGATGTCGCACTCACCCGCCGAACCCTACCTCCCGCGTCCTTCGTCACCTTCGGTTGTGTACTTGAGTCTATGTTTGTACTCTAGTACACGACAGTGAGAGGCAAGGAGAACCACATGTCCGTTCCGTATCGCACCGGTCTGCACGAGGTCGCACCCGCGACGTACGCCTACCTGCAGCCCAACGGCTCCTGGGGCTGGAGCAACGCCGGGCTGGTCGTCGACGGCGACGAAGCCCTGCTCGTCGACACGTTGTTCACCGTCGCGCTCACCCGGCGGATGCTCGACGCCATCGGGCAAGCACTCCCCGCGGCGAAGATCCGCACCCTGGTCAACACCCACGGCGACGGCGACCACTGGTGGGGCAACCAGCTCCTGCCCGAGGCGCGGATCATCGCCTCCACCGCGGCCGCCGCGGAGATGCGGCACGCGGGCCCGGAGCCGATGCTGCAAGCCCTCGCCGCGGGTAAGTCGGACCCCGGCATGCGGGGGCTCGCGGACCTGTTCGCCCCGTTCGACTTCACCGACGTCACCCCGGCCTACCCCGGCGAAACCTTCGACGGGGAACTCGAGGTGAAGGTGGGCACGCGCGCCGTGCGCCTGATCGAGGTCGGCCCCGCGCACACCGAAGGCGACGTCCTCGTCCACGTCCCCGACCAGCGGGTCCTGTTCACCGGGGACATCCTGTTCATCGGCGGCCATCCCGTCGTCCACAGTGGACCCGTCAGCGGCTGGATCCGGGCCTGCGACCTGATTCTCGGCCTGGACGCCGACACCATCGTCCCCGGCCACGGCCCGGTGATCGGCAAGCCCGAGGTCACCCGGTTCCGCGAGTACCTGCACCGTCTGCGGGACCACGCCGTCGCCGCACACCAGCGGGGCCGGACCGCACTGGAAGCCGCGCGGGAATTCGACCACCGCGGGTTCGAGGATCTCGACGACCCCGGCAGGCTCGTGCTGAACGTCGGCGCGGTCTACCGCGAGCTCAACGGGGACGGCACCCCCGCAGAGCTGGACCTGATGCCCCAGATGCTCGACGTGACAACGGAAGCACGGTGACGACCATGTCCACTTCGGACACCGAGCCCCGCATCGCCCCCGCACCGCCCGAGGAAATCCGTCCGCTGCTGGGCGGTCTCCTCGGCGGGCTGGACGCCACGGAGGCCCCGGCGGCAGCACACCACATCACGGCGAACCCCGTGCTCAACGTCCTCGCCACCGTCGGCAACCATCCCGGCCTGCTGACCGGGCTGGCCCCGCTGCTCGGGGCGATCAGCACCGGGCTGCTCCCGGCACGCGATCGCGAACTGGTCATCCTGCGGGTCGCCTGGCACACCCGGGCGCGCTACGAATGGGCGCACCACGTGGTGATCGCCGGCGGCACCGGGCTGACCGAGCAGGAGATCGCCAGGATCCCCCATGGCCAAGGGGAACCCGGCTGGAGCGATCTCGACGCGGCCTTGCTCCGCGCCGTGGACGAGCTGCACGGTCCGCGGGCCGCGGTGTCGGACCGGACCTGGCAGCAGCTCGCCGCCCACTACGACCACCGGCAGCTGCTGGAACTGCTGGCGTTGACCGGCACCTACACGCTGGTGGCCTACGTCCTCAACTCCTGCCGGGTCCCGATCGACGACTGGCTCGGCGATCCGGCTCCCCTGCCCGAGGTTCACGCCCGTCGCCCGCCGTCCACCGACAGCGCGATCCCGGTGACGTAGGACGCGGCGTCCGAGCAGAGCCACACCGCAGCTGCCGCGGCCTCTTCCGGCGTGGCCATCCGGCCGAGCGGCGTGATCGCCTCCTGCATCGCGATCATGTCGGTGCCGGCCGCCACCTTCTCGAACCCCGGCGTGCGGGTCGGGCCGGGACAGACGGCGTTGACCCGGATCCCGTGCGGCGCGTAGTCGACGGCGGCGGCCTTGGTGAGCCCGACGATGCCGTGTTTGGCGGCCACATAAGCGGGAGCGCGCGGGATCGCGTACAGGCCGCCGTTGGATGCGACGTTGACGATGGCACCGCCGCCTTTGAGCAGCGGCAGCTCGTACTTCATGCACAGGTAGGTCCCTGCCAGGTTGACGTGGACCACGCGCTCGAACTCGTCCAGTGTCATCTCGTCGAGCTGCCGGTGGTGCGCGGCCATACCGGCGTTGTTCACGGCGAAATCGAGGCCGCCGAAGGCTTCGACCGTGCGCTCGACGGCCGACCGCACGGAGTGTTCGTCGGCGATGTCGACGGCGATCGCCAGCGCTTCGCCGCCGTCCTTCTCGATCATCTCGACGGTCTCGGCCGCCGTGCTCTCGTCGATGTCGAGCACGGCGACCGCGGTTCCCTGCCGGGCGAACTCGACCGCCGCCGCGCGGCCGATCCCGCTGCCCGCGCCGGTGACCAGTCCCGCCTTCCGGGCGCTCATGCCAGCGGCTCGTGGTTCGCCCAGGCGACCTTGTACGGGTGCCGCGACTGCCAGCGGTCGATGACCTCGTGCACGCCGGGCGCGGCGAACGCCTTCGCCAGCGTGCCGGTGTCGGCCACGGCGACCTGGACGATCGCGGTCGCGATCAGCGCGGGGATGGCCTCCTCGCCGGGGATGGGAAGGTGCCGCCTGGTCACGACGGACTGTGTGAAGCCGGTGTCGAGCATCACGCGTTCGATGTCCGCGAGATATTGGTCAAGTTCGCAGTCCGGCAGCGGCTGATCGAAGGAGACGATCATCGTGTGGTTGATCATGCCTCAATTTTTGCCGTGGTACGCCGTCGGCGTCCAAGACCGATTCGCTCTTCGGCGATAACCTTGAGGCATGATTGATCTGGAGACCCGCGAGCTGGAGTACTTCCTCGCGGTCGCCGACGAGCTGCACTTCGGCCGGGCCGCCGTCCGGCTCTCGATCGCCCAGCCGGCGCTGTCGAAGGCGATCCGGCGGATCGAGACCCGGCTCGGCGTCCCGCTGTTCCTCCGCTCCAGCCGCCACGTCGAGCTCACTCCGGCCGGGAAGGCATTACAGGAACACGGTCGGCACGCGCTGAACGCCGTCAGCGCCGCCGTCCGGAGCGCACGGCACGCCGGAGACCGCCAAGCCCGGCTGCGGCTGGTGCTCAAGCCGGGCGGCGACGCCGGGCTGTTGTCCCCGATCCTGGCCGAGTACGCCCACCAGCCCGACGCGCGCCGGGTGGACATCCTGTTCAGCGGCCCCGCCGACCGCGCCGGCTTCCTGCTCGACGGCCGGGCCGACGTCGGCCTGCTGTACGCCCCGTTCGACCCGCTCGACGGCCTCGCCCACGAGACACTGCTCACCGAAAGCCGCGTGGCCATCGTCCCCTCCGGCCACCGTCTCGCCGGGCGCACCTCGGTTCGTATGTCCGATTTGGACGGTGAGACGCTGCCACGCTGGAAAGATGTTCCCGGCGGGGACGGCACCGGTCCCGAAGTCGTCGACGTGGTCCAGTTGCTCCAGATGATCTCGGTGGGCCGGATGATCGGGGTACTGCCTCGTTCGCTCGTCGAGCCGCCGCCCGCCGGCCTGGTGTGCGTCCCGGTCACCGACGCGCCGCTCAGCCGCCTCGTGCTCGCCTGGAACGAGCACGATCGGCGGCCGCTGGTCGCGGCGTTCGTGGCCGCCGCGCTGGAACATCGCGACAGCACCGCAGCAGGCTGGGGACCTTCGGAGCGCTGAGCCCAGCGTCACCTCTGCGTCCACAGAGGACTAAAGTGCGACACGCGGACCTCACGAGCTGGACAGCGTCCACAGTTTTCGTGCCGCGTCAAGGAAAGTCGCCCGTTCCCCGGCGGACAGGTGGCCGAGCAGCTCCTCCTCGCCCGCCTGGATCCGCGTCTGCGCCGACCTGCGCACGCGGCGCCCCGCCTCGGTGATCGCCAGCAGCCGGACGCGCCGATCGGCCGGGTCGGGGTCACGGCTGATGAACCCGGCCTTCTGCAGCTCTTCGAGCGTGCCGATGATCCGCGTCTTGTCGGCACCGATGGCCTGCGCCAGCGCCGCCTGCGTGCGCACCGGCCCACCGTCGAGCGCGCTCAGCACGACGTAGCCCCACATGGTCAGCCCATGCTCGGCAAGGACAGGGGACTCCATTGCGATCAGCGTTCGCAACAGCCCGCCGAGCATCGCGGCGAGGTCCGGTCGTCCCTGTTCCGACATACGCCGACGATACCCAGGGGAACCCCGTTGACAGATCGTACGCAGGTGCAGATGATAAGCGCATGCACATCAACGACCTTCGGGAACTCGACGCCGCCGCGGTGCGGATCAGCGCCGACCTCGTCTCCCACGTGAAGCCCGCCGACCTGGCCAAACCGACTCCGTGCGCCGCGTGGACCGTGTATGGGCTGGTGGCCCATATGGCCGCCCAGCACCACGGGTTCGCCGCCGCCTCCACCGGCGACGGCAGTCCCGGCCACTGGAAGCTCGTTTCGCTCGGCGACGACCCGGCGGCGACCTACCGCGCCGCGGCCGACCGTGTCCTCGCCGCGTTCGCCGTCGAGGACCTTGCCGAGCGGCGGTTCCCGCTCCCCGAGTTCTCCGCCGAAGCCACCTTCCCGGCGGAGCAGGCGCTCAGCTTCCACCTGGTCGACTACGTCGTACACGCCTGGGACGTCGCCCGGGCGCTGGACCTGCCGGTGAGTTTCCCGCCCGAGGTGGTCGAGGCCGCGCTGGCCGTGGCCCGCATCGTCCCCGACGGGGAGATCAGGCTCACGCCCGGCGCCGCGTTCGCCCCGATCGTGCCGAATCCGGGGAGCGCCGGACTCGACGAACTCGTCGCCCTGCTGGGGCGTTCCCCCGCGTGGCCGGTGGCCGCGGCGGCGTGAACCCCGGCGCTCCTCCGGCCGAGCCGCCTACGCCGGCGCGTCCGGCAGCTCGTCGGAGGAGCGCACAGCGATTCCGTTGCGCAGCAACAAAGCCGCGGTCACCCCGTTGCCCTGCCGACGCTCGCCGGCGAAGGTGCCGTCGTAGATCTCGCCACAACCACAGGACGGGCTGCGTGCCATGAGCACCGCCTCCCGGACCTCGTGCTCCCGCGCCGTGACGAAGGCGAGCTGGGCGCCCGCGATGAACTGCTCCGTGACGTCGGTGCCGTGGTCGTCGACAACCCGTGCGCGGCCGTCGAGCACCGCGTCGCCGTCGCCGTCCACGATTTCCGCCGGGCGGCGCGGAGTGCTCAGCCCCGAAGCGACCTCCGCGCAGAACGGGACAGCCTCACCCGAGTCCACCAGCGCGACGACGGCGGGCGAGGTCTTCGCCGCGCCGTCGTACCGGCACGGAACACCTGCCAGGCACGCGCTCACCAGCACCTTCCTCATACTCGCAGCCTAGCGATCAGCGCCGGGTGCCCGCGGTGAACCGGATGCGCACCTCGGCGCCCCGCCAGGCGTCCGGGACACCGGGACCTGCCGGGAGGTAGTGCCAGGTGGGGTGGTTGGAGGTCGCGAAGGTGCGGTGGCAGCAGCACGGGGTGACGCGCCACCAGCCGAGGCGGATCACGTGCAGCCGCACGGCCGCGGCCGAGGGGGCACCCGCGGCCACCACGGCCCGCGCCCTGGTCACGATTTCCTCGATCGTGCTCCCGCGCACGAGCAACTGGCCGTGCGCTTCGAGATGATTGGTCACCCATTCGACCGCGCCGAGACGCGGGTCATCGGCTGTTACGGTTCTCGGCTGCACGGGATTCTCGCTTCCCCTCGTCGCCAAGTCCCCTGCTGACCGTCTGTCCCGACGGTCGTCCTTGATGCAGCCCCGCACCGTCGACGGTACCGCGTGCCGTGGTCCCGCAGAGCCGGTCGTGCCCGAGTGTTGCCCGATCGTGGCACGCGCGCCCGGCGGGTCAGCCCCGGCGCGCCCGCCGCCGCGCCGAGACCAGCACCGTGAAGCCGCTGAGCAGCAGGAAAAGCATGCCCAGGAACAGATCGCCGAGCGGCGTGCCGGTCGAAGCCAGCGGCGGTGCAGTCCCCGGGCCTGTCGGCGGCGTCCCCGGCGGCGGTGGCGTCGGCGGGGTGACCCGGGTGTCGGTCGTGCAGCCTGGCTCGCTCCCGGTGACGCAGTTCGTCCCCTGGCTCGGGGAGACCACCACGTTGCGGAGACGGCGTTCCCCGGTGAGCCCTGGCTTGACGGTGATGGAGTAGGTGATCGTGACGGTCTGGCCGATCTCCAGCCGCCCGTGCCAGGCCAGGCGTGAGCCGCTCTGCTCGACGGTGCCACCGGTGGCGCGAGCGTCCTGGTTGTAAACAGCGTCGTCGAGGACATCGGTGAGGTCGTCGACGAACGCGGCGTCGAGATAGACGACGGTGCCGGTGTTGACGACGTCGACCGTGTAGGTGACCTTGTCCCCCGGTTTCGCCGTGGTGGCCGGTGTCCGCTTCACGATGGTCATCGCCCGGACCGGGGTTTCGGTGCCACAGGCGGGATCCTCGGCACGGGCGGTCTTCGGCGGCGGGCAGTTGGTGTCGTCCGGGCTGGTGACGGCGTTGCGCAGGATCTTGTCGCCCGGCGGCGGATTCCCGACCGTCACCGAATAGGTGAGGGTGATCTCGGCCCCGGCGGCCACCGTGCCGGTCCAGTGCAGGCGCGGACGCTCGTAGGTGACCGAACCGCCGGTGGCCTTCGCGTCGTCGTTGTAGGTCGCGTCGTCGAGCACCCCGGTCAGGTCGTCGGTGACCGACGCGTCCGGCTGCGGTGCCTCGCCGGTGTTGCGCACGGTCACGGTGTAGGTGATCTTTCCGCCGGGCACGGCGGTTTTCGGGTCGGCGGTCTTGGCGATCCGCAGATGCGGCTTCGGCAGTACCACCCGGCAGTCCGGATCGGCGGAACCTTCGGCGCAGTTCGACCCCGTGCCGCTGACCACGTTGGTGAGCCGGTGGTCGCCCGCGTTGGTGACCGTGACGGAGTAGGTGATGGTCGCCTTGGCGCCCTTGGCCAGATCACCGGTCCAGCTCAGATTCGGCCGGGCGAACGTGACGACGCCCGAGTCCGCGCGCGCGTCGTCGCCGTAGGTCGCGTCGTCGAGGACGCCGGAGAGGTCGTCGGTGAACGACGCGCCGGGATAGGCGGCCTCACCGGTGTTCTCCACCGTGATCGTGTACGTGACCTTGTCCCCGGTCTTGATTTCCTCGGGGGTGCCTCGCTTCGTGATCTTCAACGCCGGAAGCGGCGTCTCGGTCCCGCACGCGGGGTCCCGGCTTCCCGGCGGGCAGTTCGTGTCCCCCGTACCGGTGACCGCGTTCTTCAGCTTCTTGTCGCCTCGGGGCGGGCTGCCGACCGTGACGGTGTAGGTGATCGTGACCGGAGAACCGGGCTCGACGTCACCGGTCCAGACGAGGTTCGGCGCACGGTAGGTGACCGAACCGCCGGTGGCCTTCGCGTCGTCGTTGTAGGTCGCGTCGTCGAGCACCCCGGTCAGGTCGTCGGTGACCGACGCTCCGGAGTAGGTCGCCGTGCCGGTGTTGGACACCGTGACGGAGTAGGTCACGACCTCGCCCGGCTTCGGATTCGCCGGGCTCGCGGCCTTCGCGATCGTCAGCTGCGCGATCGGCGTGACCGGATGGCATTCGGGGCGGGTGGACCCCGGTGGGCAGGTCGAGTCGGGCGGCCCGGTGATGACGTTGCCGAGCCGGTGGTCCCCGACCGGCGGCGTGCCGACGGTGACGGAGTAGGTGATCGTGACCGTGGCGCCCGCGGGCAGATCGTGTGTCCAGTTCAGGATCGGCGGCGTGTAGCTCACCGTGCCACCGGTGGCCCTCGCGTCATTGTTGTAGACGGCGTCGTCGAGCACCCCGGACAGATCGTCCGAGAACCGCGCGCCGCGATAGGTGCCGGTGCCGGCGTTGTGCGCGGTCACCGTGTAGGTGACCTTCTCGCCGGGTTTCGCGACGTCCGGCGAGGCGGTCTTGGTCAGTTGCAGTTCGCCGATCCGGGTGTCGGTGGCGCAGTCCGGATTGGCGTTGCCGGGCGGGCAGGGCGAGCCCTCGGGCCCGGTCACCGCGTTGCGCAGCCGGTGGTCCCCGGCAGGCGGCGAACCGACGGTGACCGAATAGGTCACTGTCACGGTGGCGCCCTTCGCGAGGTCACCGGTCCAGTGGAACCGCTGGGCCGCGGCGTCGAACGACGTCGTGCCCGAGGTGGCCGCGGCGTCGTTGTTCCACGTCGCGTCGTCGAGGACGCCGGAGAGGTCGTCGGCGAACGACGCGCCGGGATACGGCGCCTCACCGGTGTTCCGCACCGTCACCGTGTAGGTGACCTTCTCGCCGGGCTTGGCGTCGGCCTTGTCCACGGTCTTCTTGATCTCGAGGGCGGCGACCTCGGTCTCGGTCACGCAGGCGGGATCGGCGGGGTCCGCGCAGTTCGTCCCTGGCGGGCTGGTGACCGCGTTGCGCAGCACGTGATCCCCGCGCGGGGGCGCGTTCACCTTGACCGTGTAGGTGATCGTCACGGTCTGCCCGGCGGGGACGTCGCCGGTCCAGGTCAGTTTCGCGGTGCCCTGGTCGTAGCCGGGCTGGGTGGGCGCGGCGGCACCGCCGATCCTGGCGACGGCGTCGTTGCCGTAGGTGGCGTCGTCGACCACGCCGCTGAGGTCGTCGGACAGGGTGACCCCGGGTTCGGTGAGAGCGCCGACATTCTGGGCGGTGATTGTGTAGGTGACGGTGTCCCCTGGCTTCGCCGTGTCCGGTGCGGCCGTTTTCCGGATCACCAGACCGGAGATCGGCTCGTCGGTGGTACAGGCCGGATCCGTGCTGTCGTGGCCGCAGTTCGAGCCGTCCGGGCCGGCCACCCGGTTGACCAGACGCCGGTTCCCGGCGGGCGGATCGCCCACCGTGACGGTGTAGGTGATGGCGACCGTCGCGCCCTTCGGGACGTCGCCGGTCCAGCGCAGCTTCCGGCCGGGAGCGTCGTACGACACCGCCCCGGTGGAGGTTCCGTCGGCCTTGCTCGCCCGCGCGTCGTTGTTGTACGCGGCGTCATCGACCACATCGGACAGATCGTCGGTGACCACCGCGCCGGTCCAGTCGGCTTGTCCGTCGTTGGTCGCGGTGATGGTGTAGGTGACGACGCTGCCGGGGCCGGGTTTCGCGGGTGACGCGTGTTTCGCGATCTTGAGCGCGGCGATCGGCACCTCGGACCAGCAGGCCGGGTCCTTCGTCGCCCGCGCGCAGTTGCTCTCCGGCACGGTCACGACGTTGCGCAGCTTTTTGTCCCCTGTGGACGGAGACTTCACGGTCACCGAGTAGGTCATGGTGACCGAGGCGCCGGGCGCGATTTCGCCGGCCCAGTTCAGTTTCTTCCCCGCGCTGTCGTAACTCGGTTGCGACGAGGTCGGCGACCCACTGGTCGTGGTCGCCGCGTCGAAGTTGTAGGTGGCGTCGTCGAGGACACCGGACAGATCGTCGGTGAGCCGGGCGTCCGGCGCGGGGCCGTCACCCTCGTTGGTCACCGTCACCGTGTACCGCACGGTGTCCCCCGGTTTCGCGGTCCGCGGGCTCGCGGTCTTGCGCACGACGAGTTTCGAGGTCAGGTTCGGCGCGATGGAGCAGCTGGCCAGGTCGGTGATCGGCCAGGCACCCCCTGCCTCCGAGGTGATCCGCCCGACCTGGTTGTTCTGCGCGTTGCCGCCGGGGACCAGCGTCGACGCGCCGGTTCGAGGGTCCACTTTGTACAGTGCGCCGCCGTAGTACCCGAGGTAGATCGAGCCGTGGTGGTAGGCCATCCCGTAGTTGTTGAAGCCGTTGGACGAGCCGGGGCCGGTCACGTGCACGGCCTGCGTCGTGGTGCCGGTCGCCGGGTCCAGCCGGTAGATGTAGGTCGAGCCGCCATAGCTGATGCCGTAGTAGGCGCCGCCCTGGTCGTCGACGAACAGGTCCGGCACGATGGATCCGCCGCGGAAGACCGGGTCGTTCGCGGGCACCGGGGTCAGGTTGTCGCCCCGGGTCCAGATCGTGGTATCCCCGCTGGCGAGGTTCATCCCGAACAGTTTCGGTACGCCGCCGTTCTGTGCGCCGAACAGCATGCCCGTGTTCGGATCCGCGGTGATCCCGCCCCAGTTGGACCCGGCGGGCAGTTCCCGTGTCGCGCCACCGGCGATCTCGTCGGTGACGCTGTCGGTTCCGGAAACGTGTTTGTACAGCGTGCGGTTGGCCGACGTGTAATTCGAATAGAACGCGGCGACCCTGCCGGTGTCAGGATCCTTCCCGAGGGCCATGTCGGTCGACCAGTAGTCCGGTGGCCCACTGCCCGCCCGCTTGCTGATCACCGTGTTCTCGATGGTCGCGGCACCGGAAGCGTCGTTGCGGAACTGCATCCCGGAGCGGATGTTGCTGTAGTACAGGTGATCACAGTCGAAAACCGACGGTGTGTGCTCACCTTCGACCGGCCACGAGGACTGCGCGGCGGCGGGCGCGGCACCGCCCACCAGCACGGTGGACATCGCCACGGCCATGGCGAGGACCTGGATCGCGATCCCGCGCGGCACGGAAATGTCGCGGCGGCGCTCCGGGCTCATATTTCCACCAGCGCGCGCCGCTTCTTCATGATCGCATCAAATCAACGCGCACCATTCCGGACAACTCGAATGCGTTCACACCGGAACAACTCACCCGACCGAGTGGGCCCGCCGTTCGGTCAGATGATCCGCGACGGACGAGACGACGACCAGGGACAGCCAGACATACCGGCCCCACGAAGGATTGATGAAGCTCACGGGGATGGAGAGCAGGAACACCCCGGCCGCGGTCAAGCCACCGACGATCACCGACCGCGTCGCGCTTCGGGGCAGGCCAGGGCGCTGCAGCCCGGCCCGTGCGGCGTGCGCGGCCATGGCCGTCAGCACCAGCGCCAGCGCGGCGATCACGACCGCGAAGAACACCGGCCCCAGCACGAAGGCGGAGTCCTCACTGTCCAGCCGGGTGGCGAACGGCGACACCGCGATGAAGAACAGCCACAGTATGTTCAGCCGCAGCAGCTTCGGGGAAACCACGTATACGCCACGGAAGAACCGGTGGTGATTCCACCAGAAGAAGGCGATGACCGCGAACCCGACGAGGAAGTTCAGGTATTCCTTCGGCAGTAGCTCCAAAAAGGCGTGCCACACCTGGGAGTTGGTCTTCCCGTGCGGCACCGGCAGATCCAGCGCGAGCAGCGTGATCGCGATCGCGACGACCGCGTCCGAGAAGAAGACCAGGCGATCCTGAAGGTACCGCCGGTCCTCTTCGTCAGTGAAATACGGAGAGCGCTTCCCGCCCGACGGTTCGTCTTGCACCACGAGAGGACAGCCTGCCAGGCACCGGCGTCCTTGGCACTTCGAGGTGATTTCGGGACAAAATCGTGAGACTTAAGTACCGGGAGGGGCGCCGTCGTCGGCCTCGCGGACTTTCGGGCGCAGGGTGCGGCAGGCCAGTTCGACGGCGAGGCGGTCGTCGGGATCGCGGAGGTTGACGCCGAGGATCTTCTGCGCGCGGGCGATCCGGTCGGCGACGGTGTTGCGGTGCAGTCCCAGCGCCGCCGAAGCGGCCACCACCGAGGATTCGTTTTCGAGGTAGGCGTCCAGGGTCGCGAGCAGCGTGTCGTGGTCGGCGAGCGGCGCCAGCAACGTGGTCGCCAGCGCGCGGGCGGTGCGCGACCGGGTCCAGACGCGGACCAGCCTGCCGACGCCGAGCGCGTCGATGTGCACGACGCGGGAACCGGCGTCCAGGCTGTGGTCCTCGACGACGGCGGGGTCGACCGAGAGCGCGGCCTCGCGGGCTTCGTCGATGGTGCGGGCCAGACCGCCGATCCCGGGATGGGTGCGGCCGACCCCACCCGCGATCTCGACGCCGGTCCCCAGCCGCTTGAGCACGAGCCGGATCGAGGAGATCAGCGATTTCACGTTCTGCGGCGAGGAATCGAACGTCGCGGTGTGCCAGGCGACCCAGCCGTCGGACTGTTCGACCAGCGGGCCCTCGAGGTGACTTTCCCGCAGCACGCGCACGATCTCGTCGCGGTCGGTGACGTGGTCGTTCGGCGGTTCGTCGAGCCGGCGCAGGTAGACGGCGGTGTGCCAGCCGTCCAGCCGCCAGCCGAGGATGGCCGCGCGGTGCCGCACCACCGCCCCTGCCTCCTCGCGCAGCCGCAGCAGATCCGCCAGCAACGTGGTGCGCGTGCGGGCGTCGCGTTCGGCGGCGAGGCGCTGCGTGGCCAGCCAGGACACCGCCCACGGCTCAGCGAGCGCCAGCACGGACTGGGCGATCGCGACACGCGCGGGGGTCGGGCTGGTCAACGCGGCGGTGAGCCACAGCGGCGCGGCCGTCGCGGAAACCGGCTGGACGACGTGGGTGAGCTCGTCCTCGACCACCACCTGTGGCAGAGCCAGATCGCGCCGGAAGGAGGACGGCGAATGCGCGCCGTGCACGAGCGCGCCGTCCGGGCTCAGCATGCTGACCGGGGCCCGCAGCACCTTCGCCGCCGCGTCGGCCACCGCCCCCAGGTTGTCCGCCTGGCCCCGCATCTGCCGCACGAACTGCAGGACCTGTTCGGCCCGCGCCACCTCCGGGGTGGCGACCAGTTGCGCGAGCTGAAGCGCGACGTCGTGCGTGCTCACTTCACGGGGCAGGAGGACCATCGGGAGGCCGAGCCGCTCGGCGAGCAGCAGGCTGGTGGCCAGTGGCCCGCGGCTTCCGCCGGGCAGCACCAGCCCGGCGACCCCGGCGAGCGCGCAGCGCCGGATCCCGGCCTCCACCTGCCAGCCCGTCGCGTCGCCGAGCTCGGTGACCACGATGAGGTCGCCGGGCCCGAGCCCGGTGGCGTCGACCCCCGGCCGCACCCGTACCCGGTGCACCACGGCGTCGCCGGTCTCGCCGCCGACGACCTCGGCGCCGGCGAGCACCGGATGCGCCACCAGCTGGCGCAGGGCAAGGGGATCCGCGGGCTCCGTCACCGCATTCAGCCTTTCGCTCTCCGCACCGGTTCGGCGTCGAGGCCATAGGCCCGCGGCTCGACCCTGGGCAGGATGTCGGGATGCCACAACCGGTCCGGCACCGGCAGGGCGAGGACCACGACCTCGTGGCCGCGCCGGACCTCGCCGGTCTGGATCACCTGGAGACTGTGAGTGTCCAGCAGGCAGATCACGTCGGGCGTGGTGGCCACCACCTCGCCGTCGCGCAGCACCATCGCGTATTCGTTCTGCATTTCGACGCGCAGCACCTGTTTGCCGTCCGTGGTGCGCAACGCTACCGAGCCGCTGGAAAAGCCCTTCCCCGCGTACCGGTGCACCTCGAGAACCGTGCCCTGGCCGAGATGGTCGGCGCCCAGCCGCTCGGCCAGTTCCGGGCCGTCGAGGCCGGCGTCCGCACCCGCGCGGTACCGTCTGCCGAGCCGGATCGCGGCCCAGACCGTGCCGCGCAGGGCGATCCGGCGATAGGTTTCCGCGCTCAGCGGCGGATAGGCGAGTGCCGCCCAGCCGCCGAGCCCGGTCAGTGCGCCCCGCATCACCCGTTCCGCGGTGCGCGGGTCGACGCCGTCGACGACCATCGCGGCGCCGTGCGCCTCCGCGCACACCCACGCTCCGGTCAGGCCGGGTTCCATCACGGTCTGGTCCAGCCGGGAGAACGCCCGGCCCATCAGATCCGCGTCCACCACGGGTTTCCCCGTCTGCACCGCGGCGATGAACGGGAAGAGCGCGTTGCTGCCGCCGACCTCGACCACGCCGATGGCGTCGATGTGCACGCCGTGGTACTTCTCGGCGACCGCGACGCAGCGGCTCAGTTCGTCCCCCGCGGGCAGCTTTTCGATCCCCACCGAGGCGGTGGACCCGGCCACCGCCACGGTCAGCACCCAGCCCTCGGCGAGCGTGTCGACGGCGACGACCTCGACCCTGGCTCCCCCGGCCATCTCGCGGTTCAGCCACAGCGCGCCCAGCCGCGGCTCGCCGCCCCCACCCGAACCGAGCAGGCTCGCGCCCCACCGCAGCGCGTCGACGTCGTCGACGCTCAGCACCTGCCCCTCGGTCACGCGAGCTCCTCCACCGGGGCGAAATCGGCGTCGATCCCGAAGGCACGCGGGCCGAACACCGCCAGCGCCTCGGGCGTGCGCATGATCGGGGGCGCGGCGATCGCGAACACCGTCACGCGCAGCCCGTAGCGCAGCGCTTCGGTGGTGATCGGCTCGGCGGTTTCTGCGTTCAGCACCGTGATGAGATCGGGCACGATGACGCGGACACGTCCGTCCACCCGCGCCACCAGATGTTCGTTCTGAAAGGACAGTTCGAGCACCGAGTCGTCCACAAAGGACTCGATGACGGCGCTGCCGCGGGCGAACCCGCCGGTGGTCCTGCGTTCGACGTCGACGATCCGGCCGCTGAAAACCGGTGCGGCGTGCGCGTAGGCGGTCTCCTTGAACAGATTCGCCAGCGCCCCGAACGGATCGCGGTAACCCTCCCGCGCTTCCCGCAGGCACCGGCCGATCCGCAGGGCGAGCGTGAGCGTGCCGGGAATGGCCGTACGCCGGACGTCGGCGGCGCTCATCGGGAACTGCGCGATGCTCGCCGTCCCGCCCAGCCGTACCGTGATTCCGCGTGCCAGGCGTTCCAGCCGGACGTTGTCGGTGCCGGTGTCGAGCACACCGCGTTCGCCGTGCGAACCGCTGAAAGCCAGCGGCGAGCCGGAAATCCCGTACACGCCGAAGGTCTGCATCTGCAGTTCGGGGAACGCGCGGCCCATGCCGTCGGCGTCGACCACCGGCAGTCCGAGCTGCGCGCCCACCAGGAGCGGGACCATCGAATTGGACCCACCGCATTCGACGGGCATCGTGGCGTCGGCGCGACGGCCGAGATGGTCTTCCAGCGTCCGCAACGCCGTACTCGCTTCGTCGCCGTTGGGCAGCTTTTCGACGCGCACCGTGGGCGCGCCCATCCCGGCGGTCGGGATCACCAGCGCGTCGTCGGGCAGCTCCGCGACGTCCAGCAACCGGACCGTGCGGCCCCGCAGGTATTCGCGCCGCACCAGCAGACGGCCGAGGTAGGGGTCACCGCCCCCGCCGGTGCCCAGCAACGCGGCGCCGGTGGCGATGTCGGGCAGTTCCGCTGCCTGGACCTCCCGCACTACGTCGTCCCCGCCCCGTCCGCGCTCAGCACGAGATCACCGACCGCCTTGACCCGGACGCGGGTGGCGTTGCCCGGCAGGTAGGCGATCGGGATCTCGTCGATGTCCACGATCTCCACGCGACCGGGATCGGCGCCGCCCGCCACGGCCCGGTCGACGGCCTCCTGTTTTGCCGCGTCCAGTACGGCCTCGCGGCGTCCCGGTTCGATCGGGTAGATCCGGTCGACCTCGCCGCCGACCTGCGCGATGGCGGCGCCGATCGCGTTGGCCACGGCGAAGTGCTCGGTCCGGTGCACGGTCCCGGCGCCTTCGAGGGTGTCCGGCACCAGGATCCCGCCGCCCCCGACGACCACGACCGGCGGCCGCTCGCGCGAGCTGCGCATCCGGTCGACCGTGCGGGCGACCTTGGTCTCGATGTCGGCCAGGACCGCGGTCACGAAGTCCTTGCCCAGATGCCGGATCCGGCCGCGGTCGCCGATGTCGAGAATGCCCGCGGCGACGGCGATGTCGGTCGCCGTGAGGGTGTCGCCGCCGAACACCAGCGCCTTTTCGGTGAGCCGGTAGCCGACGCTGTCCGGCCCGACTTCGACATCGCCCGCCTCGCTGCCGTGCACCAGCGAGCCGCCGCCGAGCCCGATCGAAAGCACGTCGGGCATGCGGAAGTTGGTCCGCACCCCGGCCACGATCACCTCGGTCGCCGCCTCGCGGGGGAAACCGTGGCGCAGCACGCCGACGTCGGTGGTGGTGCCGCCGACGTCGACCACCGCGCAGTCGGTGAGCCCGGACAGGAAAGCCGCGCCCCGCATGGAGTTCGTCGGTCCCGAGGCGAACGTCGCGACCGGATACCGCCGCGCGTAGTCGACCTCCATCAGCGTGCCGTCGTTCTGGCTCAGGTACAGCGGCGCGACGATCCCCGCGCCCCGCACGGCGTCGGCGAGCCCGTCGACGATCTGCGCGGCCATCTCGCGCAGCGCGGCGTTGATGATCGTGGCGTTCTCCCGCTGCAACAGGCCGAGCCTGCCGATCTCGTGCGAAAGGCTCACGTTCAGATCGGGCGCCTCGGCGGTGAGGATCTCGGCCGCGCGCAATTCGTGTTCCGCGCTGACCGGCGAGAAAACCGAGGAGACCGCCACGCTGCGCACCCCGTGCCCGAGCATGTCGTGCGCGGCGCGGCGGATCTCGTCCTCGTCAAGCTCGGCGATGTCCTGGCCGTCGAATTCGACGCCGCCGTGGCACAGATAGGACTTGCCGCCGACCGCGGTCACCAGCGATTCCGGCCAGTCGACCATCGGCGGCAGCGCCGCTGTCGCGGGCAGTCCGAACCGCAGCGCGGCGGTCGGCGCGAGCCGGTTCGCCTCGACCAGCGCGTTGATGAAGTGCGTCGTCCCGATCATCACCGCGCGCACGGCCGCCGGGTCCAGTTCGGAGCGGACGCGGAGTTCGTGCAGGGCGTTGACGATCCCGGACGTGACGTCCTCGGTCGTCACGCACTTCACCGTGGCGACGACGCGATCGCCGTCCATCACGATGGCGTCGGTGTGCGTGCCGCCGACGTCGATACCGATACGCAGCGTCATGCTCCAGCCAGCTCCCCAGATGGGCGCCGCCGGGTGATCCGCTCGGCGATCAGGTACAGCACGAACCCGGTGACCAGCGCGTTGATGCTGGGCAGCCCGATCGTGACGAACTTGCCGACCAGCGTCGCCGCGGCCCAGCAGACCAGCGTCGCCGGGACCCACGCCGGTGCCCCGGTACGCAGCTGGTCCGGGCCCGCGGCGGCGAGCGCGGCACGCCAGCGTCTGGCGAAGAAGTACTCCGCGACCATGATCCCCGGGATCGGCGGGAAGACGATGCCGAGCAGCGTCAGGAAACCCGTGTAGCTGCCGAGGATCCCGGCCGCCGCGAGCAGGCTGCCGAGCACGCCCACCACCAGCGACATGTGGGCGCGGTTCAGTTTGCGGCCGAACACCGTCTCGGCGAAGTTGACCAGCCCCAGCGACGAGACGTACAGGTTCCAGTCGTTGACCTTGACCGCGGCGGTGACGATCACCAGCAGGCCGAGCCAGCCGGTGGACGAGGTGACGATCGCGATGACGTCGTTGCTGCGCACCGCGTGCGCCAGCAGCACGCCGATCGAGCCGATCACCCATTCGCCGAGGGTGATGCCGACGATGGTCTGCTTGACCACGTCGCCCGGCGAACGGTTGAAGCGGGTCATGTCCGGGGTGATCACCGCGCCCACCATGAACTGGCCCGCCACCAGCGTGACGGCCTGGATCAGGCTCAGGTGCGGGCCCGGTGCCGGGCTGTTGATCAGTTCGCCGAGGTCGTGCCTGCTCAGTTCGGCCACAATGGACACTCCGGCGAGCACGAGGAACGCGGGCACCGCGACATACGCCGTCCACGCCATCCACCGGAAGCCGTAGGTCACGATCACGGTGACGACCAGCCCGAAGATCAGCGACCACACCCAGGTCGGGAGCACGCCGACGAGCCGCGCGAGCCCGCTGCCCGCGATTCCGGACTGGACACCGAACCAGCCGGTCGCGGACAGCCCGATGGCCAGCCCGACCACCGCGGCGCCGCCGCGCCCGAACCCGGTCCAGCGGGCCAGCACCGACGTCGAGAGTCCCTCGCGCTGGCCGATGACGCCGACCGCGATCGCGATCAGCTCCAGCAGCACCGCGCCCAGGGTGAAGGCGAGGAACGCCTGCCAGAACGGCAGGCCGAAGCCCAGTGTCGCGCCGAGCAGGAACTGGCTCAGCGCGGACAGCTGCCCGAACCGCTGGGTCGCCACCGAAAACCACGGGTACCGGGCCTCGGGAGGAACTCGGGTCAGCGCGTAGTCGTCGCGCCCCACGGAGTTCGCCATCCGGTGATCCTTCCCCTCTCACCACGTGCGAGACGCCGGATAGTACTCACGTCGACACGGCGCGTCCATGGGCCATCGGCCCTCTTTCGGGGGAAACGGAAGGCAAAACGCCCTGTCCCGTTGGCCGGGACAACGGACAAATTCAACTTTCAACCGTGCAATCCTCGTACTCCTCTCGGCGGATTGACCGGATGTGCGATCCGCCCAGTGCGTCCCGCCCGGATGGGCAACTCGCACGTAGCCGCATCGGCACCGAATGGCTACCGTCGGTCATTCAGCAAGGTGTGTTTCCGGTGTTGTCCAGTGGGAGGGGGACCGGCCATGTGGCTCCCGCGCGGATGGCGCGCCGCGATCCGCCGAGGTTTCCGGCGCCCCGTGGAGCCGCGGAGCCCGCGCGCCAGGGAGCACGTGGCAGCCACGATCCGCAGGTCACCGGAGTTCCAGACGGGCGAACCCGTCTGCACCGCGTGCGGCAAGCCGCTGGACGAAGGGGCGATGGACTGGCTGACCGGGCTGCTCGATCGCGGCAGCTGGCACAGGCGGGCGACCAACGCGCTGGCCACGGCGCGGGCACACGGCTATCCGGTGTCGCTGCTCATCGCCGATCTGGACTGGTTCAAATGGATCAACGACGTGCACGGGCACCTCGCCGGCGACGACGCGCTCCGGCACGTCGCCCGGATCCTGCGCGCGGTCACCCGGGAACAGGACCTCGTGGCCCGGTACGGCGGTGACGAGTTCCTCGTCCTGTTGCCCGGCACCAGGATCACCGACGCGCTCGCGGTGGCCAGGCGGCTGAACCTCGCCCTCAACGCGGCCAACGTCGCGACCACCAGCGTCCGGGCCGGGCAGACCGACCTCACCGGCCTGACCGCCTCGATCGGGCTCACCGCGTGGCCACCGGCGGGCGACGCCGGCGTCGGCCTGGACAAGCTCCTGCTGGCGGCGGACGCGGCCCTGCTCGCGGCCAAGCGCAACGGACGCGGGCAGAGCTGCCGCGCCACGCACGCCGACCGGCCGTTCGGCAAAGGCGTCACGTGGAGCTACGACCGGGTCGTGCGGGCGCGGCCACCGGAGACCACGTCGATCCTCGCCGAGCCGGACCCTTCCGGGCACGACCTCGGTGTGCCACACCGGGTCGCGACCCGGCAGCACCCCTGACTCCGACCGTCCACACCGGACAGGCGGGCGGCTCGGACTGGGGGTAGCCGCCCGCCTGTCCGAGGCCGGCCGCGTCCGGCCGGTTTCGGCCTGCCCATAAGTGCAGACGTCGCTTTCTGAACGCACCTCGTTGGAACCGATTCCGCGGCGCCACTTTTTATACCTTTTCGGACATCACGCGTTGTTGCCGACGCGGTGGATCTCTACCATCGAGCCCGCGACGTCGTTCACCAAGCGAACGTCGAACCGGAAAGGGACTTAGGCCACAGACGCACAACTCGTTAGCGTGCTACCTCCACAGTACGGTGAATTTTGCTGCCAAGGGTAAGGAATTCGATGTGAAACGAGTTGCCGCGTTCGCGTGTTCGGTGGCGCTGTGTGCCACGGCGGCGATGCCTGGCGCCGCGGGGGCCACGATCGGTACGCCGGGAGCACAGACTTCCGGAGAGCGATTGATCCCGACTCTGGGCAATGGCGGCTACCAGGTGTCGGATTACGACGTCAGCTTCGACTACGTTCCCGCGTCGACGGTCATGGCGTCCTCGGTGACCATCACCGCGTCCGCGACCCAGGACCTGTCGCGGTTCAGCCTCGACTCCGTGGGTCAGACGATCTCCGCGGTCACGGTCGACGGGGTCGGCGCGAGGTTCACCGTCGATCCGAAAACCGAGAAACTGGTGGTTTCCGCGCCGGTCGGCGTCCGCCGTGGCGACACCTTCACCGTCAAGGTCACGTACTCCGCCGACCGGTCGCTGAATCCCGCCCCGGCGTACGTGCATCTGCCCCCGGGCATGGACTACCCGACCAAGAGCTGGGTGGAGACCCCGGACGGGTTCGCGCTGATGGGGCAGCCGGACCGGGCACACCTGTTCTTCCCCGGCAATGACATCCCGGGTGACAAGGCCACCTTCACCTTCCGGGTCACGGTGCCGCGGGACCGGCAGGTGGTTGCCAGCGGAACGCTGCGGGCCACGCAGCCGCGGGGAGACCGCACCACCTACGTCTACCGCACCGCGAAAGAGATTCCCACCAATGTGGTGCAGGTCGCGGTCGGCAAGTTCGCCACGATCACCCAGCAGGGGCCGCACGGACTGCCGATCGTCAGCCAGATCCCGTCCGCCACGGGCACTTTCCCGGTCCCGGCGGAGATGACCAAGCAGTATGGAATCACGAAGGAGAACGTGCTCGCCCACGCCACCGATGCGGCTCGGCGGACTCCGGATCAGGTGCGCTGGCTGGAGCGGGTACTGGGCGTCCCGTTCCCGTTCGAGAAGTACGGGGTGCTCGGCGTGCTGAGCACGTATGACGGGGTGGCGCTGGAGACGGCCACCCAGTCCACGTTCTCCGTGCTCGGGCTGGCGCTTCCGGCCGACCTCGAATCGGCGACCGAGGTGCACGAGCTGGCGCACCAGTATTTCGGCGACGCCGTGTCTCCCGCGTCCTGGGACGATATGTGGCTCAACGAGGGCCACGCCGAGTACTACCAGAACGTCTATGAGGCCGCTCAAGGCCGTAAGAGCCTGGACGAGGCGATGAAGGGGCTCTACGGGATCGATCAGACCCTGCGCGACCAGAACGGTCCACCGGCCCGTCTCGACACCGCCGCGAGCATCACCATGGGTACCAACGGGCCTGGCACGCTCGCCCTGTACGCGCTGCGCGAGACCGTGGGAGAGCAGACCTTCGCGAAGATCGAGACGACCTTCCTCCGGACCTATCAGGGAAAGTCCGCCGGCACACAGGACTACATCGCGATCGCCAACACGGTGGCCCACCGCGACCTCACGCCGTTGCTGACCAGCTGGCTGTACGACAAGAAGACTCCGCCGATGCCCGGACATCCCGACTGGACGACCAAGTAGGCCACCGCTCGTCACCGCCTCGTCGCGAAGCTGGGTGAGGATGGTCTCGAATTCCGGCGCCGTCGGGCACATAAGGAATTTGTTAGCTCCTGTCTTACGAAAACGAGGTTTGGCCGGAAGTACGGTTCCTCCCGTCTCAGTGGTGGGTGGTGAGGAGGAGCGGTGCGTCGGATCGGATTCCGGTGGGCGGTCGTGGTGGTCTCTGCCATGACGCTCACCATCGCGGGAACAGCGGCCGCGGGAGCGGCACCGGATCGGGTGCCGCTCGCCGGCACCAAAATGACGTGGGGGATCGTCGACAAGGGCCCGGTGCCTGTGGACACTCCGGTGTCGGAGACCGTCTATCTCGCGGTCAAGGATCCGGCGGCACTGGCCCGCCGGGCGAAGGAGGTGTCCGATCCGCACAGCCCCGGCTACGGACGGTTCCTCGGCCGGGAGCAGATCCGGGAAGCCAACCGGCTCGACCACGCGCAGGTCGATCGCGTCCGCGCCTGGCTGACCGGGGCCGGGCTGAACGTGACAGCGCCGGATTGGCGGCACCTGACGGTGACCGGCACGTTCGGCCAGCTGAACGCCGCCTTCGCGGTGACCTTCCACGACTACGTCTTCCCGCCCGAGAGCGGGATAAAGGGCCACTACCTGGCGCCGCCCACCGATCTGAGCGTCCCGGCCGAGCTGGGCGCCCTGGTGCTGGGCGTCGGTCAGGTCCCGATCCTCGTGCGGGACGCCGGCCAAGCCGCCGCGCCGCGGCGGTCCGCCGAACGCCGTCCGCACCTGGACGCCGGTGCCGCGGCCCAGCAGTGTTCGCAGTACTGGGGCCAGCGGCCCGCGACCGGGTTGCCCCCGGTGAACGGCGCGACTCCGCCGTTGGCGCCGTGCGGGTACACACCCCAACAGCTGCGGCACGCTTACGGGCTCGACAGCCGCGGTGTCACCGGCGCCGGGCAGACGGTCGCCGTGGTGGCTTCGTCGATGGACACCCTCGAACAGGACATCAACACCTGGTCGGACCGCGTGGGCACGCAACGGCTCCGCCCGGGACAGCTCACCCGGGTGCCCTCGCCGGACGGGTCGCCGCCGGAAAAGCCCGGCGACGGCGGGTACGGCGCGATGATCGAGGCCACCATCGACGCCGAGGCGGTGCACGGCATCGCACCGGACGCGAACATCGTCTCGATCGGGGAATCCACCGCGCAGGGCGGAAATCTGCTGGCCGGCCTCAGTTACGCGCTGGACCACACCGACGCGAGCATTGTGTCCCTGTCGCTGGCCAACGACCCCCCGCCCGGGTTGCGGCAGGCCTTCGAGCAGATCTACCAGGAGGGCGCGCTGCAGGGCGTCGGGTTCTACTTCTGCACCGGTGACGGTGGCTTCCGGCCGAACGACACCGGCGGCGACTGGATGATGAACGGCTACGCGGGCAGCAGCTGGGTGACCGCGGTCGGTGGTACGTCGGTGGCGATCGGCCAGGACGGCAAGCGGATCTGGGAAACCGGCTGGGGCACCCCGGTCAGCGACCTGTCCAAGGACGGCACGTCCTGGGAACAGATGCACAGCGAAGGGGGCACCGGCGGTGGCCGGGCCACCGGGCAACCACAACCGTGGTACCAGCACGGCGTCGTCCCGGACCGCTACGCCGCCACCCCGGACGGACACCGCGGCCGGGTCGGCCCGGACGTCGCCTTCGACGCGGACCCGGCGACCGGCATGGTCATCGGCGGCACCCCGCTGAACGGCTCACCCGACAGCGATCCCAGCACCTGGCACTACACCGAGCACACCTTCGGCGGAACCAGCCTCTCCACCCCGCTGTTCGCCGGCGTGCAGGCACTCGCCCAGCAAGCGCGGGGCGGAAAGCGGTTCGGCTTCGCCAACCCCGCTCTCTACCAGCGCGCGGGCACCCCCGCGTTCCGGGACGTCACGGCCTACCGGCTGCCCAGCGGGGATCCCGCCACCGCGGTGCTCTACCGGTCGAACCCCGCCGGCGGGAAAACACCGGAGCTGCACCACTTCCTCGCCACCCAATGGGTCGAGAAGACCGACGAGTACCAGCCCCCCGAGGTCGGATCCGGGTTCGACACCGAGACCGGGCTCGGAACCCCGACTGGCGCCTACCTGTCGTCCTTCAACGGCCACTGAGCCAAGCATCCCCGCCGAAGCCCTCCCCTCGTTTCGAGGCGGAGGGCTTCGGCCACAACGCCGGTCGCCCGGGCAAGGCACGGTAACGGGCGGGCGCCCGGACAGCCGCCCTTTCCCCAGCGCGTCCGAGTAGGGTGACCAGGCGTTACGGACGGAGACGGGGAAGGGACCGATCGGCGTGCAGATCACCCGCGCTCAGCGGGCCGCGGTCGCGGAACGGATCACTCAGCTCGAGCGGTCGTTCTACGGGCGGGGCCCGAGCAACGTCAAGGTTTCGGTGAGCCAGGAGGACCCGGTCAGCCTGGTGGTGCTCTCGATCGACAGCCTGACCGTCGCCGACAGCGTGCTCGGCGACCGGGGCTATCGGGAGGCGGTGCTCCGGCACCACGAGGCACTGCACGAGGCGACGCGGACGGACTTCATCGGCGCGGTCGAGGAGATCGTCGGCGAGCGGGTGCACGCCTACCTCGCCCAGGTGCATCCCGCCACCGGGCACGCGGTCCGGGTGTTCATCTTCGCCGACCTCGGTGACTCGCTGGAACTCGACGCCTGAACCCGAACGCGCTTTCGGCCGATTCCATGATCGCCGCGCACGGCCTAGGATCGGGCCGTTGACAATTCCACACAGGTCATCGGGCCGTTCGGCAGTACTCCGGCATCAGCCGGTAAGCGGCGGGACGGCTCGGGACGAGACCATCCGCACGCGGGTCGGGCGAGGGCATCAGCCGGCGCCGGGCACGCGGCGGGTTCAAGCGGAGGAGCTTGTCTCGTGCAGACACCGAACATCACCCGTGCCCCGGCGCTCCCGGCAGGCCTGCGGCCCTCGGCCGCCGACCTCGACGGCACCCGGGTCCGCCCCCGTGCCCTGCGCCGGATCGTGTCGGCCGTGGCCGGCCGGCCCGCGATCTGGGCCCCGCACGTCCGTTTCGACCTCACCGAACGCTACTTCGTCCGGCTGCACCACGACGCCCGGTTCGAGGTGTGGCTGATCTGCTGGGAACTGGGGCAGGACACCCTCCTGCACGACCACGGCGGCAGCGTCGGCGCGTTCGCGGTGGCGGGCGGTGCCCTGCTGGAGGACCACGCCGAGCCCACCGCGCGGAGACTGCGCACCCGCGTCCACCGGACCGGCGACAGCGTCGCGTTCGGCCCGCGCTACCTGCACAATCTGGTCAACGTGGCGACCGAACCCGCGATCAGCGTCCACGCCTACTCGAAACCGTTGCGCACCATGAACTTCTACTGCTGGCTGCCCTCGGGCGCGCACCACCTGCGGGAAATCCCGTGCGACTCGCCGGAACCGGACACCGGCGATCTCGAAGCGACCGCGGCGAGCCTGCGATGACGGCACCGGAGTTCGAGGACGTGATCTCCCGCCGTCTCGCCGAAGCCAGGGAGAACCTGCCGCGCTACTCGCCGGAGGAGGCAGGCGAGGAGATCCGCCGCGGCGCGCTCCTTGTCGATCTGCGCCCGCTGGAATACCGGCTGCGATTCGGGGACATCCCCGGCGCGGTGCCGGTCTCCCGGCACGTCCTGGAATGGCGGCTCGACGTGCACAGCCGCTGGCGGCTCAAGGAACTCGGCTTCGGTGACACCGGCCGCCGGATCATCCTGCTGTGCAACGAGGGCTACACCTCCAGCCTCGCCGCGCATCAGGTGTCGGCGCTCATCGGCCTCACCGACGTCGGCGACGTATGCGGCGGCTTCGCCGCGTGGCAGGCCGCGGGAATGCCGGTGGTGCCCCGTTCCCCGGAGGTCCACGCGTGAAGGTCCGTGAAGGACTCCTTACCGGCGCTCAATGCCGGTAAGGAGTCCTTCACGGCCTGGCGGGAGCAGTGCCGAAGATCAGGCCGAAGCCGACCAACGCGAGGAAGATCACCAGCGTGGTGAGGCCGAGGAGGCCCGCGACGAGGGCCAGCGCCAGCGCACGAACGCCGAACCGTCGCAGCAGCAGGCTCAGGTCCGTGTTCCCCTGCCCGGGTCTGTGCGGCGCTCCTTGCATGGTTCGAGTATTCGGCCGCGCCCGGCATCGCGTCCAGCGCACAGTTTCGCTGGGATTCAGCTACCGGATCGATCAATACCCACGATGCTCCACAGTGGACGTTCAGCGGACCGGTGGACGGCGTTCAGCCCACGGTGCGGCTTGTTCGAGCTGGGCGGCGACGCGGATGAGCACGTCTTCGCGGTTCTGGGCGGCGACGAGCTGGACGCCGGTGGGCAGGCCCTCGGCGTTCCAGCGCAGCGGCAGGGAAATCGCGGGCTGTCCGGTGATGTTGAACGGCGCGGTGAACGCGGCGGTCTGCCCGACGCCGGCGATCAGTTCTTCGGGCGGCTTGGCGTCCGGAGCCAGTTCCCCGAGTTTGGCGGGTGGCGCGGGCATGGTCGGGGTCAGCAGCAGGTCCAGTTCGCCGTCCCACAGCGCGGCCACGCCGCGAGCCCACTGCTGCGAAGCCGTCATCCCGGCCAGCCATTGGGTGGCGGTGACCGATCGGCCCACTTCGGCGAGCATCGCGTTCATCGGCTCCAGAACCGAGGACGGCAGTTGCTCGCCGAGACGCTGCGACCAGGCGTCGAGTTCCCAGGTGACCACGGCGGCCAGCAACGCGGGCATGGTGTCGAACATCCCGGGCGCGTCCAGTGCGGCGGCCGCGGTGGGTTCCACCCGGTGGCCGAGGGATTCGAGCAGGTGAGCGGCGTGCTCGACCGCGGCCACGCTGTCCGCGTGAGCGGCTTCCCCTGTACCCGGCGCGGTGGTCCGGAAGCCGACACGCAGCTGTCCGGGGTCCGCGCCGACCTCCTCACGATAGGGGCGTACGGGCGGCGGGGCGGTGTACGGGTCACCTGGCGCCGCTCCCGCGATGGCGTCGAGCACGGCCGCCGTGTCCCGGACCGAGCGAGTCAGGACGTGCTCGTGGGTGACCTGGCCCAGTACTCGCCGAACTGGGGCCCCAGGCTGGTTCGCGCGCGGCTCGGTTTCAGGCCGACCAGCCCGCAAGCGCTCGCGGGGATCCGGATCGAACCCGCCATGTCGTTGCCGTGGGCGACCGGGACCATGCCCGTGGCCACCGCGACGGCCGACCCGCCGCTGGAGCCGCCGGGCGATCGGGTGGGATCCCACGGGTTCCGGGTCGCGCCGCTGGCCAGCGGTTCGGTGGTGATGCTCGTCGCCAGCTCGGGCGTGTTCGTCCGGCCGCAGAACACGAAACCCGCGGCCCGCAGCCTTGTCGCCAGGTGCGAGTCCGCCGGTGCCCGCCAGTCACGCTCCCGCAGTACCCGCATGCCGCCGTGCACCGGATCGCCCGCGGTGTGGCAGAGGAAGTCCTTCAGCAGCATGGGGACCCCGCGGAACGGCCCGTCCGCCGCCACCTCGCGCCGCGCCTGCTCGAACCGCGTGCTGACCACGGCGTTGAGTTCGCCGTCGAGCCTTTCGATCCGCGCGATCGCGGCGTCGAGCAGCTCCCGCGGCGTGACCTCGCCGCGCCGGACCAAATCGGCCTGGGCCGTCGCGTCGAGCCAGGCGAATTCGTCAGTCACCGGCGAGTCCCCACTTCCTTGGTCATGTTCACAATCGGGGATTTCCGGGTATCCCTTCGGGAAAATCAGGCAGGCGGCCGAACCTTCGGCCAGCCTAGGACGTCCTCCTGACACGCATCAAGAACGCGTACTCCTCAGTGGACATAGAGACAATATCCGGTGCGCAACCGGGCAAGCGAGGAAAGGACATCCATGAAACGTCGAATTCGCCGCCTGACCGTACTGCTGCCGTTGCTGGCGCTGGCAGCGATCGTCCCGGCTCCCGCGGCCTCCGCCGTGATCGGCGGATCCGTCAGCACGCACGCTCCATGGGCGGTGCGGATGCTGCTCGACGGCCATCCACAATGCACGGCGACAGCGATCACCCGGGAATGGGTACTCAGCGCGTCCCATTGTTTCTTCGACCACGCCGAATCCATCGCGGATTCCCGCATCGAATTCCGCGTGGGCGACCTCGACCAGCGGAAGGGCACACCGGTTCGCCCGGTGAACGGCAGCAGGCAAGGGGCACCGGTCGCCGACATGATGCTGATCAAGGTGCCGCCGATGAACGTCACACCGGCGACTCTGCCCGGCTCCGAAGCGGTGCGTCCCGGGCAGGTCGTCCGGCAATACGGCTGGGGCGCCACCTGTCAGGGTGACGAAACATCCTGCCAGTCGGATGTGCTGAAGCAGGCGGATCTGCGGGTGCTCACCTCCGACGATGCGCGATGCGGGCGTTTCACCGTTCCCGGCGGAACCGATTTCTGTGCGGCCAGGATTTCCGGGCTCCCGGCGGGCGGCGATTCCGGCGGACCGGTCATGACGACCGGAACCCTCGGCGAGAACACGATTGTCGGCGTCGTCGACGACTCCGACCGGGACAGCACCGCGGGCGCGGGCGACGTTTCCCAGCAGCTGACCTGGATTCGCCAGGTCATCGGCGGCTGACCAATTTGCCGCCGACGCGGCCGGACCGGAAGATGAGATCCACGATCACCGGACCAGGAGTGGAATCTGTGAAAACGAAGACCGTGCTGTGCGGCGTTCTCGCCGTCGGCGGGCTCATGGCCGTCTCGGCGTGTTCGAATCCCATCGGCAAGTCCTGGGCGATCACCTACGAGGTCAGTGCGAACGCGGACGGGACCTTGTCCGAGGCCAGTTACGCGCTCTCGCCCGACCGCTACGAGAACAAGGTGGTCCAGCACCCGGTGCCCGGCCCGGTCGGCGTCCCGTGGAAGCAGGAGGTGGTGATCAGCGCCGGACAGAAGGCCGCGGTGACCGCCATGCCCGCCAAGGACCTCACGCTGACCTGCCGCATCCTGCTCGACGGAACCAAGGAACTCGCGAAATCCACCGCGCCCGCCGCCGGTGCGCCGGTGACCTGCGAAAAGGTCACCGACTCCTGACCGTCGGCGGGCAGCGAGTTTGCCCACTCTGTCACTAAGTGACATAATGTCGTTTGAAGACAGAGTGGAGGAACGTCGTGACGCCGAGCACCCGCAAGCCGGGCGCGATGAGCGAGCTGCGTCGCAGCCGGATTCGCCTGGAGATCTCGCGGGAGGCGGCACGACTGTTCTGGGCACAGGGGGTTGCCGGGACCAGTGGCGAGCAGATCGCCGCGTCGGTGGGCCTGTCGGTGCGCACCCTCTGGCGGCATTTCCGCACCAAGGAGAGCTGCGCCGAGCCGATCGTGGCGAAAAGCGCCGAATGGTTCGTGGCGGCACTGCGCCGGTGGCCACGCGAACTGTCCATTGAGGACCACCTCGCCGCGACACGGGCTGAGATACGCCGGACGCCGGAGGAGACGGCCGACGATCTGGCCGGGGTCCGGATGGTGGTTCTGGGGGACACCGAGCCAGCGCTGCGGTCGGCCTGGCTGATGACGTGCGATCACGTGGAGAAGGAACTGGCCGCGGTCATCGCGGACAGGTTGGGGCGTCCCGCCGGCGATGTCGAGGTGCGGACGCACGCCGCGGCCGCGGGCGGAGCCATGCGGGTGCTCAACGAGTCGCTCGGCCCCGCCGTACTGTCGGGCGAAGATCTGTCCGGGACCCCGGATCCGTTCCAGAGCATGGCTCGTGCGGTGCGCGTGGCCACCAGCGGGATCGTCGGGGACCCCGTCGATTCCTGAGCCCGCACGCGATCGGGCGGCGTTTTGTCGCGGTCATCCCGCAGTAGGAGCGCGACCGCTACCTGCGGTTGATGTACCCCTTGAGCGCGGCATCCTAGCGTGGGCGCAGTTTCGAGGTCTTCGGCGAAACAAGGTTCGAAGAAGGGGGAAATACATGAGACTGCGTCTCGCCGTGGTGATTCCGGCGGCCGTGGGCGGACTGCTCGCCGGCGTGACACCGGCGACGGCGGACCCCGCCGCGCCCAGCCCGGACACCACGAAGATCCCGGCCCGCTATACCGGGCAATCACTGGACTGGCACGCCTGCGTCAAGGACGAACTGGTGGATCTTCCGCCCGGCACCGACATCGCGGGACTCGAATGCGCCACGTACCGCACACCCCGCGACTGGGAACGGCCGAACGAGCGGCAGGAGCTGACGATCGCGGTCAGCAGGCTCAAGTCCACCGGTGCGACGACGGCGTCGGTGTTCACCAACCCGGGCGGCCCCGGTGGGCCCGGCCGCTGGTTCCCGGCCGCTTTCCGCGAGCAGAACAGACTTCGTGAGCACCAGGAGATCATCGGCATCGACACGCGCGGCACCGGCCGGAGCACGAACGTCAGCTGCGACGGCGCATCCGGCACGGGCAGCGATCTGGACCCGCGCGACCGCGATCCGCGCAATCTCGACCTGATCGTGGATGCCGTCGAGTACACCGCGAACGCCTGCCGCCGGGCCGCCGGCGAACTGGGCCCGCTGATCACGACCTTCCAGAACGTCCGGGACCTGGATCTGCTGCGGGCGCTGCTCGGCCGGGAGAAGATCAACTGGATCGGGTACTCCGCCGGGACCTGGCTGGGAGCGCACTACGCCCAGCAGTTCCCGCACCGCACCGGCCGGTTCGTGCTGGACTCGTCGACCGAATTCACCGGTACCTGGCAGAGTTCGTTCGGCTGGCAGCCGTTCGCCTACGAACGCCGCTGGCGGCAGGACTTCCTCCCCTGGATGGCGCGCTACGACGCCAAGTACCACTTCGGTACCAGCGGCGAAGCGGCGCGCCAGACCTACGAGAACGTCCGGTACGCGTTGACCCGCGAGCCGGTCGAGGTGAACGGTGCGCGGGTCGGGGCGACCACAGTGGACGGTTACCTCATCGGCGCGCTCAAGTCCAAGAGCCAGTTTCCCGCGATGGCCGACACCCTGGTCCGGATCAAGACGCTGACCGACGCTCGTACTTCGGCGCAGGAGAAGGACGCTGCCCGGGTGGCGCTCAAGACCACGTTGCCGGAGTCCGGTAAACGCGGCCCACTGCCTAGCCTCGCGGCCGTTTCCTCCGACGCGATGGTGGCCACGCTGATCACTACCCTGTGCGGCGAGGGCACGTGGCGGGGCAGTCGCCAGTCGCTGATCCGTCAGTCGCAGGAGTACATCGACCGCGGCGTGACGCTGTACAACGCGGTCTGGATGCAAGCCCAGGTATGTGCCTTCTGGAAGAACCAGCCCCGGCCACTGCCCGCGATGAACGGCAAAGGTGTTCCGCCGGTACTGATCGTCCAATCCGAACACGATCCGGCCACGCCGATCGAAGGCGCGAGGAAGGCCCACGCCGCCTTCCGGAACTCCCGGATGCTCACCGTCACCGGCGAAGGCGACCACGGCATCTACGCGCTCGGCGGGAACAAGGCCGTGGACAAGATCGTCGACGATTATCTGGTCGACGGCGTCGTCCCGCCGGACCAGAGCGTCCCCGGCCTGCCACTGCCGACTCCATGACACCCCGGACACAGCGGGCCCGCCGGTCACCACCGGCGTGCCCGCCGCATTGCTCCACTGTGGACAGTCAGCCTACCGGTTGCGGCGCGGCCTTGCGGTCGAGCAGCAGGCTGGCCACGCAGGCCAGCGCGAACACCGCCGCCTCGTAGATCAGCAGATCGGTGAATCCGGTTATGTGGCGATCACGTATGACCGCGGCTTCTCCACCGAGCGCGGCCGTGGGAGAAGCCAGGTAGAACACGACGCCACCGACGGTGAGGCCGAGCGAACCGGCGGCCTGCTGGACGGTGGTGAGCAGCCCCGACGCGGACCCGGTCGCGTCCGGTGGAACGCGGGACAGAGCTTGCGCGAACGCCGTAGTGGTGAACACGCCGAAGCACACTCCGCCGACTGCCATGGGCACGGCCAGCTCCCACGGCTGCGCGTCGGCGCCGCGCACGGCCACAATCGCCGCGAGCGCGAGCATCGACAGCGCCAGCGCCCCGGTCGCTTTCACCAGGACACCGCGTCCCAGCCAGGACCTGATGGGCGCCGACCATCGCGACGCGGCCCCGGTGGCCACCGCGAACGGGAGCTGGGTCAGCCCGGCGGCCAGCGCGGAATGCCCGAAGCCCGTCTGCAGATACACCGAAAGAAAAAAGAAGAACGGTGGCACGCCGGCGAAGAAGGCCGCCACGGCGACCAGCCCCGCCCGAAATCCGGGATCGCGCAACAAAACCAGCTTCAGCAAGGGCCACCGGCCACAGCGCTCCCTGGAGAGCTGGTGCGCGACCAAGACCGCGAGAGCCACCGGAGCGGCGCAGAGCATGACGATCGTCCACACGGGCCAGTCCGCGGAGTGGCCGACGGCGAGGGGGTAGACGAGCAGGCCCAGTGTGATCACGGACAACGCCGCACCCGCGAGATCCAGCGCTGTCCGCTCCCCCGGTGGCGACTCGGGCAGCAGCCGAAGGCCCCACAACGCCGCGATCCCGACGGGAAGGTTGATCGCGAAGACCAGCCGCCAGTCGAGTCCGGGAACCCGCAGCTGCACGAGCAGGCCGCCGAGCACCGGCCCGGTAACGGTCGCGAGACCGATCGCCGAGCCGTAAGCAGCGAAGAGACGTCCTCGCTGCTCGGGCGGGAATATCCGCTGGATGATCGAGAGAACCTGGGGAGCCATCACCCCGGCGCCGAAGCCTTGGAGCGCCCGGGAACCGATGAGCCACTCGATGCTGAACGACACCGCGCAGAACACCGAGGCCAGCGTGAAGACCGCCATGCCGATCAGGTACAGGCGGCGATAGCCGTACCGATCCCCCAGCCGCCCGGCCGTGATCAGCGTGCATGCGAAGGCCAGAGTGTAAACGGACGCCACCAATTCCACGGCTCCGGTGGACGCGCCGAGATCCTGCCGGATGGCGGGAGAAGCGACGTTGACGATCGAAACGTCGAGGAACAGCATGAACGTCGCGCTCAGCAGGGCGGCCGTACGCACCGGCATCACACGTCCCCGCCGTGGAGAACCACGTCGTGGGCACGAAGGTAGGCGTCCCTGTCGTGATAGTGGCGGGCCAGGTTGTCGCCGTATTCGACCAGTCGCATGTGGACGGCGCGCCGGGGTTCGTAGCGTTGTTCGAGCAGCCGGTCCAGTTCGTGCGCGTCGCGTGCTTCGGTGAGCACGGCGGCCAGGACCGTCGCGTCCTCCATGGTGTAGCTCATCCCTTGCCCGGTCATCGGGTGGCAGCCGAACGTGCTGCCGCCGAGCAGCACCGCGTTGCCGCGGTGATACGGGCCGCTGGTGAAGGCCGACACGGGCGCGCGCTCGAAAGCGCTGGCGTCGAGCGCTGCGATACCGTCTTCGTCCGTGACGAAGGAAGCCAGTTTCGTTGCCAGGTCAAGGGACTGCCGGAGGAACACCGCCTCTTCGAGTTCGCTGGGCACCCCGACGAAGACCCGGGCCGAGTCCGCCGTCACGGAGTAGAAGTAGGCGAGCCAGCGGTCGGAGCTGAAGTAGAGCTGACCGCGGGTCCGCGTGCCGGGGATCGTGGTCATCCACAACCCGTGGTCGTAGCTGATCACCCGGCGGTCCGGTTCGATCAGGTCACGCAGCGGCGTACCCGAGCCGCTGGAGTCGACGAACGCCCGCGCCTTCAGCCGGGTGCCGTCGGAAAGCCCGACCTCGGTCACCGTCGAGCCCTCGGTGTGGATGTCCACCAGGGAGGTGTCGAAGCGTATATCCACAGTGGACAACTCGGCGCATGCCCCGAGCACCGCGCGGACCGTCTCGGCGTAGGGGACGACGAGGTAGTACCCCAGGCCGGTGTGCTCGGCGAAGTCGTAGGACAGCAAGGGGGCGCCGTCGTGGTGGAAGTCGATCGTGGCCCGTTGCAACGCGCCCTGGGACCGCAGTACGTCGAGCAGCCCGTGCTCGGCGAGGATGCGCAGGCCGCGCGGCTTGAGGAAATCGGCACCCTTCGTGCCGACGGTGGGCTTCGCCTCGACCAGCGCCACCCGCAGGCCCTGCCGCCCCAGCAGCATCGCGAGCAGCGATCCGCTGATCCCCGCGCCGAGGATGACGACGTCGACGTCCGACGTCCGCGTCCGGTCGTTCATCGGGGCACCGCCAGGTAACGCCCGGGAGCGATGATGCCGTCCGGGTCGAAGAGATGTTTCAGGCCGCCGAGCGGCTCGTCCCGGTAGCCGGCCGAACGAGCGGCCAGCTCCGAATCCTGCTGGTCGATGTTCGACCGGTAGACCGGGAAACCCGCGCGCAGGAAGGCTTCCCTTGCCGCGAAGCGCAGCGCGTGGGCCCGTTCGATGGCGTCCGGTTCCCGGACGAACGGAACCTGCACGACCATGTTGGTGGAGTGCTGGGAGATCACGTTGAACTCGAGCATGCTCGCGGTTCCGTGTCGTTCGGACTCGGCACGCATCAGCTCGACGGCGGTGACCAGGCTCTCGCGGCGTAGCGGCACCGTCGGCAGGAACATGAGCCACCCCACGGGCGCCTCGTCCGCTTCCGCGCAGGTTCGCACACGCAGGCCCGCCCGCAGCGCGTCGCAGGTCGGTACGCCACGCGCGAACTGGGCACGCGCGTACAAGGGGTCGTCTTCCGTGGTCGTCGCCGTGTCCAGCACACGCACGGACACCGGCGTGGCGGCGTCCCGGAAGACAGCCCGGATAGCGCTTTCCGCATCCTCTACGGCGGCCCGTGAACCGAGCAGCGGCACCTGAATCGTCACCCTGCCCTGGTCGGCGGCGGGCGGGACGGCGGCGGCACCACGGTCCGGGACGACGAAGAGTTCCTTGAGCCGGAGCATCCCGTGTTCCGGTACCCGTGACCTGCCGATCCGGACCAAGGCGCCCGCCCCCGCGCCGAGCGCGTCGCGGGCGAAGGTCGCGTGGACGAGCGTGATCGCCTCAGGCCGGGGAACCAGGCTGATCGCCGCGGCCGTGACGACTCCGAGGTTGGACTGCTGGAAGACCCGGGTCAGGTCGGGGCCCGCGACGCGGCCCGCGCGCCGGTCGTACCGGTCGAGGCCTCCCGTCGTCAGGACTTCACCGGTGCCCAGCACCACCTCCAGGCCCAGTAGATCCTCGGTGCGCCCGCGGATCGTGCCGTCACCGCGTTCGAGGATGTTGCCGACGACGCCGGCGTCCGCGCACCCCGCGGTCACGTTCAGCATCCAGGGCGTGCCCTCCAGCCGCTCGGCGAGCTGCCGCTGCGTGACGCCGGGTTCGACCACGGCGTAGCCCTCGTCGAGGTCGAGTGTGCGGATGGTGTTCATCCGGCTCAGGTCGAGCACGGCGCAGCCGTCGACCACCGGAGACCGGGAGCCCATCCCCCAGTTGCGCCCGGTACTCAGGGGATACAGCGGGATCTTTTCGGCTCGGGCGGCGCGTACGGCTTCCCGGACCTCGTCGACGCTGGCGGGGAACCGCGTCGCCAGTGTCGCCCTGGGACGGTGTTCACCCAGGTCCGGCCTCGGCGCCGCATCGGCCACCGGGCTCGGCACTCTCGGCAGGTCACCGATCGATGTCATATCCGTCTCCCATGCTCCGAAATGAACACAAGCGAACTACGGGCGTTCTGAAAGCGCTTTCTCAATTCAGAAAGCACACCAGCGCGAACTCAGGGGGACGCTCGGGAAGCTCGACAGAGACGTCGTGTACTTTGCGTTACACCCCAGGATTACTATTCACGACAAGGGGACACTATGACCGGAAAGCAGCTGAATACAAGCTTGCAAAAGGGTGAATGTTCCGCCGAAGCACCAGCCGGGCACAAGTGCCGTGAAGGCCTCCTTACCGGCGCCGAGCGCCGGTAAGGAGGCCTTCACGGACTATAGATCCACCCAGGAATACCGCGATTACGGATTCGGCGGGGCTGGACACCGGACATCGGCGTCGGGCAGTTTGCCGGTGAGCAGGTAGTCGGCGACAGGCTTGTCGACGCAGGGATTACGGTCGAACAGGAACTGCCCGTGGTTGCCGCTGTCGGCGAGGACCAGCCGGGAACCGCGCAGCGCCTGCTGCATGTGCCGGGCGCCTTCGGCGGGCGTTGCCCCGTCGTCCTTGGCCTGTACCAGCAGCACGGGCGGAGTCTTCCCGGCACCGATCCGCATCGGCGGCGCGGTCGGCGCCTTCCAGAACGCACAGGGCGCCGAGTACCAGGTGTTCAGCCACGCGAACAGCGGGGCGCCCCGATCCGAACGCACGGTGTCGTCGTGCCAGGTTCGCCAGTCCGCCGGCCATTTCTCGTCGACGCAGTTGTAGGCGAGCAGCGGACCGTCCACGTGATCCATGCCGAGGTTGCCCACGACGGTGATCAGCCCGCTGGAATCGCCCTTGCGGTGCCGCGCGACAGCGTCGGCCAGCGACGACCAGGAAGCCTCGACATACATCGCCGAGGCGAGCATGTCGTCCAGTTCGGCGCCGCCCACCTTGCCCGCGGCGGGATGCGCGGCCAGCTCAGCGCGAACGTCGTTCCAGGTACGGCCGACGTCCTCGCCGCTGGTCCCGAGGTGGTACTGGGAGTCGCTTGCCGCGGTCCAGGCGAAGAACTGTCCGGCGCGCCGCTGCAGCGCGGGGTTCTGCTGGAACCCCATCTGGTAGTCGGAAAGCGTCGGGTCCACGACGCTGTCCAGCACCATCCGGCCGCTGGTGGCGGGGAACATCGTCACATAGGTCGCACCGAGCTTCGTACCGTACGAGTATCCCAGATAGTCCAGTTTGGACTTGCCGAGCGCGAGCCGGATCCGGTCCATGTCCCGCGCCGCGTTCTGGGTGGTGATGTGCGGCAGCAGGTCGCCCGCGTGCTGCGCGCAAGCGGCGGCGATGTTCCGCGCGATGCTCACCCGCTGCTCTTCGGTCTCCGCGTTCGCGGGTTTGTTGGGCGGCATGGGATGCGGGAAGAGACCCGAGGTGTCACCGCAGTTCACCGGCGCGCTGGCGCCGACACCGCGCGGGTCGAAACTGACGACCAGGTACTTGTCCCGGAGTTCGGGCGGCATCGAGGAGGAGATGAGCTTGGCGGTGCCGATACCGGACTGACCGGGCCCGCCCGGGTTGACCACCAGGACGTCCGGGGCGTCGAGCGAACCCGCCGCGGACAGGGTGAGCTTGATCTGCTTGCCGGACGGCTGGGCGTAGTCGAGCGGAACGTCGATCGTGGCACACCCGGTCCCCCGCGGCGCGCCCAGTTCCGGGGCACACTCGGCCCACTTGATCCCGGACGCGGCCGGTGCCGCGGACGCCGGCGCGGTGACCAGGGCAGCGGCGGCCGCACCGGCCACGAAGACCAGGGACGCTCCTCGGACGGTCATCAGCCGCTTCCCCTTCTCCAGTGGACAGTCCGCTTCGGACAGTCCGGCCGACTGTGGCCTCGTCGACACCTTGATCATCAGTAACACGTGCGGTCACCCGGAGCCAGTCGAAATGGCCGAAGAGGCAGCGGGCGGGACCCGAAATCCCCTCGCCGGTCAGCCGCGCGCGGACGAGCGCCTGCGCAGCACGTGGTGCGCGACGGCGACCGCGACGCCCGCCACGGTGAAGAGCGCCGTGGCGACGGGGCTCAGGTACTTCGACAAGCTCGGGGCGCTGCTCGGCCCGGTCAGCCAGAGCGTCATCAGGACGGCGTAGACCGTGGCGAGCGCACCGGCCCACCAGCGCAGCGCGGGCGCACGGCGGTTGCGCAGGGCGGCGATCAGCACGAAGGCGATGGGAACACCGGACAGGAAGGCGAACTGCCCGGCGACCATGACCGGGGCGGCCCAGGCGGCGATGAGGACGGGCAGGGAGATGCGGCTCGCGGCACGGTCGGCACGCGGGGCGGTGATGGTCATCGTCTTCTCCTCGGTTCTCGGCTCGTCGGCCAGTTAGTGAGCGTCATGATGGTTAGAAGCTATAACAGTGCCAGCGGAGAGTCAATAGCCGTGAAGGCCTCCTTGCCTGCCCTGAGCGCTGCGAAGGAGGCCTTCACGGACAATCGGCCGTGCCCATAAAGAAAAGATAAGCCACCGTCTAGCGGTCAGCGATCATCCTCTTCGACACACTCGACCAGGTCCGGGAAACGCCCGGAAACGGAAACACCTGGGAGATCTCCGATGACGAAGAACCGTTTCACTCAGTCGGTCACCGCGACCACGGCCAAGCGCATCGCGGCGACCGTGGCCGCCACCGCCGCCCTCGCCTCGGGTGCCGCGCTCGCTTTCGCCGGGACGGCGTCCGCCGCGCCGCAGGACGCCCACAAGCCGCTCACTATCTGCGCGAAGGGGAGCTACGACGCCTACGTGCTGTTCCCTGCCCGGCACGCCGCGAGCGTTCTCGTCAAGCCCGGCACCTGCACCTCCCTCGACCTCGGCGACAGCACCGCCATCGAGGACATCGAGGTTCGCGGCATCGTCACGCCGACGAATCCTGCCGGCGCGACCACGGAATTCCACGTCGAGTCGGGCCAGGTGCGGCCGAGCAAGGGCGGGACGGTCGTGGCCCTCGGCACCGTCGAGCACCACACGGCACTTTTTCCGGTGCTCTGATCGATTGACGGAAAAGGCCCCGTGGATGTCCGCGGGGCCTTTTCCGTGTCGAAAGTCCCCGGAGTCTTGTGCGTAAGTACCTCCCGCTTGCCCGGTGCGAACGCACCGTGTACCGAGGAATCATGCGGGTGCTGGTGGCCGAGGACGAGAAGATGATGGCGAATGCGATCGGCGAGGGTTTGCGCGACAACGCCCTCGCCGTCGATGTCGTCTACGACGGTGCCGCCGCGCTCGACCGGTGCCTCAGTACCGCCTACGACGTCGTGGTCCTCGATCGCGGGCTCCCGCTGGTGCACGGCGACGAGGTCTGCCGCACGCTCGTCGCCGAGCACCCGGCCACGCGGGTCATGCTGCTCACGGCGGCGTCCGAGGTCGCGGACCGGGTCCGCGGGCTCGAACTCGGCGCCGACGACTACCTGGCGAAACCCTTCGCCTTCACCGAACTCGTCGCCAGGGTGCGTTCGCTGGGACGGCGCAGCAGGCCCGCAGTGCCACCGGTGCTGGAACGGGCGGGCATCAGCGTGGACCCGGCGCGGCATCGGGTGGTGCGCGGCGATCGCCTGATTTCCTTGGCCAAGAAGGAGTTCATCGTGCTCGAGGAACTGCTCCGAGCGGGCGGCGCGGTCGTCTCGGCCGAGACCCTGCTGGAAACGGCGTGGGACGAGCACATCAATCCGTTCACCAACGTCGTCCGCGTCACCATGGCCTCGCTCCGGCGCAAACTGGGCGAGCCCGGAGTCATCGAAACCGTTTCCGGTGTCGGGTATCGGATCCCATGAAACGCTGGCCCCTGCGCATCAAGCTGACGGTCGCGTACACGACGCTGTCCGCGATCACCGGGTCGGTGCTGCTCGGCCTGATCATGCTGCTGTCGCACCATGCGCGGCCGATGGGAACCGCGGGGGTACTGCCCAGCGACCCGCTCACCGGGGAGGTGAGGCCGTTTCCGGCGACGCCGCCGACGCCGATTCCCGATCTGGGCACCGTCACCTATTCCTCGCTGGTCCAGAACGGCGCCATCGCCTTGGGAGCCGTCATGGCGCTGGCGGCTGTCCTCGGCTGGTTCACGGCGCGGCGGGCGCTGCGCCCGGTCCGGTCCATCACCGCCGCCGCCCAGCGTGCGGCCGATCAGGAGCTGGGAACACGCATCCGGCTGCCCGGCCCGCACGACGAGATCAAGGAACTCGCCGACGCCTTCGACCACATGCTGGCACGACTGGAACGCTCCTTCGCGGGACAGCGCAGGTTCATCGCGAACGCCGCGCACGAGCTGAAGACGCCCGTCGCGGCACAGCGAGCGGTCACCGAGGTGGCGATCGCACGGCCGGGCACCGATCCGGAAACCATCGCACTGGGCCGCAAGCTGCTTGCGAACCTGGACCATCAGGAGCGCATGCTCGCGGGTTTGCTCGCACTGGCCCAGAACGTGGAAACCGTGCGGAAGAACGACATCGTCGATCTGGCCGAACTCACCGACGGCATCCTGTGGGAGCGGCTCGCCCGCGCCGACCGGCCCGTCGAACTCAGGCCGGAACTCGCCGAGGCCAAGGTCCGCGGCGACGCCGTCCTGCTGGAACAACTGGTGCACAACCTCGTCGACAACGCCTTCGTCCACAATGGACCACAGGGGTGGGTGTCCGTGCACACCGCGGGGTCGGCGACGACCTGCGTCCTCGAAATCGCCAACGGCGGCCCGCGCGTCGACATCACCGAGGGCGACGAGCTGTTCGAGCCGTTCCGGCGATCCTGCTTCGACCGGGCGGATCCACCGCCGGGCAGCGGCCTCGGCCTCTCGGTCGTGCGGGCGATCGCCGAGGCGCATGGCGGCTCCGTCTCCGCCCGGCCTCGCGCCGAAGGCGGCCTGGTGGTCCGGGTCGGCCTGCCGGCAGCGTGAACGCCGAAGACGGTGTCGGGAAAGGGACATTGACGGCGTTGAACGTCCCCTATGTGCCATTCACGACACTGCCGGGTGTCCGCGGGCGGGAAGAACGACGGTCACGGTGAGCCCGCCACCGGCGTTGGGTGTGGCCGTCGCGGTACCCCCATGGCTGTGCGCGATGGCGCGGACGAGAGTCAGGCCGAGGCCATGGCCGCCGGCACGAGTACGGGTGCGCCGGCGATAGAACGGCTCGAACAACCGCCCGGCGTCCTCGGCGGTGATGATCGCCCCGGTGTTGGCGACGGTGATCACCGCGTCTTCGCCTCGCGCCACGATGGTCAGCCGGGCGGCGCCGCCGGGGTGGTTGTGCCGGATGGCGTTGTACAGCAGGTTGATCAGCAGATGGTGCACCAGGTCCTTGTCACCGTCCACACGGGCCGGACCCACCTCGCCGCGCACGCCGATCCTGCTCACGGCCGCTTCCTCCCGGACCTCGTCGAGTGCGTGCTCGGCGAGCGAAGCGAGGTCGACCGGCGCTGTCTCGTTCATGCCGTGATCGGCCCTGGACAGCGCGAGCAAGGACTCCACCGTCGCGATACTGCGCTCGTTGGTGGCCAGGAGTTTGGGCGCCAGTGCGGCGAGGTCGTGGTCCTGCGGGTGGGCCGCGGCGACCTGCAACATGGTGCGCATGGTGGTCAGCGGGGTGCGCAGCTCATGGGACGCGTTGGCGGCGAACCGTTGCTGGGCTTGGAAGCTCGTGTGCAGCCGGTCGAGCATCGTGTCGATCGTGTCGGCGAGTTCGGTGAACTCGTCCCTGGCGCCGCCGAGCCGGATGCGTTCGTCCAGAGTGTTACCCGCGACCGTGCGCGCGGTCCGCGTGATGCGGTGGACAGGGGCGAGCATGCGCCCGGCGATGATCCAGCCGAGCAGGAGCGCGACCAGGGCGAGCCCGATCAGCGCCACTCCGGACACGCGCACCAGCGCGCCCAGCACGTCGTCCTTGCCGATGATGGCGCCGGGAGGAGCCGGTATGGCCGGGACCACCGCGATCCCCTCCCTGGGGAGTTCCCGCGCCGGAGCGTAGTTCGGGATGTACCGCATCAGGAAGTACACGGAGGCCAGCAACGCGATGCCGCAGGCGAGCACCAGTCCGCCGTAGAGCAGGGTGAGCCGCAGCCGGATGGACAGCCGGCTCCGCCGCAGCGTGGCGTGGACGCTCACGGGGTGGCGGCGAGGTAGTAGCCGACGCCGGTGGCGGTGTGCAGGATCGGCGGGTCACCGAGTTTGCGCCGGAGCGTGGAAACGGTGATGCGGACCGCGTTGGTGAAGGGATCGGCGTGGGCGTCCCAGGCTTTCTCCAGCAGTTGTTCGGCGCTCAGCACCGCCCCGTCCGCGCGCAGGAGCAGTTCCAGGACGGCGAATTCCTTACGGGTCAGGCGCAGGGAGCGGTCGTCCCGGCGGGCGTCGCGACGTGCGGGATCCAGCCAGAGGCCGGCGTAGGTCAGCACCGGCGGGTGCGCCGTGCCTGCGCGCCGCCGCAAGGCGTGCAGCCGGGCCACGAGTTCGGGGAAGTCGAACGGCTTGACGAGGTAGTCGTCGGCACCGATACGCAGTCCGTCGACCTTGTCGGCCGATCGTCCGGCCGCGGTCAGCATGAGAATCCGGCACTCCGGCCGGGCGGAAGCCGTTTGACGGCAGACCTCGTCCCCGTGCACCCCGGGAAGATCGCGGTCCAGTACCAGCACGTCGTATTCGTTGACCGCCACGCATTCCAGCGCGGTGGCTCCGTCGTGGGCAATGTCGACGGCCATGCCTTCCCTGCGCAGACCGGACTCCAATGCCTCCGCGAGGAAGACTTCGTCCTCCACGACCAGCACCCGCATGGCCCACTCTCCCCTGTCGTATCAACGCATCAGCATCGTCCACTCAGGAACCTATGGCCACCATATGGTGATCACCAGAGGCCGGCGATAACCCCGGTTTGGCTTCATGGAACACATCGCGGCCTGCCGCCGCGACCGTCCCGGCGGACGATCGCCGGGACGTGGTCCATCGCCAACCGAAGGGAAACTCCCATGTCTTCGTTCCTGCGCCGCGGCGCCTTCGCCGTCGCGGGCCTGGCCATCATGCTCGGCACCGGCGGGGCGGCGTTCGCCAGCACCACGGACGCGCCCGCCGACGGCGGCAAGCCGGCCACGCCGATCCAGTGCCAGCCCGCCAAGCCGCTGGAGCCCGGCACGCCCGCCGTCCCGGCGAAGCCGATCCAGGAGCAGCCGACCAAGCCGGCGCCGGTCGGCTCTCCCAGCGTCCCGGCGAAGCCGATCCAGTGCCAGCCCGCCAAGCCGCTGGAGCCGGGCGCCCCGGCCGTTCCGGCGAAGCCGATCGGCAAAACCGCGTAACCCGCGGCTCGAAGGGGCAGCGGGGACCGCCAGGCATGCCGACGCCTGGCGGTCCCCGCGCCGCGTCCACGCCGGGCGTCCACCGGAACCGAGGAGCCTCAAGATTTCGTTAGAAGCTATCACGTTAACTATTGACACTCACTCTCCCTGGTTATAACTTCTCACGAAAGCGAGGAGGGATCGACGGCCCTCCCGATCAGCCGTCGCACGAGGAGGGACGTGATGTCCAGCACCGGTCAACGCCCAGCGGCCGACCCGGTCGTGGCTGTCGCCGTGCACGCCCCCGACCCGATGACCAGGCTCGGCGCGGCGGCCATCCTCGGCACCGATGCGCGGCTGAAGATGCTCTCCACCGACGAACTCGCGGTGGCCGAGGTGCTCGTGGTCGTCGAAGACTCCTTGGGCGACAAGGTTTTCACCGCCCTGCGCGCGATCCGGGCCGCGTCCCGTCTCGAATCGCCGCCGCGGTGCGTGCTCGTCACCGACCACTTCCGGGGCGAAGCACTGATGACGGCGATCGAGTGCGGAATGGCCGCCCTGCTGCCCCGGCGCACCATCGAGGGCCGGCGACTGGTCCGCACGGTGCTCGCCGTCAGTCAGGGCGCCGCCGCCCTGCCGCCCCAGGTGCAGGGCAGCCTGCTGGCCCATCTCGAACGGATGCAACGCGACGTGCTGGCACCGCACGACCTCGCGCTCTCCGGCCTCACCGCACGCGAACGCGAGTTGCTGCGGCTGCTCGCCGACGGCCACGACACCGGAGAAATCGCGGCCAAGCTCGCGTATTCGGAAAGCACGGTGAAAAACGTTCTCCACCGCGTGATGACCCGCTACCGCCTCAACAACCGCGCGCACACAGTCGCCTTCGCGCTCCGTACCGGAGCGATCTGACGAACTCCGGTCAGTCCTGCGACGCCGGATCGCACACGACCGCGTGCCGGACGACGCCGTCGCCGTCCGTGTGGTCCGCGAAATCCTCCCAGTCCTTGTTGGCCATCGACAAGTTGTTCTCGACATCCATCACCCCCTGCGGAGTGGCGCGGAAGGTCTGGCCGTAGCTGTCGTCCTCGAGACCGATGACCAGTACACGACACTCGGACGACGTCATGGTCGTCCCGTCCGCGACGAAGAGCGCCGGCCAGTCCGTACCCGCGGGCACCAGCTGGAGAAGCTGTTCCGCGGTCAGCCCCTCGAACCGGACGTCGTCGACGGGCACCACATTCGCGTGGAACGTGTCACGGCCACACCGATGCGGCGAGGTCACCTGCCGGGAAAGCGCTGTCCACGCGGCGTCGTCGGAGAAGTCGGTGCGCACCAGCAACGTCGAGGAGTCCCGCGGCAACCGTGGTGTGCCTACCGGGATCCGGGGTGCCCCGCCTGGCACCGGCCTGTCCTGCTCGAGCCGTGTCCCCCGGTAGGCGACCGGCGCTCGGCCCGCGAGCTGACGGTAACCGACGAAACCGCCACCGCTCGCGAGGAGCCGGACGGCTTCGAGTTGCAGGCACGGGTCGCCATGGTTGGCGGTGATGTCGAAGCGGTAGCGGTCGTACCGGCCCGGCTCGGCGATTCTGTACATTGTGGACTGATGCCGATCGGCGAACGACTGATCGGCGCGGATGTCGAGAGTCCGCCAGGCCCGGCCGTCCGCCGAGCCACGGAGTGTCCACGCCGCCGGATCGCGGCCGGGCTCGTCGTTGGCGGAGGTGAACACATACGCCGTCGCCGCGACCGGCCGCGTCAGCCGGAATTCGACACGGGCGGTGCTGTCCGAGGCCAGCCATTTGCTGTCCGAGGGATCCACGAGGTTCACGGCGACCTCGCCCGCGTCGCGGTACTCGTCCGTGACCAGCACGGCGGTGACCAGATCGGTGACATCCGCCCTGCCGGACCGGCTCACCGAACGCAGCGCCACCGAACAGGTGGTACCCGCCCGGTCCTGCCAGGTCGCCCACAGCAAGGGAGCCTCGCTGCCCGCCTCGACCAGTAACCGCAGCCGCCCCGCGGGATTCCAGCCATGGGTGTCCTCGATCTCCGTGCGGAATTCGTACCCGCGGCCCCCGCCGGACGGGTCGTCGCGCTCGCCGCGCACCTCCACCACACCGCCGCGTGCGGTACGGCGATGCCCGTAACAGCTCGCCATGTCCGGCGCGAAGCCGATCGCGGTCTGCGCGCCGTCCTCGGTACCCCAGGAAAGCTGTTCCGGCACCGCGTTTTCCCCGGCGTCCACCTCCAGCAGACGTGGCTCGGGCAGCCACGCCGTCGAGCCCCACGGGCGCCGCCACAAGCGAAACGCGAACAACACAGCCGGTTCTCCTTCGACGCGGACCGTCGGAGTGACGGTAGCCAGCACTTCCCCCGGTTCCGCCGTCGACTGCCCCGACGGACAGCCGGGGCTGTCCGGAAACACCGGCGAACCACGCCGATCCAACGCGCGACACCGAGTACGGGCACCTCGCGCCGGTTGCACCGGAGGGGCGTCTTCGGCACATCCGGGCAGCGTGCTTGCCCGCGAGTCCCCTCTCCGCCAGCGGAAAGTACAGCCGCCGTACCCAAACGGGCACAACCGTGGTGATCGACGCCGCGAGGCGGTTAGCTGGTTCCAGTCAGGTCCAGCCCGAAAGAGGTGCACCCGATGATGAACGATATTTCCGACGACTTCGTCGACATCGAGGATGTCATGGCGCGGATCACCAGGGAACAGGACGCGATGCTGGCCGCGGAGGCACGAGCCGCGCGCGAGCCGGCCCCCGCCCTGTCCGAGTGGTCCCGTAAAGCCGGATGAGCGTTCCCGCATGGCCTCTGTCCATTGCGGACTCCGCACGACTCGAGCCCGGCCGCGTACGACAGCGAGGTACCCTGGGTGTGACCCCCGGTGTCGTGGTGACTGGTTGGCACCGCGGGGATGGACGATGTGGGATGTGGGATACAAGTGGCTACGGGTACGGTCATCAAGTTCGACGATGTTCGCGGTTATGGGTTCGTTTCACCCGACGACGGTGGCGAAGATGTGTTTCTCCATGTGAACGACCTCCATTTCGACAAGCAGTTGCTCAGTACGGGAGTGGAGGTCGAATTCGTTCCCGAAGAGGGCGAGCGGGGTCTCAAGGCATCACGGGTGCGGTTGCTCGAACAGCCGCAGCGGACGCAGGCGGCACCGGCGGTCCAGCCGGCACCCGCGCGGGCCGGGAACGAGGACGAACTGTGTGACGTGTTGTCACTGGCCGAACTGGAATCGGAGCTGATCGAAGCGCTGCTCGAAGCGGCGCCGACCCTGACCGGCGCGCAACTGGTCGCAGTGCGGCAGCGCATGGTGGCCGTCGCCCGCGACCACGGCTGGGTCGAGGACTGACCCACCGGACGAGCGCTCGGCCTAGGAAGCGATTCCTTCGAGCGTGGCCAGCAGTTCGGTCAGCGCGCCGCCCAGCGGCCGGTCAACACGCACCGCCGCGTGCTCGTCGCCCCGCGTCACGCCCTGGTTGACGATCGCGACCGGGACGCCCGCCGCGGCCGCACGCCGGACGAAGCGCAGGCCGGACATGACGGTCAGGGACGAGCCCAGCACGAGCAACGCCGAGCAGTCCCGCACCATCCGGTAGCACTGGTCGACCCGCGGCCGCGGCACGTTCTCGCCGAAGAACACGACGTCGGGTTTGAGTACGCCGCCGCAGCCGTCGCAGTCCACCACGGCGAACCCGGCGACCTCGTGCTCGGGCAGGTCCACATCGCCGTCCGGATTAGTAATCGTGGCCACCGCGGCCCGGAAGCCGGGGTTCGCCGCGCGCAGCCGCCGGTCCAGCTCCTCCCGGGGGCTGATCCGCCCGCAGGACAGGCAGATCACCCGATACAGGCTGCCGTGCAGGTCCACCACGCCGGGAGTGCCCGCGGCCTGGTGCAGCCCGTCCACGTTCTGGGTGATCACCCCGGACACGTGCCCCAGCGCGCGCAACCGGGCCACCGCGTGGTGGCCGCTGTTGGGCCGGGCGCGAACGATCGTGCGCCAGCCGAGATGGCTGCGTGCCCAATAGCGACGTCGGCCCTCGACGCTGCCGACGAACTCGCCGTAGGTCATCGGGGTGTGCTTGCGCAGGCTGCCCGCCACGCCCCGGTAGTCGGGGATGCCCGATTCCGTGCTCAGCCCCGCCCCGCTGAGCACCAGCACGCCACCCTGCCGGAGCAGGCCGGCGACGGCGCCCAGCTCGGCCGTGCGTGGCAGCGGATCGCCGGTGGGCGTCCAGCTCAGTGTCGGTCGGGTCCGCACATCAGGAAGTTTAACCGCCGGATCTAGGAGGTTCGTTCTATCGCGCCGATCGTGCCGTTGGCCCAGGCGTCCCAGTCCTCACGACGGACCTCCGGGAGCCGGGGCGGCCCCTGGCCGTCCGGTGGCGGGGTCTTGGGCTTGTCGAAGCGCTCGTTGAGCGCCTTGTCCAGGTAGTACGCGGGATTCGTCGAGAACTTGCTGTGCGGGTTGAAGGCGTTGTGCGCGGCGTCGCGCGCGCCGGTGAAGGCGCCGTTCTCGGCCCCGTAGACCTCGTCGCCCGACGAGCCGGACGCCGCGTCCTGGGCGGCTGCCTCGGCGACGCCGGTCGCCGCGCCCAACCCGGCATCGAGGGGCGCGTTGAGCGCGAAGTGTTTGCCCGCGTCCTTCCAGTTCGTGGGCGGGGTGCCGTCGAGGTGGCGTGCCGCGGGTATGTGGTCACGCAACGACTTCGCGGCGGCGTTCTTGGCGAGGTTGCCCGCCGCGCCCGCGCCGAGGCCGACCGCGCCACCGACGACGGCGTTGACGGCGGCGGTCTTGAACATGTCACCGCGGAATCCGGAGAGTTTGTGCTGGCAGATGAGGATGAACTGGGCGAGGAAGACCACGCCGACCTGTTCGAGCAGGGAGGCGGCCAGGTGACTGACGAGCCCGATGACGGCCCGGCGGATCACGATGATGGCGGCAGCTCGAGTCGCGGCCATCTCGCCGGGAATGCTCGCCAGTGACGCGCCGAAGGTGAACGGCGCGGCGGCGATCTCCGCGGCGATCTGGATGACGAGCAGGACCAGGAGCTGAATGACGATGATGCGCAGCATCTCGATCTGCACGGCCATCTCGTCCGCGGCGTCCGCCAACCCCAGACATCCCTTCCGGAGCGCGTCGAGGTGGCCGTCCGGGGTGGTGAACGGCGCGACGAAGGCCTGAAACGCTTGCTGCGTCTGACCTTCCAGCGCCCGATCGACGCGGTGCGCGCCCTCGCGAACCAGATCCTGGACGACCTCGACCTGTTTCGCGGTGACCCGCCATTGGGTGGCGAGCTGCCTGAGGTCGTCGGGGTTTCCTTCCGGCCAGTCGTTCCCGATCAGAAATTCCAGCAGGTGCTGAACACCGGACGGGACCTCAGTCGCGGGCATCGGACCTCATGATCCTCCGGACGGTGTCCGCGGCGTGTTCGTCGGTTTCGGCGAAACGGTGCCCGATGCGGGTCAGTTGATCAGCCGTTCCGTCGAGCAGCTTGGAAAGCGCTTCCAGCGCGGCGGGCAAGTGCTCGGCGGGGTCCGCGTACCGGCCGTCGAAGGCCGCGCCCAACGGGTCCGATCCCCAGGGGGCAACGCCGTACGCGGTTCCGTCACCGGTGCGCGGGGCGCTGCTCGCGGCGCGGGACGCCGCTGCCGCGGCCTCTCGGAACTTGGCCACCGCGCCCGACAGTTCGCTCGGGTCCAGCGAAAGGACGCCGCCCGGTTGTGGTGTCCACTGTGGATCTGTGTTCGCCGGGAAGGGGTCGATGCCGGGAGCGGAGGTGGGTGCGTTGCGATAACCACCGGTCGGTCCGTCGAGTGCGGAAGCAGGAGCCACGATTACCAGTCAACGAAAACCGGGCCGCGAGTGCCACTGTCTTCACGCGTTCCCAACGCGCCGATGCCGGTCCCTTAACGGTGGACTCGATGCACTGAAAGCGTCCTTCACCGCGGCCAACGCACTGAAGGCGTCCTTCGGCTACTCTTCGGCCGCGGCGGCACGGACGGCGTCGGCGAGCAGGCGCATGGAGGTCGGCGCCCCCGGGTTGAGCAGGACGTCGACACCGTGTGACGGGAGCGCTTCGGCCAGTTGCGGCAGCGTCATCGGCAGCCAGTCCGCGGCCGTCACACGGTCGCGGTGACCGAAGGCGGTCGTCACCAGCGCCGAGGGCACGCCATCGGGCGCAGGACGCACGATCGTGACGCCCTCTTCGTCCACCGCGACGCCGAACACGGCTTTCCGCAACAACTCGGGCAACAGCTCGGCATCGGCTTCGCCGCGGGAGATCAGGCCGAGCGCCGCGTCCACCGGGTCGAGCGGTGAGTCCGGTGTGGACGGACGGTAGGCCGGATTCGGCAGGAACAGGCCACGATCGCCGTCCGGCAACAGCGGCCAGGCCCCGACCAGCGACTCGATCGGCGGCTCGGGAACCTCCTCGGTCGCCGTCCACCCGGGATCGATCAGAGCCACCATCTGGTTCTGTTCAGCGGCGTCGCTCATCGGTGCGTCCTTCCAGCCGGGCCGACAGGCGGGACGGGGCGGGGTTCGGCGCGGAACTCGGCGCGGGGGCCCGGAGAGCCGCCGGTACCGGCATGACCACGGTCTCCATCATCCGGGACAGGATCGGCAACGCGGTGTCCGCGAGTTCGCCGTCCTCCGGCTCTTCCGCGGCCACCGGTTCTTCCGGCTGTTCCGGCTGTTCCGGCGCTGCCGCGGCGCGCACCGCCTGCGTCGCCATCCGGGTCGTCAGCGCTTCCGGTTTGTCCTCCGGCCGCGCCGCGGGCACCGCCCGCACCGCCATCCGCGTTGTGAGTTCCTCCTGCCCGTTCCCCTGCCGCGCCGCGACTGTCGCCAGCCGAGTCGTCGGCTCGCTCTGTCCGTCCGCCGGTGCGGCCGTCAGCCGCGCGGTCTGCTCCCCCTTCGGCGGCGTCGTGGTCAACCGGGTCGTCCGCTCGGCCAGCTCGTCCTCGAACGGCGACGCCGTGGACAACCGAGCCGTCAGTTCTCCCTGGCCATCCACCGGTGTCCCGATGGGCAGCACCCGCGTCACCGGCCGCACCGCCGGATCGAGCCGCTCGACCAGATCCTCGGCGGCGGCCCGCAGCCGTTCGGCCTTCGCCGGGTCGGTCGCTTCGTACAGCACCAGTGGGCCCGCCGGATCCACCGGCCTCGACCGCGCCGCGCCGCCGGTGTCTTCACCGGTGCCTTCCAGCGACCGGACCCACAGCCCGGCCTGGACGATCTCGACCACCACGTCCGGCGTGGACCGGTAGACACCCGGCACGATCTCGTGCAGGTCGCCGGCCGGTGTGCGATGGGCACGCAATCGGGGCCGGGTGTCACCCGGCCGGTACGCGAAACCCCGCCCGAAGGGGGACCACCCCTGGCCGCCGTCCGGCCGCGTCGTGACCACCTCCGATGCGTCCGGCGATCCGACAGGGAATCCGTTGTAGCACAACGCTTCCGCACCGATCGCAGCCGCCAGCGCCGGACCGGTCGCACCGCCTTCGGGCACCGTGACCCCACCGAGGAGCACGAACCAGGCGCTGCCGCGCACCTCGGGCGGCAGGGCCCGCCAGAACGCCGCGACGTCGCCCAGTTCCAGGCCGGGGACGTCGGTGCTGCCCACCGCGATCACCGGAGTGCCCGGCTGGCAGGGCAGGGTGGCGACCAACCGGAGGCGTTCGCGGGCGAACTTCTCGTCCGCGCCCGCCGGGTGGATCCACATCCCGGCGGGCAATGGCTCGGCCACCGCCTTCGCGCCCGCCGCCGCGACCTCCGCCAGCGCGGGTGACTCCCAAGCCGGGCTGGGAAAGCGCTTCGCCGCCCACTCCGGAGCCTGGCCCGGCCGGAACCATCCCCACCCGGTGCGCGGCCCGGAATGCACGAACAACGCGCCCGAGTCACCCTGGTGCACCCTGCCGTACGGGGCCAGCACGGGGCGGCCGATCCGCTGGGCGAGCCAGGGCGCGACCGACGCGCCAATCTCGAGGGGCTGCCGTCCGGGTACCAGGCGGAGGGGGCGCTTGTCCTTGGGCAGCGACGCCGCGAAGGACTCCCAGGTCTCGACCGGGGACTCGGGCGGCAGATCCGCCACCACCACCTGGTGTTCGGGGTCGGCGGCCAGCGACGCGGCCAGCACGCGAGCCTCGTCCGTGCCGCCGTCGCCTCCGTGCACCACGACGGCGTCGCCCATTTCGCTCACGGCGCCGCGCTTCCCGGCACGCGGAGACCGGCGGAGCCGGGTCAGCAAGGGCATCGGATCCCCCTTCGGGTCGCGCAACCTGGCCGTCCTGGGGACGACGGTAGATCCCCGGGGCGAGAGAACCGGCTGCCCAAGGAGAATCCGTCCACGATGAGTGCCCGAAAATCCACCGAGACGGCGAAGGGGCCTAGAAAGCGTCGTCCTGCCAGAACCCGCCCTCGGGCGTGGACGGCGAAGTGACCGGCGCGCCAGTCCTGTCCGTGCCCGGTGACGGGCTGGGTTCGGCTGTCGGTGCCGACGCGGCGATCCGGACGACCCGCAGCTCGAACGGGTCGGGGCCGACGAGCGGTTCGCCGTCTTCGGCCGCCGGGTCGACGAACCGGACGCCGTCGTCGTCGGCGACCGCCTCCAGCAACCGGCCGACAGTTTCCCTGCCGCGATCGTCCTTGCGGCGCAACCAGATCAGCACGCGCGTTCCGGCGGGGAAACCGGCGATCCGGTCGAGTGCGCCGGCCCAGTCCTGGCAGGCTTGGACACTTTCGACCTCGCCCAGCCGGGCAACCGCGGGGGCGAACCAGGCGATTCCGGCGGCCACGGGCGGGTCGGGCAGCCCGAGGGCCCCGGCATCCCACAACCGCAGCCAGGTCCACGGCTTCCCGTTCGGGAGCCCGAACGGAGCCTGGCCCTCGGCCTTGGGAACCACCAGCGCCGCGTCCAGCAGCTGATCACGCCAGTCGCCGGTGGCGAGGAACCGCCGCGTGGTGGTCGCGAACAGCCAGCCGCGCGCGGTCTCGTCGGCAGGCGCCGGGTCGACCAGCCGGACGTTCCCGGCATGAGCGAACCCGAGCCAGTGCTCGGCTTTCCTGACCGCTGCGGGGAAGTCCCCAGCGGCTTCCTCCCAGAGTTCGGTCATGGTTCCCTGATCAGTAGGCACCTACTTGGCCGCGGCCGTCGCGGATTCCTTCATCGTTCCGGCGAGCAGCCGCATCGAGGCGGGCGCGCCGGGATTGAGCAGGACGTCGATGCCTTCGTCGGGCAGCGCCTCGGCCAGCTCCCCCATCGTGACCTCCATCCAGCCGGACACGTTCACCCGCTCCCGGTGCGCCGGCGCGGTGGTCACCAGCACCGACGGGACGTCGTCCGGGGACAGCGCCACGACCGGCGTGCCGTCCTCGTCCAGCGCGACGCCGTAAACGATGTCCGGCAGGGCCTTCAGCAACTCGTCGCCGTCGACCTCACCGCGCACCACCAGCTGCAGGGCGGCGTCCACCGGGTCGGTGGGCAGATCCGGCTGCGAGGGCTGGTAGTCCGGGTTCGGCCGGAACAACCCGGTTTCCCCGTCGTCGTCGACGTACCAGCCACCGACCACCGCCTCGATCGGCGGCTGATCCTTCTCGTCGGCCGCTTTCCACGCCGGGTCGATCATGAAAACCCAGTGATCGGACAGGTCGAGCGAGTCTTCCCCACCCTCCTCGCCCTCGACCCCCTCGGCTGCGGCCTCGTCCGTCCCGGCCCGCAGCACTTCGGTCCGCTCCGGCTGATCGAGCCCGGGCTCGGCTTCCATCGGCTCGCCGCTGTCCGGACCGGTGGGCAACTCGACGTCCACGGTCCGTTTGGCCGCGGGTGCCTTCTTCGCCATGTCGTTCTCCCTCACCGGTACCGGATCACGTGCACACCGGCCGCGTTCGCCTCGAAGGTGGCCGTGCCGTTCTCGGCCATCCCGTCCACGAACCGGACGCCGTCCTCCTCATGGGCCACGACGATCAGATTCCCCACCGTTTCCCGGTCACGGTAATCCTTCCTGCGCACCCACACGACGGCTCGTGCCTCATCGGGCAAGTTGACGATCTCTTCCATCGCCTCGGCCCAGCCCGGATATTCGTTCGCGCTGAGCACCTCACCGATCTGCCCCATGGTGGCGGCAAACCACGCGGCCGGACCCGAGGCAGGCGGATCGGACAGATTTTCCTGCCCTTCGTCCCACTGCGCCATCCACGGCCAGGGATCGGAGTTGGGCAGGCCGAACGGCGGCTCACCCGCCGCCTTCGGAACGACCAGGGCCGCGTCGAGCATCTGCTCCCGCCAGTCCCCGGTCTCCGCGAACGCCCGGGTGGTGCAGGCGAACAGCCAGCCTCGACGGGTTTCGTCGACCGGCGCCGGATCGACCAGCACCGCCGCACCCGAATACGCGTGCTCCAGCCAGTCGTTCGCCTTCGCCACCGCGCTCTCGAAATCCGGCGCGGGCCGCTGCCAGGGATACGACGGAGCCGCGGACTCGTCGACCTCGGGACGGTGGAACCTGGCCACCCTGAGTTCGGCGACCTCGCTGTCGTCGATGCTGGCCAGCTCGCCGCGCACCGCGTCGAGGACCACCGCGCTGCCCTCCCAGTACCGCACGTACAGCAGATGACCGGTAACCGGTATCCCGTCCCGCTGCCGGCGCAACCACACCGCCGCGTTCGTGCCAGGCCCCCCGGCCGCCACCGCGGACGCCACCTGCGACCAGGTCGTGCAGACGCCCCGTTCGGCGTCGGGGAAAGCCTCGCTCACCAGCCGGTCCCACCAGCCGGGTGCCTCGTCCTCCGGCCGCCACGGCAACGCGGTGGCGGGCTGACGACGCAGCGTCGCGTCGGTGGCGATCAGGCAGTTACGGGCGTTGATCCGGCGCCGCCAGGAGTCCGTTCCGTCCGGCGTGTTCAGCTCCTCGTCCAGCGGATCGGCGTTGGCCACCGGAAACGGCTCCGCGCCGTCCTTCGGCACCGCCAGCGTCGCCGCCAGCATCGGCTCCTCCGGCTGTCCGGTGTACTGGCAGGTGAACAGCCACGCCTGTGGCTGTTCCGCGAAAGGCCGTGGATCGGCGAGCTCCACTCGCCCCCCGTACGTCCGATCGAGCCAGGCCGCGGCCAGCCGTGCGGGCTCTTCCATCGTCATCACCATCTTCGATCCTCTTCGTGTCCACCACGGGCCGGCCTGGTACCCGTGTGCTCCCGGCGGGCTGGTTCACCCATCATGGCCGTCAGTGCTCCACCGCGCTCGTTCAGGCTTGCCCGGACGAGGGCCCGCCCCTCTCTTCCCGATCGCCCTGTTCCTGCCTCCTGATCCGCCGCACCTCTTCCTTGCTGTAGCGCGTGTCAGGACGGTCGACCAGCTGGGATTCGAAGTTTTCGGTCCTGGGGTATCCGGTCATGAATCCTCCGTTGTTGATAACCCCGATAACGCCGTCGTAGTCCTTTTCGCGCTTGATGGAGAACTGGATGTCATCCATCGCGAAGTGCGACTCGTTCACATAGCCGCGCCGCCTTCCGTTACCCAGGAAGCCAATCGCATCGAGGTACTTCTCGGCAAATGAGCCCCTGGCAACCAGGCATGCCGTGTGAGCGAACGAACCATACGGGTTGGTTTTGTAAACTTCCCGGAACACCCAGGAGGCATCCTGGACATGGGCGAAGTTTTCACCGTCCACTACCAGCGGCAAGTCATTGATCAAGGACCAGAGCCCGCCGTCGGGAGTCATGACCATGCTGTTGACCGGCAAGGTCACATTGGCCGCGTCCGGATGACCGTGGTAGTCGATGATGGTCGGCCCCTTACCACGCGCATCGCTCCTGAACAGGTAATCCTTCCACCACGGTGCATTCACCCAGGTACCGTCACGTAGCTTGTTGAACGCTCTCGTGACACCCTCACCAGGCATGGTCCGGACGATCTTGTCGATCTTCCACACCCGATTCGCGAACCCCAACGCCATGTCCGCGCCGTCCAGGCCGGTCACAAAAGAGACACCGATGGCCGCGCTGTAGTTTCCGTGACCCGAGTCCCGCCAGCCGTACACCGGCTGCTGATGGGGATCACGAGGCCGGAAATAGAAACTCTGCCCGGAACTGCTCTGCCCGGTCACCCACCCGGCAGGCCTCCTGACCCGTATCTGCGGACCGTACGCCGGCGACGGACCTGCTTGCTGATAGTGGTAAGTGTGCCCATAGTGCTCCGGTCGATAGGGCTGCGAGGAGGATGACGGCTGATTCTGGTACCCGTGACCACCCGATCCTTGACCCTGATGGTGCGCCTGATATTGCGCCGCGTGCTTTTTCGCGGACAATTCTGCGTCGTATATTTTCCTCTTCTGCGGGTCACTCAGCGTGTCATAGGCATCTTGAACCTGCTTGAAATTTTTCTCCGCCCATTCCGGACGATCCCGATTCTTGTCGGGGTGGTATCGCAAAGCTAATTTACGGTAACTCTTCTTGATTTCATCGAACTCAGCTGCCTGCTCGAGACCAAGAACTGTGTACAGGTTATCGATATGGGCGACCGCGGGCGGACGGCTGTCGCCCTTGGCGGCGCCGGCGGCACCGGACCAAGGATTCGACGGCCCTGGTTGCGCCTCCGGCCGCTGTGCCTTCGGCTTCTGCGGCTGCTGCTGCGTCTTCGGCTGTTCCCGAGGTCGCGGCTGCTGCTGCGTCTTGGGCTGCTGCGTCTTGGACTGCTCCGTCGGTCGCGGCTGCTCCTTCGCACCAGCACCCGACCCCGCATACGGCGCCCGCGGCCGATCACCCACCACCGGCGACTCCGACGCCGCCGGACGGACAGGCTCCTTACCCTTCTCCGGTCGCTTGGGCTTGGACGACTCCGCCTCAGACCGCGGCTGCTTCTTCGACCCAGCACTCGCCCCCGACTTCGAACCCGACGCCGGCGGGGAACCCGGCAAGTCCCCGGATCCGTACGAATACTGCCCCTCGACATCAGGAACATCGACGTGCTGCGGCCCCGGACGAACGGGCTTCTTGCCCTTCTCCGGCCGCTCGGGCTTCGACTGCTCCGGCTCCGACTGCGGCTTCACCTCAGGCTGCGGCTGTTCCTTGGGCCGCGGCTGCTCCTTCGAGCCAGCACCCGCCCCCGAGTACGGCGCCCGCGGCCGATCACCCACCACCGGCGACTCCGACGCCGCCGGACGAACAGGCTCCTTACCCTTCCCCGACGCCTCAGCCTTCGACTGCTGCGGCTGCGGCACCGGCCTTGGCTCAGGCTGCGGTTTCGCCTCGGGCTGCGGCTGCTCCACAGGCCGCGGCTGCTCCGTCGAACCAGCACCCAACCCCGAATACGGCGCCCGCGGCCTATCACCCACCACCGGCGACTCCGACGCCGCCGGACGAACAGGCTCCTTACCCTTCCCCGACGCCTCAGCCTTCGACTGCTGCGGCTGCGGCACCG
>NZ_JBHYJW010000013.1:64490-64572 GCF_042741125.1 Amycolatopsis sp. NPDC058986 | reverse complement strand
GCCTTGGCTCAGGCTGCGGTTTCGCCTCGGGCTGCGGCTGCTCCACAGGCCGCGGCTGCTCCGTCGAACCAGCACCCAACCC
>NZ_JBHYJW010000013.1:0-64392 GCF_042741125.1 Amycolatopsis sp. NPDC058986 | reverse complement strand
GCGGCTGCGGCACCGGCCTTGGCTCAGGCTGCGGTTTCGCCTCGGGCTGCGGCTGCTCCACAGGCCGCGGCTGCTCCGTCGAACCAGCACCCAACCCCGAATACGGCGCCCGCGGCCGATCACCCACCACCGGCGACTCCGACGCCGCCGGACGAACAGGCTCCTTACCCTTCTCCGATCGCCCGGGCTTCGACGACCCCGCCTCAGGCTTCGACTGTTCCGGCTCCGACTGCGGCCTCGCCTCAGGCCGCGGCGTCGGCGCGGACTGCGGTTTCTCCTCAGGCCGCGGCTTGACCTCGGGCTGCGACTGCGGCTGCGGCGCAGGCCTTGGCTCAGGCCGCGGCTTCGCCTCAGGTCGTGGTCGCTCCTTCGCCCCAGCGCCCGGCCCGGACGTCGAACCCGATGGTGGCGAAGACCCCGGCAAATCGCCGGACCCGGACGAATGCTGCTCCTCGACATCGGCAACCTCAACGCGCCGCGGCCCAGGACGAACGGGCTTCTTGCCCTTCTCCGATCGCTCGGGCTTCGACGACCCCGCCTCAGGCTTCGACTGTTCCGGCTCCGACTGCGGCCTCGCCTCAGGCCGCGGCGTCGGCGCGGACTGCGGTTTCGCCTCACGCCGCGGCTTCACCTCGGACTGCGGCTGCTCCACAGGCCGCGGCTGCTCCGTCGCACCAGCACCCAACCCCGAATACGGCGCCCGCGGCCTATCACCCACCACCGGCGACTCCGACGACAGCGGCTCCGGCTCCGGCTGTTCCTGCGGCTCCGGTCGCACCGGCGGCTCCGGCCGCACCGGCGGCTCTGGTGTTTCCGGTCGCACCGGCGACTCCGGCCGTTCCGGCCGCACCTGCGGCTGCGGCGGCTCCGGTTCATGCTGCAACCGCTCAGCTCGCGCGATCCGGCTCAACTCGACATCGTTGAACCTGGTGTACCTGTTGTCGAGCGTGGTAAGCGGATAGCTCCACACTTTCTTGTCGATGGAAAAAAGGTAACCGAGTACTCCGTCCGGAGCCCTGCGCGATTGCGCGACCCGCTGGTACGTCACCCAGCCCTGGTTGTCCGGGACACCGAGGCGGTCGTCCCTGCTCACCCGGACGCCGTTCCAGCCGGTGTGCACCACGGCGCGATTCGCCTTCAGACCACCAGGCGGCTTCGTGATCATCAACTTGGTCAGATGACTGGCATAGTCCTTGACAAGTGACTTCGACCCCGAATCGGCACCGGAGACGACGAGGAGCACCGCGGGCGGATAGTCGGGGGATCCCACCCGGTCGGACAGCCTCCCATACGCCTTCCTGAAAGCTTCGAAGCCGTACGTGATCCGCGCGGCCGACTCCGCGTCGAAGTAACCCGTCCTTTGCTCATAGGAATCCCACACCTTGAACTTTTTTCCGTCCGAGTCAAGATGCAGAAAGGTCACGATCACATCGTCGGACGGAATAGGTACCATTCCCAAACGGGTAGCCGATTTGGCCGACGCCGCACTGACCGACTCCCCAGGTGCGGTACGGACGACTCGCCCCTCCCGCTGCAATTCCTCCGCAATGCTCCTCAGCTGCTGGTTCGGCTCTTCCTTCGACCGCACTTCGACACCGGCAGTGCCGCGGTCGTCGTCCGAGTACACGAAGAACCGCCCGGACAAGGTGCTCGGGTCGAGCTTTACCTTGCGCCCCTTGCGGTCCACGCCGACAACAGAATCCGAGCCGCCATGCAGTTCCCGGCGATATTCCGGACCGTCCTCCCGCCACTGACGCAACGCCGGAAATCGCGAGTTGTATCGCGGATCGTATCGCTTACCTCGTTCCAGTTTCGCGATCCGCACGTCCTGGTGACGAACGCTCAGATCCGCCATCCCCGACTCGTCGCCGAGTTCCTCCGGCACCGGCTGCATGTCCAGGAAATCGATAGCGTCTTCCGTGCGCTTGTGGACGTTGTAGATGTGCCGTTTCCCGTCGGCTCCCCGGAAGGAAACCAGGGCCTGGTCACCAGGCTTGAACTCGCCCCTGATGTGCTCGGCGACCGCGGTGAAGTCCTTGAACGATTGGGTGAATTCGCTGTCGATCAGGTGCTCGACCTGCGCCCCCGTCAGCGGTGCGCCCGGCATTGCCCAGAACACGTGCCCGAACTCGATCGCGTTCGCCGTCTGGACAGCCACCGCCGGACAGTTCGTCATCCGGCCCGCGAGCTCCTGGCGGGAATCGACCGGGAGCGGCTTGTTCACCTCCAGCGCCGAGTCGTAGTGCACCACGGCGTAACGCCGGGCGTCCATCGGATCGACGAACGCGTCCTTGGAGATCGCGTCACCCTGCCGCCAACCGTCCCGGAACACCGGACGATCCAGGTCTTCCGATGCGGCGAACTCGAGGCCGTGGTCGCGCAGCTTTTCCCACGCCTGGTAAATCCACTGGTCCTGCGACAGCAGGAGGCGATCCCGCTGGGCGGTCTCCCACCGCGAGTATTCGGTGCGCCGCGAATCCCACGGCTCGCCGGGCATCAACGGACGCCGCTGGGTGGACCGGACGAAGGCGGCGACATCCAGTGGGTCGTCCCTCACCTCCGGCGCGACGCCGGGGTTCACCGGCCTGGCATCCGGATCCAGGTCCCGCAGATCCTCCCGGTCCAGCCCCTTGCCCGCAGACGACGTCGAGGACCGCCTCGACCGATCACCAGCACCCGCCACTGACTCCGCATCGGAATCCGAACGATCCGAATTCGTACCCGAGCGATCTGATTCAGCCGCGGAATCAGAATCAGAATCACGCGCAGCACTACCGGCCTGATCTTCGTCACCCGATTCCCTGGCCCCGCCGAGCGGCTGCTGTTCGAGGTACTCGAGCTCGTCGTCGTCGAACCTGGTCTCCCGCCGGACGTTCACGATAAACGGATGACCTGAGTCACTGTTCGGATTGAACAGTTTTCGAGCGCCGTCCGCGACCTTTTTCAGGCCTGAGCGATCTTCGGCGACCCGCGCGTAGGTCACCCAGCCACGGTTGTCCGGAACACCGAGATAGTGATCCGTGCTGGCCCGGACCATCGCACGCCGATCCGTGTACACCGCGGCACGGTTGACCTTCTTGTGGGTGACCGGCTTCGCGATCATCAACTTGGTCAACTGCCGCGCGAACTCCTCGACGAACGACGGTGCCAGCGACCGGCCGTCACGCACCATCAACACCACGCCCGGCGGATTGTCCGCCGAAACGTAAAGCCTCCGGTAAGCGGACGCGAAAGCTTTCGAGGCGTGCACGATCTGCGCGGCGGACTTGGCGTGGACAAACCTCGTCTTGGCGTGGTGCCCGTCCCGCTCCACCCGCACCCGGACCTTGTTCGCGGCCTGGCCCTCCTTCGGGTGCAGCCGCAGCACGATCACCTCACGAGACGGCAGCGACACCAGCCTGAGCCGATCCTCCAGCCTGGCTGCCTCGCCGACCGACTCACCGGGCGCGGTCCGGACAACACCCCCTGACTCCTGCAGCCTGGCGACGATCTTCTCCAGATCGCCGCCCCTGCCCTTTGCCCCCACGTCCAGCCCCGCGGTGCCACGGCTCCGCTCGGCGAAGACAGCGGTCTTCTCCACCCGAACCCGGCGGGGATCGAACATCCTCACCGCACCCCTGCGATCCTTCCCCGTCACCTCCGCCGGGCCGCCGGCATGCAATTCGCGCAGGTAGGCCGGCCCCGGAACGGGCCGCCGCGGTGTCGGCTCCGCATACGGCGGCCGGTATTCCTTGCCCCTCTTCAGTTTCGCGATCCGCACGTCCTCGTGAGCCGCACGCAGACGAGCCATGCCCGTCTCGTCGCCGAGTTCTTCCGGTACTCGCGTCATGTCCAGGTAGTCGACATGGTCTTCAGTGCGCTTGTGGACGTTGTAGAGATGCCGCATCCCGTCGGCTCCCCGGAAGGAAAGCAGTCCCTGGTCGCCCGGCTTGAACGCGCCCCGAACGTACTCGTCGGCCGCCTTGAAATCCTTGAACGGTTCGTCGAACTCCACGCGGCTCTGGTGTTCGATCTGCGCGCCCGTCAGCGGGGCACTCGGCTCTGCCTCGAACTCGCGCCCGAACTCGATCGCATTCGCCGTCTGGACGGCCACCGCCGGACAGTTCGTCTCACGGCCCCGGAGGTCCTGGTGGGTCTCATCCGGCTGCGGCCTGTTCACCTCCAGCGCCGAGTCGTAGTGCACGACGGCGTAACGCCGGGCGTCCACCGGGTTGACGAACGCGTCCTCGGAGATCGCGTCACCGTGCCGCCAACCGTCCCGGAACGCGGGCCGATCCAGCACTTCCGGCGCGGCGAACCCGAGGCCGTGGTCGCGCAGCTTTTCCCACACCTGGGACATCGGCTGGTCCTGCGACAGCAGGAGGCGCTCCCGCTGTCCGGTCTCCCACCGCGAGTACTCGCTCCTCAGCGATTTCAGCCACTTGGCTCGTCCCCGCGGTGTGGGCGTCAGGTCGGGCCGGCGGGTGGACGCGATGAAGCTGGCGACGTCCCGCGGATCGCGCTGCACCCCGTGCGCCGCATCGAGCAGGTCCTCCGGGCGCATCCCCAGCGTGTTGGCAAGTTTCGGCAAGTCGGCAGGGACGCGGTGGGGTGCCCGGCTCACGTCGAGGATCGTCGCCGCGTGCTCGCCACCCATCTTTTCGACCAGGCCGGTGAAGTCACGAGCATCGAACCAGTCCTCGGCGCGAAGATCCCGCGTCTCCCCGAGGATCCGATCGACGTCCCGCGTCGGCACGCCGAGGTCCCGCATCAGCCACGCCTGGGCGTTGTGCGCCCATTCACCCTGGACGAGATCGCGTGACCACGAAGCATCCTGCTTCAGCAGCCGCTCGAACGCCCGCTCCAGGTCCGCATGCGCGGATGTGCCGTTCGCCAGGAACCGATCGAGGGTGCTCCGGTCCCAGCCGAGTCCCTTGACGAGAGTTGGCGCTACTTCATGGGTGAACCGGTTCGCCGCCTCCTCGAACCGGGGCGAATCCACCCGGTCGCCGTTCAACTCCACCATCAGGCGCTTCAGCGGCGCCAGCGCCCGCGGCGTGAGCCCGGTCTCCGCGCCCAACCGCAGCAGGACTCCCGCCTCGACCCCGGTTTCGTCCGCGATCTCCCGCAGTTCGTCCGGCAACCGGTCGAGCTTCCGGCTCCACTCACGCAACGACCCGAAATGATGCCGGGGATCAAGGCCGGCGTCGTTCAACAGCCGGAGAGGACGCTCATAACGGTCCTCGCTGAACCACGGCACGTCACGGGCATCGGCGGCGATGTCACCGTCGTCCAGCCCCAGAGCACGCTCGACCGGCCGGGGGACCGGCGGCAGGTAGACCTCGTTCGAGGGCAGCACAAGGACATGGAACTGCTGGGTATCCGGCCCGAAACGGGCCATGTCATTGGCGGGTCCGTCCGGAACCGCCGCCCTTCCTGCGCTGTCCCTCGTGATCAGTCCCGCGTGCCACGGAGACGAGCCGTCTCCCGCGATCAGCAAAATCTCGGCGCCACCCTCGGGCACGAGCCGGACAGCGGCATCGTTCACCTCCGAGGGGGTGCGGTAGGGCCCTTCCACACGCCCGCCCGTCGCCGCGACAAGCTCTTCCGCCGTGTTCCCGCCACTCGGCTTGGCCCGGAACACCGTTCCCGGATGGTGGTGAGTGTTCCGCGCCATCACCGCGGTCTGAATGCAGTTCAGTTCTCGGCCGAAGGTCTCCATCGCCGATTCGGTCACGCCGGGCTCCGGCTTGTTCACCTGCGCCAAGTCGCCGTGGTTTTCGATGAAGTGCCGCTTGGACTCCGCCGGGGTGGCGAAGCTGCCGAAGAAGATCAGATCACCGGTGCCGACGTTGCCCCTGCCCGCGCCAAGAGTCTGTCCCTGGACGAGACCGGCGCCGGGCCCGCCGTGGAAGGTCTGCCCCGCCAAGCCAGGCGCCATGTTCCGCATCCGCCAGAGCTGGGCATTGCCTGCCCACTCGCGCAAACCGCTGGTCCAGGAGGGATCCCGCCGTAACAGCCGATCGAAGGCCGCGTCCAGTCCCGGGTGTACGGCGTACCCGCTCTCCAGGAACCGGTCGAAGGTGTCCCGATTCCAGCGAAGGCCCTGGATCAATTCGGGCAGCACATGGTCTCGAATCCATTTCGCACGGTGAGCGATCTGGGGTGAATGTCCCGGCTCTCCGTTGAAGGGGGCCAGCAGACGACGGAACGGAGCCAGCTTCCCTGGGGCGAATCCCGTCTCCGCGCCCGCCCGGACCAGAACCTTCGGGTGCAGTCCGTTCTCACGCGCCACACTCGGCAACTCTTCCGGGAAGCGGTTGAGCTGCTTGCTCAACGCACGCAGATCCTTGAAATACGCCTTTGGACTCAGACCTAATTGGTACAACCACCTGAACGCATCGCCGTAACCGAACCACTGCATGTTATGACTGTCGTCGGCAATGTCATCGTCAGTCAGCCCAAGGCCGTCTTCAACTCGCCGATACGGCGCCGAATAGACCTTGCCGCGCCGCAACGCCACAACATAGTAAGCCTTGTCCTTATTGGACGCGTTGTACATTTCGCGGGCATGAACGTCTGCAAGCCGCGGTGTTCCGCCACCGTCCAGATGCCCCATAACCGTATGCGACTGATCGACTCGTTCAATCAGAACGGCCACATGGTCACCATTGCTCGCCAAGGACCTGAGAGCTTCTTCAACCTGCACAAGTTCCCGGAATGGCCCTACTACCGGTTCCGCTACGGCATGGACAAATTCCGCCATGTTGGTCCCACCGCTGGGCTCGGCACGGAACAAGGTTCCCGGATTATTACGCATATTGGCCGACTGAATTGTGACGGGACTACAGTTATAGCCTCGACCCAGGATTTGCAGTGCCGACTCATGCACGCCGGCTTCCGGCTGGTTCACAAACTTCAAGTCGCCATAGTTTTCGGCGAAGAATCGCTTGTTGTCCGCTGGGGCGGCAAAGCTGTTGCCTGTGATCATGCGACCGTGCTGATAGTCGTCCGCGAACCGCGACTCCCCGGCACCGACCGAGACCGGGCTCCACGCATCGGTTCCGCCGTCGAAGTCGACCGGCCGTGATTCCGGATCCCGGTAGTAGGCGTCGACCAGTTCATCGGGGTCGGAGATCCGCTCCCGGTTGGCGAGGTCCACAAGCTCCGCCGGCTGCAGCCCCAGGTCACGCGATGCCTGCAACAACCCCTGCGGGGTCAGGGTATCCGGGCGCAGTCGCTTCGCCGCGCCGATAACGTCGGGGACCGTCTCCAGGCTTTCACTCAGCCCCAGAAGATTCTCGGCGTGTTCGCGGCCCAGCTCGTCCCGCTGGCGATTGTACTTCGCCTGGTCGAACCAGTCCTCCTTCGCCAATTCCCGCTCCCAGGCCCAGCGACGCGCCTCCTCGGTCACTGTGCGCAGGCCGCGCTCGGTCAGCTGTTCGCGCGACGGTCCGAATTCGCCCAAGAACCGGTATACCGCATCATCGTCCGGGGCGTGCATCATGTCGGACAGTTCCCTGACCGTGCGCGAGATTCGGTAGGCCACCCGCTCGACACCTCTGTCCGGATCATCGAGTTCGTGGAGCAGTGGCCGGAATCCGCGAAGCTGCTCGAGGGTGGCGTGCCGGTCGACCGCCAAACCGTACAGCTTCCGCGCGTCACGTACCCCGAACTTCCGCGCGAACTCCGGCGCCTCCGCCAGCTGGTCGATCGGCTGACGGTAGTCACGCAGCTTCGGGTACTCGGTCTTGGGGTCGAGGCCGACCTTGTTCGACACCAGCACTGTCTGGGCCAGGAGGCCGGGCCGGTCCCGCAGGTCGGCACGGACGTCGTCCGGGCTCACGCCCGTCTGGCCGGCCCACCAATCGTTCAGCCACAGGTTCGCTTCGCGCGCGCGTTGTTCGGCCGAAACGACCGATCGGCTGTGCGCCCAGAACAGCCAGTCACGCATCCACGCGTGATCACCGCTGTAGCGCTCGATGTAATCAGGCAAGTGCCCGATGAGTTCGGACGGCGTCGGCCTCTCTTCGCCCTCCCTCTGCGACGAGGCCAGCAGAGCGAACGCATCGGACAACCAGGTCGTGCGGCGCGGATCCACGTTGAAGTCGCGGAACATCTCGAACAACTGGCGCGGTGTGTACAGGTCGGCGATTCCCAGTTGGTGCGCGCGCTGCAGGAGATCGGTCGGCAGCCGGTCGATCTTCTCGCTGAACTCCACCAGCTCCGCAGGCGTCACGTCCAGCCGATCAGCCAGCTTGGTGACCGCGTCCACGTCGAACCACGGGGTCCTGAGCAGCACGGTGGTGAAGTAGTCCGGCCTGACGTCGAACTTCCTGGCCAGTTTGGCGGATTCCTTGCCGTCGTAGTCCCTGCGCGGCATCAGTGCGCGGATCTCGTCGCCGGGCCGTGCCACGAACGTCGGCTGGTCCGAATGCTCACTCTGTCCCGCGTTGGGGTCCCCCTCAGCGTACGTGGGCGGCTGGTCCGATGACGTCCACTGCAGGGCCTCCCGCACCAGTGCCCGGCCATCCCCGACGCGGACAGCACTGGCCAGCGGCACAATCTGGTCATAGGCCGCGGCCAGCCGCTGCGCCGCGGCAAGGCGACGGATCCGATCGAAGGAAGCGATCTCCGCGGCGATTTCGACGTTCTGCGCGAGTCCATCGAGATCCTCGGCGCCCCGGCCCCCGACCTCGTCCGCCAACTGGCGTTCGATGGCGTGGATCTGCTCGAAGCCGACGTCGCCCATGGCACCGAACTCGAGCATGGCGCGCTCGGCGTCATCGGTGGGCAGCCCCTCGGCCAAATCCTCGATCGACACGTGGTCACGGAGGTGAGCGGTCACCCGCTCGTCCACCGGCGACTCGGGGCGCTGTTCGAGGAACTCCGCGACCAACCGGGTGGTGTGCTTGGAATACCACCGGGAATCGGCAGGGAGCAGCGCGAAGAGGTCCAACGCCGGGAAGCCCAGCCTGCTGCTCAACGCGGTGTAACGCGGCGGTGAGATATCGGCACCGTCCAACCGCCGGTTGAACTCCCGCACGATGGTGTCGGCGTCGAGGCCACCGCGGCTGATCTCCCACAGGTCTTCCTTGAAGATCGCCAGGTCCGCCAGCGACCCCAGCCCGAGGCCTTCGGCCACCGCCCGCATCACGGCAGGCTGCGGCGGCAGCCCGACGAGGTCTGCAAGAGCGCGGGCGTCACGGTTCTTCTCGGCATTTACGGCAACCCGTAGCCGGTTCAGCCTGGAAGCGAGGTAGTCCGCAGGCAGCTCGTGCAGCAGCTCGAGAGGTACCATCCCGTCGGCCCTCGACGTCAGGTGCTTCAGGTCGGCCGGTCCCCACTTCAGCCGGTGGGTCAGGCCGAGAAGGTAGCCGATGTCGTCGTTGGTGCGCACACCGTACGGACGCAGCTCGGGCCGCAGCTTCTCGACCAGCGCGGCACCGCTCAGCGATCCGGCCTCCGGGTCGCGAGCCAGCGTGGCCAGGTGCTCACGCAGTACCGGAAGGTGGCTCGCGTCGACGCCCAGCGTTCGCACCAGGCGGTACAGCGGTTTGGCGTTGGGCAGGCCGACCTTCTCGGCGAGTTTCGGCAGTGCGCGCAGCCCGTCCAGCGCCTGGCGCGGGTCGTCCGCGGCCAGCACCAGCCGGACCAGCGGTTTCGCTTTAGGATCGCCGAACTGCTTGGCCAGCTCGTCCAGCTTCCCTGGCGCGGCGGCCAGCCCGGCCTTCTCCAGCTGACGGAACTCATGCTCGCTGATGTCGAGTTTGCGCGAGTGCCGCTTCACCTCCTCCTTGGAGTACGCGGCTTCGTAACGCGGCGCCTGCGCACCGGAGCGGATCGGCAACCGGCTCGGTCGCGACGACTTGCTGCTCGATCCGTGCCGTCCGTCCGACCCGGATCCGGCGTGCGGTTCCTTCGCGAACTGGGCTTCGTGGTAGGAATCCTCACCCCGATTCCACGCCGCGAGCTTGTCCTTCAGCCCACCGAACTTGCTGCGACTGCCCGGCGGCGAATAGGTCTTGCCGGACTCGAACGGCGCGAACCACAGGTCCGCGGCCTGGGCGTTCGACATGTCGACGACGACGGGCTTGGTGGAGGCATTCCCCTCGCTCCTGGCCGAGGCATCGATGTAACGAACCCCGCTGTCGGGGAGCCGCACGGCGAGAAGCGGGTGCCGATACTCGTTACCGGGGAACCGAGCCGACACGAACGCCATCGGCGTTACGGCACTATTGCCCTGCTTGGCCGCGTCCCTGGACAACGCCCGATCGAGGTGCTCGGTGAAATCACCGAAGAAACTCGGGTACGGGCCCCGGAGACGTCGCTGCATCGCCCGCACGACATCGGCACCCGTCACCGGACCACCCGGCTCCGCCCGATGCAAACGGCCCGTCCGGAGCGTGTTCGCCGCCTGGATGTTCACCGCGACGCAGTTCGTCAACCGACCGTCCGGGGCACCCCGCTCACCCGGAACCGGCTCGTTCACCTTCTCGATCGCGGCGAGAATCGGCGCGAGATCCTCTTGCGCGTGCCCGGCGCGACCCAAGTCGCTCACCACAGGAGTGAACTCCCGAGCCGTAATGCGCGGGTCCACCTCCGCGAAGCCGGCCAGCTCCGGGAAGTGCCGAGTACGCGCGGTCTCGGGCATCCTGCGTTCTGTCCGACGTTCCGGAGCCTTCGCGCGTTCCGGCGTCGGCGTGCTTTCGGTTCCTGTCCTCCTGTCGACGGCCGGGCCGGACGACGTGTCCGTGCCGGGCAAAAGGCCACGGAAGTCCGACGGCTGGTGGTGCTTCATGAACGACGACAGCGAACGCGCATTATGCGGTTCGATCGGGAGGAATCGAAGATCGGAGAAGTTCGACAGGTCGACCATGTCCCGGGTGGACAAATCCGCGTAACGAACCACATCGCCGGAAGGCCGTTCACCACGGGCACGCCGGTCGGCGAGGAACACCCGCCACTGCCCGTCATCGGAACGACCGAGCACCAGCACCTCTTCCGGCTGTCCCGCCCCGCGGAAGCCGGCCTCGAGATTCTCGTTGAGGTGAGACGCCCCGAGCCGCATCCTCGCGCTGTGGGCCACCTGCCGCGCCACCCGGTCCCTGGCCTCAGCGCCCATCGGCTCGATCGAGCGCTCGCGGTCCCCGAAATTCTCCTGGTAGTACCGCTTCGATTCCTCCGGAGCACGGAACGCACGCGCCGTCACCGGAGAGCCACGGCGCGGCACATACCCGTCCTTGAACCCGTCGAAGACACGGGCCGAATCACTCGGTCCGGTCCCGGCGTGCATTTCCCGCAGGAACGGGTCATCATCCGCGGCGAACTGATCGGTTCGCCGCGCCCCAGCGGCCTCGGCTTCGCCCGCCCACGGTGGCTCGTACGTCGATCGGCGATCGAACGGCGCGAACCGAAGATCCTCGACCCCGGACAGGTCCCGGATATGGATGCGACCGGTCTCATCCGCGTCCACATAGACCATCGCCCCGCCGGCCAGCTTGACAGCGGTGTAGGTGTGCCGCCACCCAGGCCGCACCCGGCCCGACACCAGAGCCACCCCCTCGGCGGGCAACTCCCGCTCGACGGCCGCGTTGAACTCGTCGAAGCCCCGGAAACGCCGGTGGAGGTGCTCCCCTCCCATGATCTCCACGACCCGGGCACCGCTCACCGGGCCAACCGGCTCCGCCCGATGCAACCTGCCCGACAGACGGGTGTTCGCCATCTGGACAGTCACCGCGACACAGTCCTCCGAGCGCCCGGCGCCGGCCCACTCACCCGGTATCGGCCTGTTCACCCCCTGGAGATCACCGAGGAACCGGCCGACGAACCGCTGCTCGTCCTGCGGAGTACGGAAACTCCCCTGTCCCACCGGCCGGTCCGGACCCGGCTCGTACCCGGACCGGAACCCATCGAACGCGGATGCGGCGCCGTGTCCGGCCGGGCGCGGGGTGCCGGACGGCTCCGGCCAGGCCTCACCTCGCGCGGCGGACAGCACGTCCTGATCGGGCAGCTGGTCCAGATCGGGGAAACTCCGGCCCGCTTTCCGCAGGTTCCTGTCCACGGTCCACAGCTGGAGGCCTTCCTCCGCGGTCCACAGCCGGAAACGCGCCCTCGGCTTCAGCCGCTTCTGCTGGAACGCCTTCCACTGGGGCAGCAGGTCCCGCGCCACGTCGTACAGCTCGGCCTTCCGGTCCGCCAGCCCCCAGGGCCCTCGGTGCGTCCGCGCGTAGTTCTCGACAAAGACGCGGACCTCGCGCGGATCGCTGTTCGTCTCGAGGGCCAGGCGCAGGAGTTCGGCTGTGGGAAGTAGCCGCGACAACCGGGAATCGTGCAGCTGCCGAAGCTTGGGCACCCGTTGTTGTTGCTCGCTCACCCGCAGGATCAGCCCGGCGTGCTCCGAGCCGAGGTGGTCCCGAAGGGTGTGGTAATCGCGCTCGTTGAACCATCCCTCGTTCCACACCTGAGCAAGCAGGCGCAGAGCCTCGGCTTGCGCGGGGCCGACGTTCTCCTCTTCCCAGCGGCGGGCCTCCCTGGTCAGCCATTCGCTGTCGTTCAGTTCTTCGGGTTTGGGCTGGCGCACGGCCAGGAAGTTGTAGACATCCCGTTTGCCGGTGCTCTCCGGCACCCAGTTCAGTTCCTGCCGAATCTCCTCCACGCGGTCGTCGATGTTCCGGCGGACATTGTCGGCGTCCTGCCCGAACCCGAGCGTGTTCACCAAGGGGCGGAACGAAGGCAGCACGAGCGGATGCGCCGGCAGGCTCTCGGCCAGTTCCAGCAGAACCCTCGATTCATCCTCCATGCCGAGCTGCTTCGCCACCTGCTCGACGCCGTCGATCGCCACGCCGGCCTCCAGGCTCGCCCGGTAGATCTCCTGGAACCGGGTGCGGTACTCGTCCGCGTCGTAGTGGTCGCGAACCAGCTTGGCGATCGCCTCGGGGTCGACGTGCGGGAACCCGGCCATGCCCATCGAGAACCCGAGGCCCACCCGGTCGCTCATGCCGAGTTCGTCGGCCCACCAGTGGGCAAGCCACAGATCGCCTTCCCGCGGGTGCCCTGGCGATCGTCCCTGATCGACGCGGCTGAGCGTCCACAACAGCCGCTCCGTGGTCAGGTGCTCTTCGAGCTCGTCGAGACGACGCGAATGAACTTGGCCATTCAGACGGTTGACCAGTACACGGGTGGCCGCGGCCGCGCGGTTGTGGACCGCGGTGGCCAGCTCCGCCGTTCCCAGGGCGTCATCGACCGGCCGCAGGCCCAGCCGGTCGAACACGGGGCGCAGAATCACCAGATCCCGCGGGTCGACACCGGAACGACCGGTCCCGAGAGCCACCTCGACGAGCTCGCGCGCGGGGACACCGAGCCGGTGCGCGATCTGCGGCAGGTCAACGGGAATCCGGCCGATCGCCGCGCTCAGCCCGATCAGCTCGGGCACGGGAACACCGGTCTTCCCGGACAGCCGGACCAACGCATCCGGGTCGAACCACGACTGCTGGTTGTACTTGACGAATTCCGATCGGGAGATACCCAGCCGGGCGGCCGGCTTGTCAGCCTCGCGCGGAGCGTAGTCATTGCGCGGAAGCTCGGCCAGGATTCCCCGGCCGGGACGCGGAGCAAACGGCTTGAGCTCCTCACCGTACGACGGCAGCTTCGGCAGCTCGGCGGAAAAGACGTCCTCAACGGTGTCACCGAAGAAATCGTTGTCCAGCAGATACGGGCCGGTCCGCGGGAAGTTGTCCAGCGCGCTGCGCCGTTCCTGCGCACTGCGCGACGTGAGGTAGTCGCGGAACATCCGGGCATGGGCGCCGCTCGTGGAATTGGCGAGCCCGTCCCCGGTCAACCTCTTCGTGAACTGACCGATCAGCCGGCCGAAGTGCCGCGATTGCAGTGCGGCAAGGTCCTCGAACCGCAGGCCGAGCCGGGTACTCAGCCGCACCAAGGCATCGCTGTCGATGTCCCGATCGGCCAGCCGGGCCCTCAGCTCGTCGACGATCCGCGCCGCCCGCTCCTCGGGACGCGCGGCCACGTCCTGCTCGTGACCAGCCGCGAAGTCATCGTGGATGGCGGCGAAGTCATCGTGCAGAGCGACCAGATCAGGCACGTTCCTGACGTTCAGCTTCGCCGCGACAGCCTCGAGCACCTTGCCGTCGGGCAGACCCGCCAGGCGCGCCAGTTCGTCGCGAACCGCCGCCTTGCCGGCATCGGACCGCCGCTCTTCGAACTCGGCAGCGAGACGCTCGGCGTCACGCAGCCGGGTAAGGCCGTTCTTCACGAATTCGGTAGGCAGGTCGTGCAGCAGGTCCAGCGGAACATCGCGTCTGGTGAGGTACGAGCCGATCCAGGGAATCCCTTCACTGCCCCAGCCCAGCACGTCGGACAGCGCGATCAGCTGGTTCAGCTCGTTTTCACCGTGCAAGCCCAGGTCACGCAGGCGATCACGCAGGCCCTGCTCCAGCTCCGCACCGGTCACCCGATCCGCGGCCGCCGCGTCCGGGACCAGTTCACGAAGGTGGTCCGCCAGGAATTCCAGCCGCTCCGGACTTTCCGCGATCCGATCGGCAAGCCGGAGCACCGGCATTTCGCTGGGCAACCCCATGGCCTCGGCGGATTCCCTGGCCTGTTCGAAGATGGCGCCGGGCGGCCGCTCGAGCAAAGTGGACAGCCGGACGAAAAGACCGGCAGGAACCCCCACCGCCCCGGCAAGCGCGAAGACTTCCTTCGGACTGGTGCCCAAGCCGAGGTCGGTGAACCTCTTGAACTCCTCCTCACGCACGCCCAGTTCGGCGGCGTGCCGGGCGATCTCCTCCTTGGAGTAGGTCTTGGTGGAACCCGACTGCGAGCGATCGCCACTCATGTCCTGCTGGACACGCTCCACCTGGTCGCGACCGCTGTCGCTGTCAGGGCCGCCTCGGGTGCGGCGAACACCGTATATCTCGGCCAGTTCACGCGCCAGCTTGCCGGCCGCGGGTTCGCCCCCGACAGCCAGGCGGTGCAGTACGACGTCGTGAATCTCGCGCAGCAGCGTGTTCAACCTGGCCCCCGGCCCCGAGGCCGAGTGCCGCGGGTTCAGCGGCGGCCGGATTTCGGCACTGAGGATCGCACGCGCGGACCGCATTTGCTCGTCGGTCGCCTTACCGCGGTCGGCCCACCTCGTCGCGGCTTCGACCAGCTGCGCCCAGTGCCGCTCCCAAGCCCGGTCCTGCGGCACGAACAACTCCTCCGAACTCGGCCCGGTTCCGGCGTGCATCTCCCGCGGGAACGGGTCATCCGCGGCGAACTGATCGTCTCGACCCGCCCCGACGGCCGCATCGTCGCCCGCCCGCGGCGGCACATACGTCGATCGGGAATCGAACGGTGCGAACCGCAGATCCCGAACCCCGGAAAAGTCGGCGATGTCCTTGCCATGCACGTCCGCGTAGACCGCCGCGCCACCGTCCGACTTGACGGCGAGGTAGGCGTGCCGCCGCCCATTCGCCAATCGACCCGACACCAGAGCCATCCCCCGAGAGCCCAACTCCCGCTCGACAGCCTCGTTGAACTCGCCGAAGCCAGGGAAACGCTGCCCGAGGTGATCCGCTCCCATCGTCTGCACGACCCGGGCACCACTCACCGGACCACCCGGCTCCGCCCGATGCAGCACACCCGACAAACGGGTATTCGCCGCCTGAACAGTCACATCGACACAGTTCTCCAACCGCCCACCAGAGCCACCCCGCTCACCCAGCACCGGCTCGTTCACCCGCGCCAAGTCACCGAACTGCTCGTCGTAGAACCGCGCCCGATCCTCCGGAGTCACGAAACTCCCGGACACCACCGGCCGCCCCGGACCCGGCTCGTGCCCAGGCCGGAACCCCGTGGACTCGGAGACCGCGCGGACCGGTTGCGGGAATTCGCCGGTCCGCGCGGCGGAGATCGCATCCTGATCGGACAGCTGATCCAGATCGGGGAACCGGCGGCCCGCTTCCCGCAAGCTGTCGTGCACTTCCCACAGCGGGAGCCCGTCGAGCTCCAGCCGTTCCTTCTGGTACGCCAGCCACTGTGGCAACCTCTCCCGCACCGCCTCGTACGCCGAGCGCTTCTGGTCCACCAGGCCCCAGGGCTCTCGGTGCGCCACCGCGTAATCCTCGACGTATACGCGGGCCTCGCGCGGATCACTGTTCGTTTCGGCCGCCACGCGCAGGAGTTCTACTGTGGACAGCAGCCGGGGCTGGTACACCTCGTGGAGTTTCGGCACCCGGCGTTGCTGCTCGCTCACCCGCAGGATCAACGCATCATGCTCCGGGCCGAGGCGCTCCGTAATGGTTTGGTAGTCGTTCTTGTCGAACCACCCCTCGTTCCCGATCCGGGCGTACCGGCGCCGGGCCTCGGTTCGTTCGGGGCCGAACTTCTCCTCTTCCCAGCGGCTGGCCTCCCTGGTCAGCCAGTTGTCGTCGGCAAGCTGTTCGGGCGTGGGCCGGCGGTCGGCGATGAAGTCGTAGACATCCTTCTTACCGGCGGTCGCCGGGACCCAGTTGAGCTTCCGCCGGTAATCCTCCATGCGGCTGTCGATGTCCTGAAGAACATCGAAGGGGTCCCAGTTGAACTTCAGCTTGCTCACCAGATGGCGGAACGAAGGCAGTACCTGCGGATGAGCCGGGAGGTTTTCGGCCAGTTCCAGCAGAACGGTCTGCTTGTCCTCCATGCCGAGCTGCTTCGCCACCTCCTCGACGCCGTCGATCGTCCGGTCGGCCACCATGCTCGCCGACCAGATGTCCTGGAACCGGGTGAGGTACTTGGCCTCGTCGTAGTGGTCGTGGACCAGCTTGGCGATCGCACCCGGGTCGATGTGCGGGACCGCGACCAGGCCCTTCTTGAACGTGGCGGCCCACCGCCTGTCCATTTCGAGTTCTTTGGTCCACCAGTCGGCGAGCCACAGATCGCCCTCTCGCGGGGTCCGGTGCGATCGTCCCTTGTCGACGCGACTGAGCGTCCACAACAGCCGCTCCGCGTTCAGCTGGGTCTCGCGCATCTGGTCGGCGAGCACGTCGAGCGCTTGCAGATCATCAGGATGCAGTCGAGCGCTCAGCCGCTCGATGAGTGGAGTGGTGACCGCCGCTACGCGCAGATTGACCGCCTCGGCCAGCTTTGCCGTGTCCAGCGAGTCATCGTTCGGCCGCAGGCCCAGCCGATCGAACACGGGGCGCAGGACCACCAGATCCCGCGGGTCGACACCGTCGCGACCGATCCGACGGGCCACCTCGGCGACTTCGCGCGGATGGCGTCCGATCCGATGCGCCACCTGCGGCAGGTCGACGGGCACCCGCCCGATCTTCGCGCTCAGCTCGATCAGCCGGCGCCGGGGAACACCGTCCTTCTCCGACAACCGGATCAGCGCGTCCGGATCGAACCACGACTGCCGGGTGTACTCGTCGAACTCCGACCGGGAAATACCCAGCCGGGCGGTCAGCTCATCGACCTCACCCGGAGCGTGGTCATTACGCGGAAGCCCGGCCAGCATCTTCACGCCGGGACGCGGGCGGGGCCGCGAGGCTTCCCCTGCATACGTCGGCGGCTTCTGCAACGCGGAAGAAGAGGTGCGCTCAACGTGGTCTCCGAAGAGACCGTCGTCCGGCAGTTCATGGGCGGACTGCGCGAAGCTGTCCAGCACGCGGCGTCGTTCGCCTTCATCACGCGACGCGAGATGGTCGCGGAACATCCGGGCGTAATCGCCGGTGCCGGACTCGGCGAGCCGATCCCCGGTCAACCCTTGCGTGAACTGACCGACCAACCGTGAGAAGTACCGCGAAGAGTGCAATACGGCAAGGTCCTCGAACCGCAAGCCGAGCCGGGTACTCAGCCGCACCGCGGCACCGGGGTCGATGTCACGGTTGCTCAGCCGGGCCCTCAGCTCGTCGACGATCCGCTGCGACCGATCATCGGCGCCCCCCGCCGCGTGCTGCTCGTGATCAGCCGCGAAGTCCTCTTCGATGGCGGCGAAGTCATCGTGCAGTGCGACCAGCTCAGGCAGCTTGCTGACCCTCAGCTTCGCCGCGACAGCCTCGAGTACCTCACCATCGGGCAGACCGGCTAGGCGCGCCAGTTCGTCGCGGACTGCCGCCTTCTCGGCGTCGGATCGCTGTCCCTCGATCTCGGCACCGAGACGCTCGGCATCGCGCAGCCGGGTGAGGCCCTCCTGAACGAACCCCTCAGGCAGGTCACGCAGCAGATCCAACGGAACACTGCGCTCGCTGAGATACGAGCCAAGCCACTGGATCCCGTCGCTGCCCCAGCCCAGTACGTCGGACAGTGCGATCACGTGGTTGAGATCGTTCTCGCCGTGCAGCCCCAGATCACGCAAACGATCACGCAGGCCCTGCTCCAGCTCCGCACCCGTCAACCGATCCGCGGCCGCCGCATCCGGGACCAGTTCACGAAGATACTCAGCCAGGGATTCCAGCCGCTCCGGACTTTCCGCCACCCGGTCAGCGAGCCGGACCAACGGCTTCTCGCTGGGCAACCCCATGATCTCGGCGGAGTTCCTGGCCTGCTCGAGGATGGCGCCGGGCAACCGGTCAAGCAAAGTGGACAACCGGACGAAAGCGCCGGGATCGGGCTCACCCGCGGACTTGGCCAGCATGACGAGCTCGCTCAGGCTGGTGTCCAGGCCGAGCTTGATGAACCTCCCGAACTCCCACTCACGCACACCCAATTCAGCAGCGTGCTTGGCGACTGCGTCCTTGGAATAGTCCATGGTGTACCCCGGCAACCGCTGGCCACCGAACAGCCCACGATCACGCATCCGCTGGCGGACGGACTTGACCTTGTCCTTCAGCTGACCGGCGTGCATTTCCTCCAGGAACGGGTCATCCGCGGCGAACTGGTCGTTTCGACCCGCCCCAACGGCCGCCTCGTCGCCCGCCCGCGGTGGCACATACGTCGCTCGGGAATCAAACGGCGCGAACCGCAGATCCTCGACCCCGGAAAAGTCGGCGATGGTCTTGCCCGCCACATCCGCGTAGATCACCGCGTCACCGCCCGACTTGACGGCGAGGTAGCCGTGCCGCCGCCCGTCCGCCACCCGGCCCGACACCAGAGCCATCCCCCGAGAGCCCAGCCCCCGCTCAACAGCCGCGTTGAACTCATCGAAATTCGGGAAACGCCGACGCAGGTGATCTGCCCCCATGGTCTGCACAACCCGCGCACCACTCACCGGACCACCCGGTTCCGCCCGATGCGGATTGCCCGACAAGCGGATATTCGCCGCCTGGACAGTCACATCGATGCAGTTCTCCAACCGCCCATCAGAGCCACCCCGCTCACCCGGAACCGGCTCGTTCACCCGCGCCAAGTCACCGAAGTGCACGTCGTAGAACCGCGCCCGATCCTCCGGAGTCACGAAACTCCCGGACACCACCGGCTGTCCCGGGCCCGGCTCGTACCCAGGCCGGAACCCATCGAGCGCGGCCTCGGCGCGGACCGGCTCCGGGAATCCGAGACCCCGAGCAGCACCGATCGCATCCTGATCGGACAGTTTGTCCAGATCGGGGAAACGGCGGCCCGCTTCCTGAAGGCTGTCGCGCACTTCCCATAGCGGCAGCCCGTCGAGCTGCAGCCGTTCTTTCTGGTACGCCAGCCACTGCGGCAGCCTCTCGCGCACCGCCTCATACGCCGAGCGCTTCTGATCCACCAGGCCCCAGGGCTCTCGGTGCGCCAACGCATAGTCCTCGACGTATACGCGGGCCTCGCGCGGATCGCTGTTCGTCTCGAAGGCCAGGCGCAGAAGGTCGGCCGTGGACAGCAATCGGGGCTGGTACACCTCGTGGAGTTTCGGCACCCGGCGTTGTTGCTCACTCAGCCGCAGGATCAACGCATCGTGATCCTGGCCGAGGCGCTCCCGAATGGTTTGGTAATCGTGCCGGTTGAACCACTCCTCATTCCTGTACCGAGCGAACAGTCGCCGGGCCTCGGCTCGTTCGGGGCCGAACTTCTCCTCTTCCCAGCGGTGAGCCTCCCTGGTCAGCCATTCGCTGTCATGCAGTTCTCCTGGTGCGGGCCGGCGGTCGGCAAGGAAGTCGTAGACGTCCTGTTTTCCGACGTTCTCCGGCACCCAGTTCAGTTTCTGCCGGTAACCCTCCACGAGGTCGTCGATGGTCCGGCGAGCGTTGTCGACGTGAAAGCCGAACTTGACCGTGCTCACCAAGGGACGGAACGAAGGCAGCACCCACGGATGAGCCGGTAGCTTCTCGGCCAGTTCCAGCAGAACAGTCGGCTTACCCTCGAAGCCGAGCTGCTTCGCCACCTCCTCGACGCCGTCGATCGTCCGGCCGGCCACCTTGCTCGCCGAGTAGATCTCTTCGAAGCGCTTGGCGTACAGGCCGATGCCGTAGTGGTCGTGGACCAGCTTGGCGATCGCACCCGGGTCGACCTGCGGGACCTCGATCAGGTCCTGCTTGAACCCGGAGGTCCGCCGCTCGTTCATTTCGAGCTCGTCTGCCCACCAGTCGGCGAGCCACAAGTCGCCCTCCCGCGGGGTGCTGGGCGATCGTCCCTTCTCGACACGGCTGAGCGTCCACAACAGCCGCTCCGCACTCAGCTGGGTCTCGCCCAACCGCTCGCTGAGCACCTCGAGCGCTCGCCGACCAGGATCCAGCCGAGCGCGCAGCCGCTCCATGAGTGCGTTGGTGACCGCGGTCGCGCGCTTGTCGACCGCGCCTGCCAGGTCTGCGGTGCCCAGCGAGTCATTGTCCGGCCGCAGGCCCAGCCGATCGAACACGGAGCGCAGGACCACCAGATCCCGCGGATCGACGCCGTAATAGCCGATCCTGCGGGCCACCTCGGCGACTTCGCGCGGATGCCGCCCGATCCGATGCGCTATCTGCGGCAGGTCGGCGGGCACCCGGCCGATCTTCGCGCTCAGCTCGACCAGCTGGCGCACGGGAGTGCCGGTCTTGTCGGACAGCCGGATCAGCGCATCCGGATCAAACCACGACCGCCGGTTGTACTCGTCGAAATCCGACCGGGAAATACCCAGCCGACCGGCCAGCTTATCGGCCTCATGCCCGGCATAGTCATTACGCGGAAGCTCAGCCAGCATCTTCGCGCCGGGACGCGGACGGGGCTGCGGGACCGCCTCGCCATACGTCGGCAGCGTCTGAAGCGCGGCAGAAAACTTGTGCTCGACGTGACGGCCGAAGAGCCCATCGTCCGGCAGTTCCCGAACGGACTGCGCGAAGCTGTCCAGCACGCGGCGCTGTTCGCTTTCATCGCGCGACGTGAGGTAGTCACGGAACATTCGAGCGTAGTCGCCGGTCTCGGATTCGGCGAGCCGCTCCCCGGTCAGGTTCTGGGTGAACTGGCCGACCAGCCGGGCGGAATGCCGCGAAGAGTGCAGCGCGGCAAGGTCCTCGAACCGCAAACCGAGCCGAGTACTCAGCCGCACCAAAGCATCGCTGTCGATGTCCCGGCCGTCCAGCCGAGCCTTCAGCTCGTCGACAATCCGCCGCGCCCGCTCATCAGGACGCGCAGCCGCGTGCTGCTCGTGGATGGCGGCGAAGTCGTCGTGCAGAGCGACCAGATCAGGCAGCTTCGTGACGTTCAGCTTGTCCGCGACGGCTTGGAGCACCTCACCATCGGGCAGGCCCGCCAAGCGAGCCAATTCGTCCCGAACCGCCGCCTTACCGACGTCAGACTGCTGCTGTTCGAGCTTGACACCGAGACGCTCGGCATCGCGCAGCCGGGTAAGGCCCTCCTTCACGAACCCGCTGGGCAGATCGTGCAGCAGCTCCAACGGAACGTTGCGGTTGCCGAGGTACGAGCCGAGCCACTGGAGCCCCTCACTGCCCCAGCCCAGTACCTCGGACAGCGCGATCAGGTGATTGAGGTCGTTCTCGCCGTACAGCCCCAGCTCGCGCAGCCGATCGCGCAGGCCCTGCTCCAGCTCCGCGCCGGTCAGCCGATCCGCGGCCGCCACGTCCGGAACCAGTTCACGAAGGTACCCGCCCAGTACTTCGAGTCGTTCCGGGCTTTCCGCCACCCGATCGGCGAGCCGGATCACCGGTTTCTCGTTGGGCAAGCCCATGATCTCGGCAGAATTCCTGGCCTGATCGAGAATGCCGGTGGGCAACCCATCGAGCAAGGTGGACAGCCGGACGAGGACACCGGCGGGCACACCCGCGGTCCCGGCCAGCGCGAGGATTTCCTTCGGGCTGGTGTCCAGACCGAGTTCGGTGAACCGTTCGAACTCCCGCTCGCTCACGCCCAGCTCGGCAGCGTGCTTGACGACCTCGGCCTTGGTGTAGGTCGAGGTGTAACCCGGCAGCCGAGGCGTGCCACCCAACCTCTGCTGGACGCGCTCTATCCGGCTCCGGCTGCTCTCACCGACACGTTCGCTGATGCGCTTCACCGTCTTGCCCAGCGGACCGCCGGCAGGTCCGCCCCGGGTCCGGCGAATGCCGTACCGCTCGGCCAGTTCTTGAGCCAGCTCACGAGCCGCGGCTTCGTTCTCGACAACCAGACGGTGCAACACCACGTCGTGAATCCCGGCAAGCAGCTCGTCCAACCGAGCTTCCGGACCCGAAGTCGGCCGCTGGAGCCTCTGCGGAAGCTGGATCGCGACACTGACGATCGTGCCCGCGGTCTGCTTGTGCGAGAAGGTCGCCTTACCGCGCTCGATCCACTTCCGCGCGGCGTCGACCTGCTGCGCCCAGTGCTCCTCCCACGCCTGGTCCTGACGCGCGAACAACTCGCGGCCGATGCGGTATCGCTCCGCCAGTTCACGGGCCAGCTCGCGAGCCGCGGATTCGTTCTCGGCGACAAAGCGCTGCAACACCACGTCGTGAATCCCGGCGAGCCGCCTGTCCAGCTCCACTTGCTGCCCCGGGGCCGGTCGCCGCAGCTCCAGCGGTAGCTGGATTTCCTCACTGACGATCGCGCCCGCGAACTTCCTGTGCCGGTCACTCGCCTTGCTGGTGTCGATCCAATCCCGGGCGGCGGCGACCTGCTGCTCCCATTGCTCTTCCCAAGCCCGATCCTGCGGCCGGAACAGCTCCTCGGCGGCCTCGCTCCGCGACGGGCTGTCGGTGCCCTTGTCACTGTGCGAGCTGTGGGACGCCGAGTCGGACGCGGCCGACCGGCCCACCGAGGGTGCCGGAGAGTGCTCTGCGGGCTTTCCCTTGAAGTCGCTGAGATTCATCGACGACTTCGGCGACGGGGCAGGCTTGGGCCCCGAGGACAGCGGCGGTTTCTGGATCTCCAGCGTCGTGGGCAGCTTGATCGACGGTACCGCGCCTCGCTCGATCTCCGGACTCGACTCCGGCGTCGAATTCGGCGACGACTCCCCTTCCCGCACCGCGGCGGGGTCATCGTTCTCCGGTGCCCGATCCCGGGAGGTCTCGTCCGCGCCCCCGTGCTCCGGCTCGCGCAGGCCGAGTTCCGTCAGGCCCTGACGATCCACCTCGAGCATGATCGGTTCGTCCCTGCCGATGCGGAACGTCCTGTTCCAGCCGAGCCACTGGGCTTTCTTGGCCCGGTAGGTCGGGGTGATCGACCACCGCGGGGTGACCCTGACCAGGTAACGGTCCTCGGACGAACTGCCGCCGGGCCTGCCCAGCTCGCGTTCGGTCGACACGACGTTCTGGTGCTGGCCGCTGTAGTCCAGCATCGGCCGCACGTACTCGATGAGCGAGGCGCCGGGGCGGCTGGCCGCCCCGTTGATCGGCTCGCCCCGGATGTCGCTGGCCTCCACAGCCTCCAGCACGGCCCGGCGCGCCACCCCGGACGCCACCGTCTCCTTCTCCACACCGGTCCGGGTCAACGAGCCGTCGAGCCTGTCGACCAGCTCGGCGTTGGTGAACTTGCCCTCGATCTTCAGCTGCTTCAGGGGACCTTCGTGGAAGGTGGTCACGTCACCCTGCTGGGACAGCGCCCGGTGCAGATGAACCTGACGCAGGTTGAGCCCGGTCGTGGTGAAGATCTTGGCCGCGGTCCGCGCGGGCAGCAGTGGCCGGTTGGGGATTTCCGGCACCGTGCCGTTCGCGTCCGGTGCCCGGCCCTTGACCAGGTTTCGCAGCGCCTCGTCGCGTTGGGGCGCGTTGAACGGCCGGATGTGGACGTCGGCGATGGTGCGGCCGTTGTCGTCGCGCTGGAAACCGTACCCGGTGCGTTCACCGTCCTTCCCGTGCTGCCACAGGCCGGAGATCCGCTCGATCGGCTGCTTCGGCTCGGCGCCTTCCCGGATGACCAGCTCTTTGTCCACACTGGACTTGACGCCCAGCGGAAGGGAGAAATGATCCTCCCAAGCCGTGTCGAACTGGTGCGGTTCGACCGAGGACCATGCCTTCCCCAGCACCTTGGTGTACCGGCCTGCGGTCGACCACGGGTACACCTCCATGGTCACGTCGAGGTCGTGCAGGAAACGCATGTTCTCCCGCACGCCGGTACCCGCGGTGGTCGTGTCGGTGATCTCGCGTGCCTTGCCCCGTTCGTACGACGCGTGGAACTCGCTGTTCAGCAGCGCCTGGGTCAGGTCGGCCGCACCGTGCAGGGCGTAGTTGGCGAAGCCGACACCCGCCTCCAGCGTCCAGGTGCTGGTTTTCGTCTCGGACTCCCCCGCCGTCGCCTGCAGGCTCCGGGTGGAACTGTGGTTCTGGATGGTGTCGTGGTACTGACCCTCGCCGAGGCCGGCACGCAGCACCACCAGCTGCGCCGTCTCGCCGAACGGTGTGCGGGCGACGCGCAGGACGGGCACGCCACCGTTCAATGCCTTGCGCAGCAACATGTCGGCCGCGGGCGTGGCCAGATCCGGATCCAGCACGTCCAGGAAGATCCGGTCGTTGATCTGGTCGAACCACTTGAGCGACAAGGGTTCGTGGCTGTCCTCGGACGGGACGTAGAGCACCTGGTTGACGCGGTCGGCCACCCGGGTGACCCGGTTTCCCTCGTTCTCCGCCTGAACGCGCGCGCCTTCCCGCCTGGACCACTCGATAAGCCTGCGGAAGACCTCCTTGCCCATTTCGCGCGAGACCGCCGCGTCGGCGAACGCCACCGAGCCCTCGCCCCGGCCGACGTTGTCCGGAGGACGCACCCGCACGCCATCGGGCAGCGCCGGAGGATCCGTCGCCACCGGCTCCGGCCGGTCCTCGACCGGGGCATCGGCGTCCTGGTCACCGTCGCGTGCGGGCGGATGCTCCTGGCGATACCGGGCGGCATCGGCCGGGTCCAGCACCGTCAAGTCCTCCGGCCGCAGCCCTTCCACCTGGTGGATGGTGCTGGCCTTCACCAGGAACACCGCGGAATCCGGGAGGTGGATCCACTGCTTTCCTTCGCGCACCGTGCCGTCGTGCGCGTTCCCGAACGGGTCGGTCCAGCTGCGGAACGCTGCCGTCGTCAGATCCTCGGTCCGGCTGTAGGAGACCAGGTAGCCGTCCTCGATATCGACGTTCACGTCGGTGCCGCGGCCGGCGACGGTGTTCTTGCTTTCGTGCGTCCGCATGAACTTGCCGACGAGCGAACCCATGGGACCGCCCAGGTCGGCCCCGTTGAACCTGCGGAAGTTCAGCGCGTTGAGCTTCACGCTCAGGCCCCACCCCTTGGTGGGTCCGCTGGTCAAGGCATCGGTGCCATGCGGTGCTTCGACGAACTTGTGGTTCTCGACCTTTCCGACGATGCGGGGGTTGCCCAGCTGCGCGGACCGGGCCACCCGCGTAATCAGCTCGCGGTTCCCGGCGATACCACCGACGTTGCGCGTCCTCGATTCGTCGATGTCCCCCGCCGGTTTCAACTCGACGGAATCCTCGGCCAGCGCGGTCCGGAGACCCGCTATCTGGCGGTCCCTGCCGAAGAAGAACTCCATCCTGTCCAGGGCACCGTCGTGCGCGCCAGGAGTGCTCAGGCCGAATTCCTGGGTGCCCGCGAAAAGGCTGGGGTCGTGCTGGTCGACCGGTTTGGCCGCGCTCCCGACGAACGGGAACTTCAACCATTCCTTCCACCACGCCGAGCGCGGGACATCGATCATCTTCGCCGCGGTGCTCAACCCCTTCGGCGTCGGGGTGAACGCCACCAGCTCGGCATCCAGCGGCGGCGGCCCGGTCGGCCGCATCCCGGGCTTGGGCGCACCGTTCGGCTGCCAGCCCGCGGCGGGCTCCTCGGCAGCGGCGCGATCGGCCGCGTTCCCGGCCACGGACGTGTGATCGGTCGTCGACGAGGACTGGCCGGGCAGCGCCGCCACGGCGACCTCGATCGCACCGGGGATTCCGCTGTCCATCGCACCGGAGGAATCCCGCCACTGGTGCGGCGGCTTCTGGTCCGCCCACCGGCCGTCGCCGCTGAACTCCAGCCGGATCGGATAGCGGAGGTGGTGGACGTCCTGCTCGCTGTCGAACGGCAGCTCGTAGCCGACCTCGTGGCTGATCACGTCACCGTCGCCGGACCGCCATTTCCCGACGATCTGCCCACCCGGCCACACGGACGCCTTGTCGCCGTAACCGCCGCCCGCCAGACCGGCGTTGAGGAACCGGGAGTCGTCGACGCCCGAGGTCGTGGTCCGGGTGGGGACGATCCGGCCACTGATCCGCTCGGCCTTGGTGCTGCCGAGGTAGTCCGCGTGCTGCCGGTCCTCCGTGCCGCGCAGGAACTGATCCGGCAGGCCCCAGTGCCAGGAACTGAGCGGTATCCGGATGCCGTCACCGCCGTTGAACACCGCCGCCGCGTTGTCGTTGTCCTTGAGGAAATCGGTGATCTCCTGCTTGAGTGTGCGCAGGAGTGCGGCGTCCGGGCGGCGCAGCAGCCGTCGCCACCACGTCGGCCTGCCGATCACGCCCTCGGCGTTGAGCCGGTGCAGCAGCATGCCGACGGCGTGCTCGATGGTCTCGTCCGAGAGCTTCTTCTGCGCGCCAAGCTGGTCGAACGCCGTGTGCGGGTTGACCCCCGACGGATAGTCCGCTGCCGGAGTGCCGCGGTGTCCGGTATGGACGTCCGAAGTGGACGGATCCGCGATGTCGTCCGGTGCCGGTTCCGGGAACAGGTCCCGCATTTCCCGGCCGAAGTCCGCCGCGTGCCGACCGATCTCGGGCAGCAGCCGGGGGGCCGCCAGGACCGGCCGCTGCCGGGGGGCGAACCGGACGACCTGCGACGGCTCCCCGGGTCGCTGCGCCTCGGGCTCCCAGGAACGCAGCGCACCGGGCCGGCTGCCCAGCTCGCTCTCGCCCACGATGGCCAGCATCCGGTCGTGGTCGGCTTGGGGCAGCGGGCGGTCGTCCGCGGCGGAACGGATGGCGAAGGCAGGGTGATCGGTGAGCGGCCGGTATTCGCCGTCCGACGCCCGCTCTTCGACCACACCGTCCTCGGTCACGCGGTAGTCGCCATCCTCGGGCAGCCCCCGCCAGAACTCCTCGAAGCGCTCCTCGAACCGGCTTCGCAGGGCATCGAACCCACCGGGCAGGACGGCCAGCCGGGGATCGTCGATCTCCGGCATCCGGGCCGCGAAGTGGCCGACCAGGCCGATCTTGTCCGCCGGAGCGCCCAGCAGCACGTCGACGTCGTTGATGAGCTTGTTGGGAAGTCCGGCCGGGCGAGGCATGGTCTCCCCACCGGCGATCCAGCGCACCGCGTCCGGGTGCGGCGACTGCATGTCGACGATGAGGCCGTGCCGGTCCACCAGGTTCTGCAGTTCGTGCTGCGCGGACTCGGTGAACCCGTGCTCGTCCTCCAGCACGCGCGGGCTCGGATCGTCCGACCGGCCGCGCATGAACAGCGTGGCCTTGCCCTGCAAGCGGATCAGCCGATCCGGCAGGGACCGCGTCGCCGGGACCGGGGAAGCCGCAGGCTGCTCGTCGTCGCGGCCCATACCCTCCATCGGGTTACCGGCCGCCGCCGCGCCCTCGCTCGCGTGTTCCGCGTCGCCGACCCGGATCACCAGCGTCAGGTCGGATTCGTGTTCCTGCAACGGACCCGAATAGAGCTCTTCCACCTGCTTGCTGACCGCGTCGGTGACCCCGTCCTCCAGCTGGGTGCCGCGGTGGATGCGCGCCTGCGGGCCGACGGCGAACCCTTCGTCCTTACCGCTGTAGTCACCGATGGCCAGTGACAAGCCCGCACCACGGCGCCTGCCCGTGGTCCTGGTGGTGGTGACCTGCCCGCCCGTCAGTTCCATTCGCTGCAGCGTGCCCTCGCCGTCCCGCACCGGCCGCGACGTCAGCGGTTCACCATCCCGGCGCCCGCGGAGCGCGATGTAGATCTGCTGCCTGTCCTTCCCCGCGAAGGCGAACGTCTCGCTGACCACCTTGCCCGCCAGCAGGTCCTTCGTGACCGCCTTGCTCTCCAGCCAGTGCTCGAACGCCGCCCGCGGCCGCACGTCGTTCGGAGCGAAACCACCGAGTTCCCTCGACACCTCGTCATAGATCGACCCAGGGTCGGAGAAGACGACGTGCTCGACGTCCCGCGGGTTGACCGGACGCTCGTCCGAGGCGGCCGGCTTGGCCTTCGGCCAGGCCAGGGTGACCTCGCCCGGTACCCGGCTGACCGACGGCGGCGCGGTCGCCTGCCACGGCCACTGGCGAGGCTGGGTGAACTCGAGCCGGAAAACGGCCGAATGATCCATCGTGTCGTGCTCGACGCCCCGCTGGACCACTCGCGTCTCGCTGATCCGGGACTGAGTCGCGCTCAGATCGGACCGACGCGAATTGAAGAAACCGAAGAGCCACGCCCGGACCGTGACCTTCGGCGTCGGAATGAAGACCGTGGCCGCCTCGGTGATGACCGGCTGGTTCTCGATCGAGGATCCGCGTTCGTGCGCCACCGTGGTCGCACTGTCCCGGTCCAAGGACTCGGGCCGTGAGTTTTCCCCTTCACCCAGCCCTTCCAGCCGGATCGCGATCTCCGGACCACCGCTGTGCGCCCGATCGCCGAGGCTGATCCGGAACCACCCACCACTGACCTTGCCCCACGCCTTGGTCAGGTTCTCGTCCGAAGCCGCCACCTCGACGAAGGGCCGATACGGCGAATCCTCGCCGAGCTTGGCCAGGATCTCGGCCCGGATCGCCGAACCGTCCAGCTTGCCCCGCAACTTCGGCTGCCGAGCACGAACCTGGCCCGCCCTGGACCGCTGCGAGGCCACCGGCCCGGACGCCCGGGTCCGCACGTCCGCCGCCCGCGCCCACAACTCGCGCGCCTGCTCCTCGAGGCCTCGAGCCCTCGCCTCCAGATCTTCCACACGCGCCGACTCGGCGTTCTCGTCCTCGGTGCGCGCCTCGCGTCCCTCGGTGGCCGCCGAACGGTCCCGTGCCTCCTCGGCCTCAGCACGCAGAGCCGCGGCTTCGCGCCACAGCTCGCCGCCCTGCTCCTCCAGCTCCTCAGCCTGCTGCCGCCAGGCCTCCGGTTCCTGACGCTGGCGGCGGAGTTTCCGGTGTGTCAGTTCATCCTGAACCCGCTGCCCGGCCCGGTCCGCGCGCTTCTCGGCCCGGTCGGCCTTCCTGTCCAGCACCTGCGCACGCGCATCCGCACCCTGCCCGACATACGGTGACTCCGCCCGCGCCTGCGCAGCGTCCTCGTCGAGCTCCCGTGCCTGCTCCTCGAGTTCCCCGGCCCGCGCCTCCAGATCCTCCGCGCGCATCGGCTCGCTGTAGACCGACTCGGCGTCCTCGTCCCCGGAGCGCACGGAGTCGTTGTCCCGGCCATCCGTGTCCTCCGGCTGCTCCCGCATCTCCGCGGCCTCGGCACGCAAGTCCGCGGCTTCCTGCCGCAGTTCCTGAGCCTCTTCCTCGAACTCCAGAGCCCGCTCCTCGGGCTGCCGCAACTCCCAGGCCTTCTCCCGGAGCCGGTACGCCTCCTTGCCGTACTTGGCTCCCTGCCAAGCCGCCGCCTTTTCCCGCAGTATCGAAGCGAAATCCGAGTTCGACACCCGCGATTGCACCCTGCCGGCCTCGCGCCGCGCCGTCGTCTCGGTGTGCACCCAGCGCTCACGCCACTTGGCGGCCTCCACCCGCGTTGCGGCCCGCACCGCGGTTTCGACGTGTGACATGTACTCCTGCCACCTGGCCGACTCCAGCCGATCCGCAGCCTGGATCCTCGACCACCGCTCACGCCACTTGGCAGCCTCCACCCGCGCCGCATCCCGCGCCGCGGTCTCGACGTGCGACAAGTACTCCTGCCACCGGATCGTCTCCGGCCGAGCCGCGGCCTCCGCCTTCGACCAGCGTTCGCGCCACTTGGCTGCCTCCGCCCGCGCCGCATTCCGCACCGCGGTCTCGGCGTGCGACAGGGCCTCCTGCCACTTGTCGGGCTCCATCCGCGCCAGCCACGACTTCGGTACCTCTGCCGCCCGCCGCCGCCACGTCGTGTAGCTGGACGGGAACAGGCGAAGCCCACGCGAAACGCCGGACGCCGACGAGTCCGCCGGAACCGCAGGGCGAGCAGGGCTCTCCGAAGACACAGGATGCGGGAGCGGCGACTCGGGTTCCGTTGCCGGCTCGGGGTGAGCGGGCTCGGACGCCTGGTGGATCTCGGCGTTGCCGAACAACCGGGACACGTCCTGGGCAGCCCGTGATTCCGGCTGCCCGGTCTCCAGCACGATCTTGCGGTCCTGGTCGAAACGGGGGTGCAGGCGCACGTAGTTGACGAAGGCACGCGGGGTGTGGTTCTTCCCGTCCCACAGGGCGATCTGCTCGCCGTCCTCGCTGGGCGTGAACCGGATGACCTGCTCATCGGGGTTCCGCGTGACATCGCGCGCCTGCCGGACCAGCGCGGGCACATCTTCGGACCGATGCGGATAGTGCAGTCCGGCCTGGGTGGGCACGGCCAAGGTCTGGAAATCGTCGGTGACGCCGCTGCGCACCCATGGCCGGGTGGCCGCGAACAGCTGCACGATCTGTTTCTCCGCCGCCTTGCTCAACGGCAGGACTTCCAGCAGATCCAGCAGGTCGCCCAGCCGCTCCTCTTCGGTGCGGGGCCGGGTCTCGTCGCCGAGCAACCGCGGATCGGCGAAGAGTTCCCTGATCCGATCACGTTTCGCCGGATCGTGCGCGGCGGCCCCCATCAGGCCGGCGAACTCCACATTGGCCTGGACAACGCCCTTGTGCAAGCTGGCGGCGGGCACCCGGAGTTCCCAGCGGTCGTCCGGGCCGCCCTTGATGTGCTCGTAGTTGAGCATCTCGTTGCGGCTGGAGCTGAGTTTGGTACGAACGTCTTCCGGAGTCAGCACCGCGGCGCCACGTGGCGGGACCGGTAGCGGGCCCACTTTACCGAGCGCGCGCTGCCCACCATCCATGGCGGCATTCGCCATGTGGTAGACGGACTGCTCGCGTGCCTTGAAAAGCTCGGCAAGTGCCACGTTGGCCCCGGCGTCGAAGGGCCGGCCTTCGAAGCTGAAGTTGACGTGTCCACCGCACTCTTCCACCGAGCCGCCGTACTTCCGCACGACCGACTCGATGATGTCGGCGCCGGCCGCGAACCGCTGCCAGGAATCCGGGTGGCCGCTCAGCTTCTCCGTCGGCACCTCCATTCCGTTCAGATGGGCGTCTTCGTCCACCACGTGCCAGCGATCGGACGACAGCTTGGCAAGACCGGAACGCACACCTTGCCCATCGCGCCAGTCGGCCAGTTCCGCGTCTCGAAGACCCGCCCCGATTTCCTGGGCCGCGGCGTCGTAATGCTCCTCGGGAACGGTGAACTCGAACTCGACGCCGAACCTGAAGTTCTCCTGGCGGCTCACACCGCCGGGAACCCCACCTGGGTGGTACTCGACGGGATTGATCCCATCGGCGACCTCGGACCGCGCAGCCCGGTACGTCTCCAGTGCCTCGGCGAAGCGCTGCTCCCGGGACATGTCGGCAGCCGGCCCGGCGGCGGACGCCAATGCCTGCGCGGGACCGTCCGAACCGCCGTGGTCCAGGGCAGCCTGGTCGGAGAACTCCTCCCGCGGTGCCCGCGCGGAAGCACGGCGGCCGTCGATCTCGTCCAGCTTCGCCCACGCCTGCCGCTCAAGCTCATCGGCCTGCCGCTCCAGCTCGTCAGCCGTGGCCGACGATTCCGGATCCAGAGCCCGCTCCTGAGCCGCGCTCTCCAGCCTGTCCGTCTCCGCACGCAGCTCCGCCGCCTCGGCGGCCCGCCGCTGCTGCTCCTCGTCCAGCTGCCGCACCTGATCATCGAGGCTCTTCAGCTGGTTCAGCTGCTGTTCCGACAGGTGCTCAACCCCATGAGCCCCGTCGGCTTCCGAAAGCTCTTCTGTCCACCGGTCCACCAGCTCACGACGTTCGAACCGCTTCTTCGAAGCCTCAATCTGCTTCGCACCGGCGACCTTGTCCTGCTCATCAGCCGCGCGATAAAGCCGGTCCCGCTCGGCCCGCTCCGACTCGGTCAAGCCCTCCCGCAACTCCTCGGCCTGCTCACGCAGCTTTGCCACCCGCTTGTCGAGCTTGCCCACCTCATGCGACGCCCGAACATCACGCAACCACGACACAAACCGGCTATCCGACACCCGCCCAGCAAACCGGCGCCCCGCCTCACCCGCCCGCAGCCGCCACGACTCCGCCACCTCCATAGGACGCCCACCCGGGCCCCGGCCGAAACCAACACCCAACCCAGTCCCAGCACCGCCGGACACACCACGCTCGACAACTTCGCCAGGCCGGTGGTCGTCGACGACGATCTCCGTGGCATCCGCGGCCCGCGGACGTGAGTGCAGGAACGATTTCAGCTTCGCCGAGAACGGTTCGGACCGAGCGCCCGGCCCCCGCGAGACCATGTCCGCCCGCTGCCTTTCGGGCGCCTTGAGATGTTCCAGATCACGGCGTTTCAGCTCAGCCTGGACACGCGCGAGTTCGTTCCACTTCCTGACAGACAGCTCAGCCACCTGCTGCTCGAGCTTCTGCAGCCGCTGCGCCAAGCCGGCATCCGGTGACTTCGCCCGCAGCCTCACGATCTCGCTTCGCAGATCGCGTTCTTCCCAGACTATTTCCCGGAGCGGGTGGGTGACAGCCATATACTCGTCGATCTTATCCTTGAGGACGCGACCGAGTCGTTTAGCACGCTTTTTTGCGGGCTCGATCTCACTGCTTTCGTACCGGCCAGTGACCTTGATGTTGCGACCCGGGTCGCCGGGGTCACTGGTCGCGATACCCGCGTTGTTGTCAACAGCTTTGAACGTGCCACCCGTGTTAGGAAGGCGCAAACCCAGCTGCTCACGAGGCGAATGAACCTCGTTCGGGAAACCAAAATACCCCTGGAGGACTATTTCGAACTCGTGTGCGTAGAATTCGGTGCCAAGGAAGCACATCGACGCCACCGTCGAAGCATCCGGCCGAGCTTGCCGGTTGAGCTGGTAGTACTTGTCGAACCACAGGGCCTTCGCGAAGTTCAGGCGATCCAGCAGAACGAGGCGACCGTCCATGTCGTACACGTGGCTCTGCAGACGCGCGTGCCCATCAGCGAAGATAGGCCCGTCGGCTGCGACGGCCGGGGTGCCGGACGCGGTCGAATCCTCACCAACCGCGGACTCTCGCGATGTCGGGTTCGAGTCCTCACTCGTCCGGTAGTCCTTGCTCCAAATCGCGGTGGTCTTGTCGGCATCCTCCGGTTCGATAATTGAATGTTCAATAGCATCGAAGGCCCCTTGACCCGGCAGGACGCGAATCAGCTTGTCGTGCCGATCAGTACTCGCGTAATGCTCGAAGATCTTCTCCCGGCCCGGGAGATCGAAAGTGACGCCGATGATCTCGCCACTCTTGTTCTTGATCGGGGCGGACCAGATCTCCCCTAGCCCGAGTTCCGCTCGCTTACCCGTATCGCCATCGCCGTACTGACCCACGATAACCGAATCGGGATAGCCCTTCCCGTCTTGACGCAAGAACGATTTCAGGCCCTTGAAGAACTTCGACTGGGGCCGGACCCGCCGCAGGTACTCCTCGGCAGAACGAGCAGGTCCCTCCGAATCGCCGTGCGCCAGCCCCTCGCCGGCCGCCTTCTTCTCCGCCGCGACCCGACGGTTGTAGGCATCCGCCGAGCGCCACGCCGCCGACGCGAGTTCTCCATCGCCGTACCGGCCGCTGACCCGCCTCCGGCTGAACCTGCCGGGCACACTCGTCGCGATACCTTTGTTCCGGCGGACCGATGCGAAGTAGACCTCGGGGTTCTTCAGCAGATCGAAATCCAGCAATCCGCGCGGCATGTGAATCTTGTTCGGGAAACCGAACAGGTCGCGCAACACCCGGTCGAATTTGCGCCCGCCCGGACTTTCGCCGACGTCGCACACGGCCAGCACGAGCGACGCACCCGGCCGAGCCTGGAGGTTCCGCTGGAAGATCTCGCCGAATCCCACGGCTTTGCCGAAGTTCGGGCCGTCGAGGTCGACTATCCCGTCGGACTTCGTCCCCACCGGGAACAAGTCGCCCTCGTCGCTGTGGCCTTCGGCGAAAACAGGACCGTCAGTCGCCACCTCACCCGGCTTCACCGCCGCGGAATCGACGGTCGCCCGGTAGTCCTCATGCCACGGCGCATCGACCAGCGCACCGGTCGGTTCCACCTGCTGGTTCTTGGCCGCCCACCCCGCGGGCTCTCCCGGCAGCGTCCGGAGCAGCTTGTCGTGCCGATCCGTGCTGGCGAAGAAACGCTGTGATTTCTCACGATCCCGCTCCGAAGTCAGGTAGGTGGCGCCGATTTCCTGGCCACTCCTGTTCCTGATCGGGTAGCTGAGGATCTCCTGTGGATCCAGCTTGACCAGCTTGCCGTCGGACTGCCGACGGCCTTCGACCACCGGGTTCGACTCGTCCTCTGAACGCAAGAACGACTTCAGGCTCCGCAGCGCTTTCGATCCCCGCGAGATATGTACCCGGTCAGACCGGGGAGCGCCGTCATCATGCGTCAGCCGGTCATTCCCCTGCCGTGCCGAACCGTCCTGTTCGCTTTCGGGCCGATACGCACCGCCGAAGTCGGTCAGGTCAGCAGTCGCGGCATCGTGACCGGCCTGCTCGTCGCGTACGGGCATCTCGTACCACGCTGTCGGCTGAGGCGGCACGAAAGCATCGTGCCGCTGCAGCTCCTGCCCACGCAGGTACGGACCGATTCCGTTCAGGTCGTTGACACGATAGTTGAGAATGGTTTCGAAGTCCGGGTCGTCGCTGGGACGAAGCCGTACCTGCACTCGTTCGTCGGGCCGGCCGTCTTCAGCCTGCTGGAGGTGCCGGACGGTGACGGTGAGCGTGTCGGCCGACCCCGGCCGCGTGACCGTTGCCGTGTACTCCCGCCCGTCCTCCGACCAGGACGGTGTCACCACCGCGTCACGCAGATCTTCGGGATACGCCCGCTGCAGCCGACCGTCCGCGTAGAACGTCGTGAAGTGCTCGAACGCCTCCCGAAGATTCATCTCCGAGGACTGATCCCGGATCAGCTCGACCGCGTCCTCGAACGACAGCTCGTGCGCATCGACCGAAACGATCTCGGCGCCGTCCTCGGTTCGCCGACCGGTCTCGTGCAATACGGTCGGCGCCAGCACCACCTCGTGCTGAGCACGATTGACTTCCGGCGGATCACCTGCCCGCAACTCGTGCCCTGGCGGGAAGGCCAACGACATCATCCGGTGCCCCTGCGGAACGCTGATCTCCATGATCCGGTAGTTCCGCAGGCCACCGCTGTGTCCCTCGGCCCAGCTACGCACGAATTCCAGGGAGTGCGAAGCAGACGACGGAAGCCGTTCGACGAACCCGGATCCGTTCCCTGTTTCCGGCCCCGTCATCACCGCCCGATAGAGCTTCACCGCGCCACGCGGGGGCTCACGGTCGCGCAAATCGGTGGTGATGTCATAGAACTTCTTGACATCCGAAACCAGGGTCTCCAAACGCTCCCGGCCCACCGTGACCCGGCCACCATCACCGCGCTTCCCCGTGAAGGTATCCGTCACGATGTCGCTGGCGAACTGCCACTTCCGAGGGTCTCCATGCAGGGCCGCCAAATGCGCTCGCGCCGCCTGCACCGCATCCGAACCGTCCGACGAGCGCGAGGGCTCGATGGCCGCGGAGTTCGACGGCATACCGTCCTGCTCCGCACGCTCGCCTCGTACTTGGTGGTCACCGGCCACAGGAGCGACATTCGCCGCCCTCGGTGCGCCCTTGCGCGCCAAGACGTCGTGGATACGCTGCTGCTGCTCAGCGCGAACTTCGGCACGGACTTCCTGGATTCGGCTCAGGATGTACCGGAAGTGATCCTGCAGTTCCGCACGGCTGCTCTGCGCTGCGATGTCCCGCAACTCCAGCCTGCGCAGGCTCGGGTCAGGATCGATCATGTGCTCGATATTCACGGCCCGATAATGAGCGGGACGGCTGTTGACGGTCTCCCTGATGGGATCCTTGCCATCGAGGTTCTCGATCGCGGGGTTCTTCAACTTCGCGTTGAACTCGTTGAGCCTGCCGGTCGCATCCGGTGTGTCGACGCTGCCGTCGCGTGCGTCCTTGATCAATTCATCGATTCTCGCAGTGAACTGATTCAGCGCGCCGCCACCGCCCTGATCGTCCGGCAGGACCAGGTCGCTCAGCCACGGTGAGTTCGTCGAGTCTTTTTCACCTTCCCGGCTCCTCAGCCTGCCCGTCCACTCGTCGTTATTTTCCTGGAGGCTCCTGAGCGTAGCCAGGAACAGTTCCGTACTGCCACCGAACGCCGTCTCCGAATCGACCGAAATATGACCGTCACCACCGGAGATCGACTTGTCGACCTTGAGTCCTACCTCATTGGCGTACTTGAAGATGTGGTTGTCGACAATCGTGCCGGCGATCCAGCCATGCTCGAAAGTGGCTGCGGTGGACGGCTTCGTCTGCGTCTCGAGGCAGCCGTCGTCGACACCCAGGCGCCACCACCAGGACTCGCCGCCCTTCGTGTACGTGAACTCCTTCGTGACAAAGCTATTGGGGCTACCGACATCCGTCACCTTGAGCTCGATGCCCTGATCCCGGAGTTCGCGGGCATCTTGTTGCACACGCGCGGCCCAGCCGTTGATCAACCGCGCCGCCTCCTGCGCGATACCTTGCTGAGCCTTGTTCTCTTCCTTGTTCTTTACCTGACGACTGACATTCAGACCTTCGATCTTCTTGTTCTTGAAAGTGAACTCCGTACCGAACAAGACCGTGCTCTTGAGCGTTTTCCACGCGTCTTCAGAGGCGTTTCCAGTCGCGTTCCAAGTGACCTTCTCCTGCTCCATCCCCTTGAGAATGTGCTTCGCCAGCGCCACCTGCCCAGCGTCCGCCGGATGGGTCTCCCCACCGTGCGCGCGAACGAGCAACCGAGCCGCACCCTTTTCGAGGTCGTCCATATCCGCAGGCTTCCTGTTCAGCCATTTCGCCAACAGATTGCCTACCGCCGACTTCTTGCCGGTCACATCCTCGACCAGCTTCAGGTAGTCATCGATCACCCTCTTCGCGTTGGCGGTCACATAGCCCATGTCAGCGTCGCTGTCGGGAAGGTTCTCACCGACCCCATCCGCGGCACCGAACTCACGCAGTTCAGCATGACTGGTGTCGATGGTCCCCAGGGTGTTCACCGGCCGTTCGGTGAGATCCGGGAAGGCCTTGTCCAAGAACTCGAGTGCGGTACGCGCCCGCGCAAGGGACCCGACGTCTCCCTGCCCCGGGTCCAGCAGCACCGGAGCGTCCCAGCCATCACCCAGCTTCGCATGCCATCCAGTGAGGAAATGCCCCGCCCCGGAATCGAACTTCTCGAACACCTTGCCGTACTTGCCGGCCGCCAGAGCCCGGACCTTCTCGGCGAACTCGGCACGCCCACCAGGAACGTCACGCCATTCCCCGCCACCCAGCGAGTTCGCGAGGTCGTTTTTGTGCACCGGATCACTCGGCAGCGCCCGAAACAGTTCGGGATGCTTCGCCGCGAGCGCCGGGTTGTCCAAGGCACGCGCGAGCTGGAAGGTGGCATCCGCGCAGTTCGTGTCATGCCCGGGATCGCCGCGTTCGTAAGCATCGCGGTTGATGGCAGGCAGTATCGGAACGAATTTCTCGGTAAATGCTTCCCGAGCTTCCTTGTCGGCGAAGACATCGAAATCGATGAGGTCGCCCTTTTTGTACGAATCCTTGAACCAAGCCGGATCAACTGACGGGACTTCGGCACTCGGCCCGGCATCCTGGTTCAGGTGCTCTTCGGTCCGCACCAACCTCGGCGCGCGCGTGGCCGACGGCCGATAACGCGGCGCCGGAGCATCGGGCGACCTCCACTCACTCGCCGGTGCGTCATAGCCCGGCGGGGGCGGCGACGCGTCCGGCTGATCACCCAGATTCTCCAACGCGGCCTGCTGCGACGAGGCACGCCAGGTCCGTCCCAGGCCACGCTCCTGCTCGTGGACCCACCAGTTCCTCGTCCACTCGTCCCGCCGCGCGTCGCGCAGTTCGCCACGGGACCGCTCCAGTTCAGCCAGCCTCTGCCGGTAGTCGGCGTCGTTCAGCCGCCCGGACTCCCGATCCTGCTGGACCTGCCGGTTCCGCGCCTGCCACTCCGCTTCCTCCTGCCGTTCCCACCTCGCCAGGTCCGCCTCGAACCGCGCCCCCGACTCATCCGATTCGGCACGAGGCTCGGCTGTCCTCCGCCGAGGCATACCACCGAAATCGGCATACGGATTGCGTTGGCCACCATTTGGATTCTCGATCGCTTCTATGACGCTATTACGAAATGCAGCGCCGTCCCAGCTCCTGTCGATCCGGCGCATGGTGTTCAGCAGATCGCTGTGGCTATCCAGCGAGTTCAGCAGGAAGTCCGGCGAGACATTGTCATCCAAGGCACGAGCGCGATCCTGCTCCGACAGAAGATCGTCGAGATGTTCCAGCAGGAAGTACTGAATGGACAGGTGGTCGCCCAGCAGTCCCCTGCCATCCAGCCACCTCAAGGCATTGACGAACTCGGGATCGTCGCGCAGCTCGCTCAGGAAGCCTTCCGCGGTAACCGTGCTGTTCGAGCGTTCCTGCTCCCGGGGCCCGACACGGTCGAAATCACGCAAGGCGTCTCGAACAATGGAGTGCCCGTCCAGTCCGCCATGGTGGTCCATCCATCGCAGGCCGTTCACCACGTCGGCATTTCGCTCCAACGCTCCCCAAACCCACCTGCGTGCCCCCGCGGTCGTCAAGGCATCAATGAAGTCCGGGTCCGTTCGGGCTTCCGGATTCTGCCACTGTGGACCGTCGAGCCACTCGTCCTCCGGCAACTGAGCGCCGGGTAGCGGCGATTCCACTTCATCGTGAATCGCGTCGTCTTCCCGAACTTCCGTAAAAGTCCCGCGGTCGCCTTGGCCCGCGGCTTCTTCCGGCAGACCTCCCGCGTCCGTTGCGTCCGTGTCTTCGTTCCGTCGCTCGACGACCGGCGGACGTGGCCGCTGACGGAGCGGTCGCAGAAGAACGGGACCGTCGCGCCCCGCGGACGACAGTTCAGCACCCGCGGAGGTGCGCTCATCGGGACCACGAGCGCTCGACGGCAGCCCGCTTTCCGCACTCTTCCTCGTATACGTCACATACTTGCCACCATCCAGCACCGCGTGCACCGGCAAAAATGTGTCCGGTTCACGGGGGTGCTGAATCGCACGAAGCGCCACCATCTGGGTCGGGGCATGCACCCGGCCGGTGAACTCCGGACTCTCCATCAGCGCGGCGGCGGCCCGCATGCTCCGCGTCGCCACATCGGCGTTTCGTCCGTCGCCGTCGAGTTCGCCGGAGTCGGGGGTTTGGCAGGACACCAGACTCACATCACCGTCGCGATAGGCAGCGATCATGTTTCGCGTCCTCGAGTTCTCTCTGAGGACCCGAATATAGCTCTCAGGAACAACACTGAGTTCGGTGCCACCCCGCAACACGGTTTCGTACCCGGTCGGCGTGCCATGCGTCACGGAGAAAAGCGTACCTATGCCACCCTTTTCGTAACTCTTACTCCAAGATGGCCGGAAAGCCTTGTACAACCGGTTGAAAAGGGCGTCGGCCAGGTCGACAAAGCCGGTATACGGGTCTGGGCGGCTGTGCTCCTTGGCCACCTGAATGTAGTAGTCGTGCTTATCGGTGCTCTTCGCCCATTCCCTGGCATCGTTCAGGTCTTCCCCGTCCGCCATGAAGGCGAACCCCATCACCTTGTTTTTCGAGTCGTGGAGTTCGTGGACGACAACGTCGTCGGGCCGGAAGAAGTAGGTCCTGCCACGATAGTCAACACCGCTGAGGAGGTTTGTCCGGTCCCCTTGTGACGCCAGCAGCCGGTATTGTTCCGACCTTGCCCAGTCCTCGTCCTCCGGCCGCTGCGTACCGGGAACCTCGTCAGCGCTCTCGGGCCACTGCGTGGTGTTGGGAATATCATCGTCCACGGGCCACTGCGTGGTCACCGGCGAGTCGTCCTCACTCAGCCGCAGACGTTTCGATGGCCGATCCCCGAGCAGGCGGAACATCGCCGCCCCACGCCCGAGCGGGGTGTTCGCCAAGGCCGCCAGGGGATGTTTGTTCGTACCATCGCCGGACGCTCGCAGGTCCGCGCGTGGTTCGGTGACACCGGCAGGCGGAGCGTTGGGTTGCGCGGTGGTAAGCCGTTCACCCCCGTTCACCTCGTCCCGCGGAGCAGGCACTGCCTCGCGCGAGACCGGCTCGGACTGGTTCCCCACATCGTGGGTATCGGGCGTCGACTCCGACACCACCCGATAGCCGTCACCACCCGGCGTCAGCCTCGTACCCGGCGGCAACACGTACTGCACACCGCCCTCGCCGACTCGCGCCACCAGCGGTGTCCCCGCCTCGGCCACCACGCGCACGGCGCCCCCGGAAGAGCGAGCCGCTCCCGGGCCGGTGGGAGTGACGAGCAGACCGTCGCCGACGACGCCCGTCGCCCGGTCCAGCGCTCCAGCGCGGATCGCCGCGGTGAACACCATCGGGACCGGGCTGGGCCGCGCCGCTTCGACCAGCTGCTCACGCTGCTGGTCGGTCAGCGGTTGCCGCCCACCGGACAGCACCGCGTCGAACGCGACTTCCGCAGCGCTGCCGAGTTCGCGCTGCTTCCCCGCCCAAGTCGCCAAGGAATCCGTGCCGCGCTGGGTCGACACGGCACGTGAGATATCGAGACGGTCACCCGAGGCGGAACGCGACGTCCCGGCGAACTCCGGTTCCGTGGCAGGAGATTCGGTCGGCCGTCCGTGTCCGACCGGCTCCGGTAGCCGCTTTCCCTTCGACAGCCCGATCGTGGCCACGTCGACGGCGAACGGACGAGCCTGGGCGGGAACCGGGCGATTCGCGGGCCGATAGCGCAGATATTCGGCGTATACCTCGTCGGCCCGTTCCCGGGACGGCCGCTGATGATTCCTGCGCAGTTCGGAGACGATCTCCGCACGCTCGAACTCGTTGAGGGTCTTGGGCGGCGCCTCGCGGTATCGGCGCGGCCCCTGCCTGGTCTGCTGCGCGAACCGCTGCGCGAGGGCGTCCACCACCCCCTTCCGATCGCCAGGGCGTCCGCCCGCACGGTCCAGATCCTGCAGCGCCCGCAGCACCTGCCCATTGTCCGGCAGCCGATCCTCGCGCAGCTGCCCGCCAACGCCCGGCTGCTGCTCCACGGCGGCCCACACGTACGGCCGCAGTACCGCCGCGTCCAACGCTTCGTCGCTGAGCGTGTGGCCACGCCCGGCCATGCCCGGTCGAGCCAAAGCCACCGGCTCGACCCAGACACGCACCTGGCGGCGGTCCTCCGCGCTCGTGGGCGCCCATCGCGGCGAACGGCCCGGTCCCTCACCACGCGAGGACGGCACCACCCGCACCGGCGCCGATCGCCCCAGCCGCCGATCGAGAAGGTCCGCGACAACCTGGGCGCGCTCGCGCCCGGACGCCTCCGCGCCCCTGCTGCGCAGGCCACCATTGCCACCGCCTTCGACGTGGACGACCAGGCCGTCGCCACCCGCCTTCACGACGGCCGCCGCCTGGTCCAGGACCTCCTCGGCGAAGTTCGCGAGCTTGCCCGGATCGGCCACTTCGAACTTGTTGTTCTTGTTGTTCTTGAATGTCACGGAAAGGGGATCGGGCCGCGGCTCGTCGGCGAGCCAGGCCGGATCTGTGTCCCGCAGCGCCGATGGCACGCTCAGCACCGGATCCGGACCGTTCTCGCTGGCCCGCGACGACGCCGCCGCCTTCCACGCCTCGTCGTCGATCCGGCGGCTGTTTTCCGTCCACTGCTGGAAGTGCTTGTACGCCGAGGCGAATCCCTTGGCGCCGAGCTTGTTGCGCGGGTATCGCAGTTCGTAGGCGCCGAGGGGCAGCTGCGCCCGGTCGCCGTGCGCGTCCAGCTCCTTGAGCTCGGTCTTCATCGTGCCGACCGCGTCCGACTGCGGCACGAGCCTCTCACCCGGCCGCAGAGGCTGCCAGGCCTGACGCAGGTAGTCACGTGTGGAGAACGGGCTCCTCCCCCCGCGCAGCTTCTGGTCGAGGGCGTGCTCAGGGAGCTTGTCTTCGCGGACAAGGTCCTGGTTCCTGTCCCGGAGCGTGCGTTCGAAGGCGGCGGTGAGCTCCTCGGCGTTGTTCTTCAGGTAGTGCTGGACGCGTCGGGGCAACCCGCCTCGCACGACGGACATCGGCATGCGCGACAGCGCCATCGTGAAGTTCTTCCTCAGGGCGCCGTCGAACTTTCCCCAGGTCGGTGCGGCGGCCGCGGCCTGTGTGTAGACCAGTGCCGCGTACCCCGCCATCGCCGTCGTATCGGCCGCCAGCCCCTCGTCCCACACGGCGTGCGATCCGACAGGACCGTCGGAGCCGACATGCTCGCGGAACTCGCCGGCGATCCTTTCACCGAACGACAGTGCCTGATTGAGGAATCGGGCCTCCAGCGCGTCCGCCGGCACCCCTTCCGCCCGCGCGTCGGCGGCAACTTCCTTCAGGAAGCTCTGCAGACCGAAGTGCGACACCCCGACGGTCAGCTGCGTCGCGAGCTGTTCCAGCCCCAGATCCTGCAGCTTCACCCGGGTGAGTTCGCCCTTGCCGACGGTGAACCCGTCCTTGTTCCCGAACAGGCCCGCGATGGTCTGGTCGGGGCGGGCATCGCGCAGCGAACGCAGGGTGCGGTCGAGCTCGCCCCAGACCTTGGCAGCGTCCGGCCGGCCCTGCTCCCCACGCAGCACGCCCACCGGCTCGCTGACCATCTCGGGAATCAGCTGGCCCCCCGTGAGCTCGTCGGTGATGAGCTTCACGTGCCGGCCGTTGACGAGCACGGGGCCGGTCACCTGAGCTTCGCCGACCTCCGACTCGACCCCGATCGCGCCACCGGGCGCCGTTACGATGCGGCCCTCGGGATGCACGCCCACCTGGGCGACCTCGTTGGCGAGATGCATCGTGTCACGCGGCCACGAACGTTCGAGCGCCTGCCAATCGTCGAACGCCTTCAGCACTTCGGCGCGTTGCACAGGGGTCTTCTTGAGCCTCTCCATTTCCGCGCGCGCGAACTCGACACCGTGCTCGAGGAAGTCACGCTTCCGGTCCTCGTCCCAGGCGCGCGAATCCGTCTCGTGGGACGCCGGTGCCGGGGTGTCCGGGGTCAGGAGGCCGTTCGTCATGGCGTGGTAGGCCGCGTCGAAGGCGGGGTCGCCGGTGTTCACGCGGTTCGGCCCGTCCGCGTTCAGCCAGTGCTCGTAGGCCGCGTGAGCCAGCTCGTCCAGGGCGGCCCCCTTCGGCGCCACCTGCCCGGGGTGTTCGAGCTCCATGAGCTCGGTGATCTCGCGGCGGACCTGCGCCAGGTGCTCCGGGTCGGCGGCCTTCGCTTTGCCGGAGGTGTTGTCGTGTGGTGCGGAGGCCGGGGACGACTTGGTCGCGTCCTCGCCGGCCGGTGCCGGGGTGTGCGGGGGCAGAAGGCCGTTCCGCACGGCGTGATAGGCCGCGTTGAAGGCGGGGTCGCCGGTGTAGCCCTTGTGCCCGTCGGCGTTCAGCCAGTGCTCGTAGGCCGCGCGGGCCTGCTCGATCGAGGCGGGCGGCCTCGACGCCGAATTCCAGGGTTCGTCGTACTCCAGGACCTCGTCGATCCCGCTTTGGATCCGCCGCAGGTGCTCCGGGTCGGCCACCCGCGGCCAGCTCGTCCTGTCCTCATCGGACTCATGCCGCCGCGGCTCGTCCGACCGGTGCCCGGGGGCCTGCTCGTCACGGGAGGTGTCCTCGCCGGGCTGGTTGTCGTTCGACGGGGTCCGCTCATCGCGGCCTCGCGTGTCGTGGTCAGACCCGGAATCACCGTGATCGCGTCGAGGAGCGTCGTCCTTCCGGTCGAGGGTGTCGTTGTCCAGACCGCGGGTGTCGCCGCTGCGGTCGTGGTCGTCGTCGCCAGGGGTGGCTTCGTTGTCGCCGTGGACGCGTGAGGGGTCACCCAGCCTGCTCAGATCGAAGCGAGCGGCGGTCGCCTTTTCGATCCTGTCGAACAGATCACGCAGTCCGTTTCCCGAATCGGCGTACTTGATAATGCTGACCTGCGGGTCGGGAATGCCCGAGTTCTTGACCGCCTCACTCTCCGGCGTCATGTAGATCTCGACGCGACCGCGCTCCGCACCATTGCGCAGCGTCCGGCGAGCCCTTTGCTCGGTGACATTGGGGTGCACATCGGACGGATCAACCATGATCATGGTCAGATCTTTCCCGCCAGGGTTGAGGCCACGCCCGGTTATGTCGTTCCCGACGAGAACACGGAAATTCTTCCCGAACTGCTTCTCGCCGGTTGTCTCAAGATTCTCGTAACGCCTTTTTCCCTGATCGTCCAGCCAACGCGCGTCGGCGACCGGGTGCTCGACGGTCTTACCGCCGATGGGATTGTTCTTGATGAACTCGGAGATCTTCGCGCCATGCGCGTTGTTGTTCACAACGATCTGCACGTCTCGGCCGTCTTCGAGATTTCTGTGGATGCTCTCGTTGATCAGCTTGAATTGACTTTCCCGGTCGGCACTGCTGAACACGTGCGTGTTCTCCCGCAGCCGGTCCTCGTAATAAGGCGGGATGAACTCTACATGATCGGAAAGGCCGACGGCCTTGAGGTGCGGCCCCATTCCCCGCATGGTGCCGGACGCGAGGGTGACCTTCCCATAGCGAGCGAGGACCTGCTCGAGTGTGATCGTCCTACTGTTCTCGTTAGTCGAGTCGGCCCGGATCCGCAGGCCGTACTCCGCCTCGACCGCCTGCGCGAGCCCGTTGTTCCAACGACTTTCGTTACCCTTTTTCGGATCGATCAAAATGTCGCCGGAACTCCGGTTGATGATGACGATCTTTCCCCTTCGCCAGCTGACCAGGAAGTGTTCGTTTTCCTTGATATCACCCAGCTTCACAGCCGCGGCCAGGTTGATCCGGCGCACCTCTTCGCCACTCAGTGTCCTGCCGGCCAGCTTGTTGGCCTTGGCCAGCCCTTCCGGCGTGAGCGCGGACCGCACGGGAGTCTTGTCGTCCCGGTGGCCGAAGTCCCGCTTGGTGAGCCGGTCATCGGAGTGTTCCGCGGTGGACAGGTGGTCGTCGAGGAACTTCTTGGCCTGCTCGACCATCCCCTTGACCTCAGGAGTGGCTTCCTTGGCCCCCAGCATGTTCAGGATCCACTGGGGAGGCGACAGGAACAAGCTGTCACCCTCGTCCATGAACAGCCTGGGCACCGTCGACTGATCGTGCGCCTGCCCCGGCAGCCTGCCGTCCCTGGGACCGCCCGTCTTGTTGAGGTGGTGGGAGACCTCGTCCAGGGAACCGACGTAGATCGTCGGCTCGCCCTTGTTCGCCTCCGGCGGCAGCCTGTCCGAACTGATCCAGTGTTGCTTGATGTCCAGATTGCCGAGGAGCTTCCGATGGCCTCTGTGCTCCCGCTTCGCGAGAAAATTGTTGCTGGTGGCGAGATGGACCCCGGCCCAGTCCGGGTTGAACGCCTCCCTGATGGCGGCGAACGCGAACATCAACGTCTTACCCTCACCGGCCAGCATATTGACGTTGTGTTCGATGAGCACCCTGGCCGCTTCCACCTGGGTCCACCGCATCCACTTTTTGCTGCTCTTGCGAATCGCCTCGTACGTCCCCGCGAAGGCCTCGTCCGGGTTGTCCGACCGGACCATTTCCCGCACCTGCTTCCAGGTCGTGTTGTCCAGCCGTTGACGTGGGTCGGGATGGTTGTACCGGTCGGCGAGGTCGTGCATCTTCCCGGCCGTTTCATGCCGCATGTTCGCGGCCGCCAGCCAGGCGTCGATGGAGACCCGCGAAGCGGGGTCCACCGGACGCACCCACTTCCCATCGGAGTCGAGCGTGTAAATGCGGGAACCATCCGAGTTCCGGTACAGGACCGCTTTTCCGCCTTGCTCGGCCTGCACATCCCGGACCTCCTCGGTCCCTGGAAGCAGCCAGGCGTGTGTCTCGTCGGCAAGCTTGATCCGCTTGGGCAGGAACAGCTTCCTGACGACCAGCTCGTTGTCCCGGTGCTCGCGCAGGCGCGACCAGTTCCCGTCCGGCCCGCGGTCGTAACTCCTCCCGTCGGGCAGCTCGAGGATCTTGGGCTCGCCCTTACCATCGATCTTGATCTTCGTGCCCGCGGGCAGGTCGGCGGTGAACCGCTTGCCCGCGCCGTCCGTCCCGTGGCTGAACGAACCGCCCCGCTCGGTGACGTGCCAGCCGCTGTCCTCGCGCTTCCACGGCACCCCGCCGATGGTCCCCGAGTGCGAGCCACCGCCAAGGCCGCCCGGATCGTTCGAGAAGCCCGGCCGGTCCGGCACCCGTGCGTGGTCGGGATCGGCCATCACCGGCACCAGGCCGCCCGGCTGGTCCTGCTTGTGGTGCGGACCGTGCTCCTCGTTCCGGCCGCGGTGCTTCGCCTCCCCCGCACCGTCGGCGCGTGAACCCGGGGTGTGCGGGCCGGGGCTGCTCGTCCCCGGCCGCGAGGGCGCCTCCGGCCCACCAGGCGACCGCTGCCCGTTCTTGCCCGCTTCCCCGCTCTCCGTGGACGGACGCGCGGTGCCGGAATCGTGCTTGGCGCTGCCCGCGTCGGAAGCCGGACCGCCGTCCCGAGTCCTCGGCGGTTCTCCCTTGGCACCCGGCTTGTCCGACGCGGCGAGGTCGCCCGGCTTGTCCGCCAACGGCTTGTCCGCCGGAGCCTTCTCCACCACCGACTTGTCCGCCGGAGCCTTCTCCGCCAACGGCTTGTCCGCCGGAGCCTTCTCCGCCAACGGCTTGTCCGCCGGAGCCTTCTCCGCCAACGGCTTGTCCGCCGGAGCCTTGTCCGCCAACGGCTTGTCGGACAGCGACTTGTCCGACCGAGGTCCCTGATCGTGCGTACGGACGTCGCGAGCGGGCTCCGAGCCATCGTGGCGAACATCGGCCGCGGACTTGTCGGTACGCGGCGCCGGACCGGATTCGTCCCGCACCGGACTCACCGGTTTGCGAGCCTCCGGCCGCGACTCCTCCACCGGCTTCGGACCGGCCACCTCGTCCTTCGGCCGCCGGACATCCGCGTCGGCGGGCGGGTCCAGCCGATCCGCGCGCGGCTGCCGAGAAGGATCAGGCGGCGTGGGGGAGTTGGGCCGCGCCTCGCCGGGGCCGGCACCGGCGGCAGCGGTCTGCCGCGTCTCGGGCTGGGAATGCGTGTTGGTCTGCGGGCCACGCCCGACCGTGTCCGGCTGCTTGGCAGCGGGCGGCGGCGCCTCCGAGCGCGGTCCCTCCGAGCGCGGTCCCTCCGAGCTGGTGTTCAGCTTCGACGTGCCGGGCTGCGGCGCGCCGGACCGGGACTGGGTGTTCGGCCCCGCCTGTGACGGCTCCCGCTGAGCCGGGTTCGGACCATTCGGATCCTGGATGTTCGACCGCTGATTCGACTGCGGATCGCGCGACGGGGTGTTCGGCTCGCCCTGCGGCGCCACCCGGTGCTCGCCGCCCTGGGGCGAAACCTGCACGTTCGCCGGGTGCTCGACCTTGCCGTCCGAGGTTCCCTTGATGAAGTCGGTGGTCGCCTTGGACGCCGCGGGCGACTCCGGCGAGACCGACGTCTTGACCTGATCAGCCGACCTGCCCGCGGGCCCCTCGGAACTACCGCGCTGCCCCTCGGAGCCGCCACGGTGCCCATCGGAACTGGTGACGACGGACGGCTGCTTGTCCTGGGTGAAGATGGCACCCAGCGGCGATTTCCCGGTGTTGACGTCCTGCTTGTGCACCGAGCCGTTGTCGGACGAACCCTCGCTGATGGAAGTACGGCGGCTCGACTCACTGTTGGGTGAGTCCTCACTGAAAATGCTGGACCGACGCGACGAATCGCCGTCGGAAGAATGCTCACTGGTGGAATCGCGTCGACCCGAGGAATCCTTGCCAGCAGAGCCCTCATCGGAAGAATTGCGGCCACTCGGCGAATCCTTCTCGGAAATACCCTTGCCGGAAGAATTGCGATCACCCGACGAACCCTCGCCAGAAGAACCCTTACCGGAAGAGTTGTGGCTGTCCGGCGAACCGCTGTCCTTGGCGACGTCGCCCAGCGATCCGCCTGCGTCCGAACGCCGATCACCGGCATCACCGAATCCGAGCCGCTTGAACGGCGAGCCCAACCCGGTGCCGAGCTTGTCGAGGAGCTTTTCGCCGCTGGCGTCCAGCTTCGCCGACCATCCCCTGGTCGTGTGGTACGGCCCGGCGGCGCCGAGCATCCCGGCCCAGAGCGGCTCGTGGCTGCCGTTCAGCTGGTTCATCACCCAGTTGACCCCCACGGCCATGCCGAGCTGAGCACCGACGTACCCGCCTTGCCACAGAAGTGACGACTCAGGCCCCTTCTCGTTGGACCCGCCCTTTTCGCCGGACCCGCCCTTTTCGTTGGTCGAGCCCTTCTCGCCGGACCCGCCCTCTTCCTTGGCCGAGCCCTTTCCGCCAGAACCGCCCTCCTCCTTGGCCGAACCCTTTCCACCGGGCCCGCCCTCCTCTTTCGCCGAGCCCTTCCCGCCGGACCCGCCCTCCTCCTTGGCCGAGCCCTTCCCGCCCGAACCACCCTCTCCGGAGCCACCCTTCTCGCTGATCAGAGGTTTCTCCTCGATCGTCTTCCCGCCGGGACCGCCCTTCTCGCCCAGCGTGCCCTTCCCACCCCCGGCTGCGCCCTTCCCACCACCCCCGAAAAGGCCCTTCGCGAGACCCTTGGCCCCACCACGAACGGCGCCGAAACCGGCACCACCTATCGCACCGGCGATAGCGGAGTTCTTCAGCGAGTCCGTGTCCCAATCGTCGCGGCCACCGAAATCACTGTGCTCACCCTGCAGCTTCTGAATGCCCTGAATGCTGACATCGAGAAACTCCATGAACGCGGCGTTGCCCACCGCGTACTTGGCTGCCGAAATTATGACGTTCTTCAGGATCGCCAGCAGGATTTGCCCCAGGGTCGCCCTCGCTCCCGCGATGGCGGCGGGCGCGAGAAAGGCGGTGAAAATGGTCCAGAGGAGCGCCATGATCATGGCGAAGAACATGAGGGCCATGATGATCAGCATCACCTTGCCCTTCTCGATGTCCGCACCGGCGTTCCGGCAGGCGCTCGAGTACTTGCGGGCCCTTTCCTCGGTCTCCTCAAGAGATTGGATCTGGCCTTTGAGCCACTCCCTGTTCGAATCGGCTGTCTTGCCGCGCATCGCATCAGGCATCCGGGACAGCAGGCCTTTGAGCTCGGCGATTCGCTCCGCCAGGTCGTCGGCGAACTTCTTCCAGGCGGCCGCCATCGCCCACAAGCCCTGATCGTTACCCTCTGGCCAGGTCAAGCCGCAGGTGACCTTGAAGAACTTCTGCAACTCCGGCGGCAACTGGGTGGACCCACCACCACCGGAGTTCTGGCCACTACCATAGCCACCCAAACGCCCACCAGCACCGGAAACAACCACTATCTTTTACCTCCTTTCCATGGCTACGCAGCGATTCCCGGTGCGCCTACTCAACTGAACACTGCCGACCGCCCGACACCAGGCGGCCGGATCGGCTTGATCACATCACTGTTCGGACATCACTGAAGATCCATCTTCTTGGCGGTATCCCGGTCGACCGAGGCGAAGTTCCTCGCGTTCTTCTTCCCGACGTCACCAGACTTGTCCAGGTTGTCCTCGACACCTCCGAGCGCCACGACGTCCGCACGCGCGCCGTCGTTCGGCCCCTCCCCGAGATACTTCTTCTCGAACGCCTTCCCGATGTCGTCGCTGCCCCACGCCCCGTCGAATTCCAGGAGCACATCGGCAAGGCCCTTGTAGCTGGTACCGATTCTGTGCCCGATGTTCTGGAGGTCGGTCATGATCCCGTCGTAGGCCGCCTCGTCGAGGTAGAACTCGTCAGCCATTCTCGCGAGCCTCCCGCCGCTGGTTCTCCGGCTTCGGCGGTTCGATGTCGATACCGAACCCGTTCAGGGTTTCGAGCATCGGGCCCATCAGCGAGTTGATCATCTCGTCCGGCCGGACCTTCCCACTGACCAGCCCGTCCAGGTCCAGCCCGGGAATGCCCGGTCCCCCCATCAGCTCCGAAATCTTCTGCTGGGACTCCGCACGGCCCTTCCGCAGCGTTTCGACAATGACACTGGCCAGTTCGGCAGGCGCCATCGACCGGTACTTCGAGGTGTTGAAGGTCAGGTCGGTCAACTCACCGCGCCCGTCGAACTTCATTTCGAGCGATTGGTCCTTGGCGCGTACGGTCGTGGTCTCCTCGTCCCAATGCTTGCCGAGTTCGGCGAGCTTCTGCTTCTCCTCTTCCAGCTTCGCCCACGCTTCGTCGACGGCCTGGGTGGGATCCGTGGAGTTCCAGTCGATCATGTTCATTTCCCTCGTTCCAGTAGCCGGTCCAGTTCGGCGAACTTCTCAGTGAGCTTGGCCTGTGCCTCACCGTCGGCCAGCTCGCGCGGCTCGTTCTGCTCCGGCTCGCGGCGGCCCAGCGTGCCGGACGAACCGCCCCCCAACGGCCAGGCGTCGGGCCTCGGTTCGGCGGGCATCGCCGCCATGCGGCTGTTCTGCTGCCCACCCTGGCCACCCATCCCGGCCATACCGCCCATCATCATCGGCGACATCGGCATGCCGCCGGACTGCGACGTCATCGGGTCGGCAGGACCATGGCCAGGTTTCGGCGCCGGGGCGTGCGGCGGCGGAACGGCGGACGGGTCCAGCCCCTGGAACGAACCCGTCTCCCCGCTGCCCGGGGTGAACATCCCGCGGTCCTCCGGCTTGAACGTCCCGGACGCGGAACCGGCGGCGGCGCCACCACCGCCCACCCCGAAGGAGGCGTGCTGGGTGGTGGGCGGCGGGACCTGACCGTCCATTCCGGTCACCTGGACCGCCTTGGTGTGCACCGGCGGCGTCTGGCCGGTGACCGGCGCGAGCGGGACGCCGACCGGCGCCTGCTGTGCGGTGACCGGTGCGGGCTGAGTGGTGACCGGCGCGGGCTGGCTGGCGACCGGCGCGGGCGGATTGGTGACGGACACGGGATCCCCGGTCGAGGTGACGACCTTGGGCACCTCGACCGGCACGGTCTTGACGGGGATCGGCGCGCCCTTCGGCGAATCGATCGACGTCGGCACGACCTTGCCCGGCTTGTCGGTCTCCGGGCCGGTGCCGACCGGCTCGCTCTCGGGCGAAACGAAGTCGGGCTTCGAGACCACCGGGTGGGTGACGTGCTCGGTGGTCTCCACTTTGGACCTGTCCGTGCGCTTCTTCTTGTCCGGACGGTGTTCCTTGTCCGGTGGGCAGTGCTTCTGCCCCCGCTCCGGTTTGCCCAGTACCGGGGGCAGGAACTCGCGCCCCTCGTCGTCCCGCTCACGGTCCGGCCCTTGGGGGGCGGGCCTGCCTGTTACCGGGCCGCCGACGGGGAACGTGTGCCACGGGCCCGGGACGGGCTGGGTGATGACCGGATTCGTCCCCCGCAACGGCCTCGTGTCCACCGGCTGCTGCTCCGGCCCCGCCGTCCGCCACGGCGTGTCGGGCCGCACCACGGAATCGTTGTCGTGCCGCTCCGGCCGGGACGACTTCACATGCACCGGATTGCCGCGGCCGTCGTGGGGGTGACCGCCGCCGACGCCGCCGGGCGTGATCAGGCCGATGTCGGTGACCAGCGGCCGGTCGTGGTTTCCCTGCCCATTGCCATTCCCGTTCCCGTTGCCGCGCCCGTTGCCGTTCGCGTCAGTGCCGATCCGGGTGTCCTTATAGGACAGTACGGGCAGCTGGTTGCCGACGTCCCAGTAGGCGGTCCGCAGGTCGAGCAGGACCTGCCTGGCGGAGTCGTTGTGCACGCGCGCGGTCTCCTCGGGCGGCGGAGCGCCAGGGGCAGGCGGCTTGCTCTCCTGCTCGGTCTTCTGCCCCTGCAGGTCCCGCATCCGCCGCTGGTGGGCGGCGAGCGTGTCACCCGCGGCGCGGAGCACCACGCCGTACCCGGGGCTGCGCATGACCTGCACGACGCCGCTGACCCGGCCGGTCACCTCCTTGGCGAGCGCGTCGAAGTCGTCCGCGCCGCCACCGGTCCACGCCTCCCGCACGATGTTCAGCTGACGCCGGATCTGCTCGACGGCGTCCTGCAGCCGAGCCGCGGCCCGGTCGAAGGCCTCGGCACGCTGGTAGAAGACGTCGGGACTGACCTCGTTCACCAGCTGCGCGATCTGGTCGAAGTTCAGCTGCTTCAGTACCGGGTCGTCCGGGTTCGGTGGCGGGTTGCCGGGAGCGCCGTCGGGCATGACCTACTTCTTCCTGCCCAGGACGGTCTCGTCCTGGGCTTCCGGGTCGTCGGTCCAGGCGTTCTTGTCGGCCTGCAGCCAGATCTGCGGTTCGCGCTGGTTGTTCTGACCACCGCCGCCCATGCCGCCCATGCCGCCGCCCATGGGCATGCCGCCCATCGGCATCCCCTGCTGTTGCTGCGGGTTGACGACCTGACCACCCGAGCCGCCAGAGACCGCGCTCATGGTGTTCGGCATCTTGGCCGCGGTGTTGCCCGGCTGGGTGTAGCCGCGCTGCCCGGCGACATCGGTGTCGAACTGGGCGCGCTGCCCGCCGCCGCCCGGTCCTTCCGAACTGGTCGAGAAGTTCCCGCCGCCACCACCGAGGCCGTGGCTGCCACCGCCACCGCCGCCCGTGCCGCCGCTGCCGCCGCCGGACAGGAAATCCTTCGACGGAGCGTCGAGCTTCGGCACGTTGTGAGTGGCACCGTCGAGCGGGGAAGTGTGGACGCCGTCGATCGACCTGCCGACCGCGTTCCTCGCTTCCTCCAGCGCCTTCCTGGTCGCCGGGTCCGCGTCCTTCATCGCGTCGTCGAACGCCTTGTTCGCCGCGCTCTTCGAATCGTCGAGCAGCTGCTTGTCGTGCGAATCGCCGGGCGTCCTCAGGTCGTTGACATGCTCGCCGGCCTTCAGCGGGTCGGGCAGGACGTCGTCGATCGCCTTCTTCGCGTCTTCCAGCGCGCGCTTGGCATCCGGGTCCGTGGTGTTCTTGATCAGATCGTCGAGGGCCTTGTCCGCCGCCGGCTGCGCGTCGTTCGTGGACCAGCCCTTGACGTTCCCCGGGTCGACCGCCTTGCCGACGGCCTCCTTCGCCTTCTCCAGCGCGTCGTGGACCGCGGGCTTGTCCTTGTGCTGGTCTTCGATCTTGTCGATCGCGTCCATCGACTTGTGCTTGAGATCGCCGAACGGTCCGTCGTGTTTGGCCTGGGCGTCGTCGAACGACTTGTCGACAGCCTTCTTCGCGTCTTCCAGCGCCGCCTTGGCCTTCGGGTCGGCGTCCTTCATCGCGTCGTCGAGTGCCTTGTCGGCCGCTTCGCGCGCGTGCTTCAGGCCGTCCTCGCCCGGCTTGACGTCGTTGATGGCGTCCCCGACGGCCTTCTTGGCCTTGTCCAGCGCGTCCTTGACGGCGGGATCCTTCTGGTGATCCTTGACGTCGTCGATCGACTTGAGCGCCTTGTCCTTGGCGTCGCCGAGTTCCTTGCCGTTCTTGGGATCGAGGTCGCCGATGGCCTTGTCGACGGCCTTCTCGGCCTTGTCGAGGGCTTCCTGCGCCTTGGGGTCGTCCTTGTACTTGTCCTTGACCCCGTCGATCGCGTCCTTCGCGGCCTTCTTGGCGTCTTCGAGCGCCTTGTTCTTCCCGTTCTCGCCCGGACCGCCGGTGTTGCTGCCCGGACCGCCCGAGGTCGGGATGTTGCCCTTGCCGCTCTTGTCGCCTTCGCCGCCAATACCGCCGATGGCGTCCTGCGCGGCCTTCTTCGCCTTGTCCAACGCGTCCTTGGTGGCCTGGCTGTCGTTCGGGTTCTTGACGCCGTCGATCGCCTTGCCCGCGGCGTCCTTCGCCTTGTCCTTCAGCGCCTGATCGTCACCGCCACCAGCGCCCTTGCCAGAGCCGCCGCCGGTGTCCCCACCGGTGCCGCCGCCGAGACCGCCGATCGCGTCTTGCGCGGCCTTCTTCGCCTTGTCCAGCGCGGCCTTCGTCTCCGGGCTGTCGTTCGGGCTCTTCACGCCGTCGATCGCCTTGCCCGCGGCGTCCTTCGCCTTGTCCAGCATGCCCTGGGCAGTACCACCGCCCTTGCCGCCGTCCTTGCCCGAGCCGCCGGTGTCCCCGCCGCCTCCGCCGACGGGAGAGGTCTCCCCGCCGATGTTGGGGATATCCGACTTCGCGCCCTTGAAGGTCTCCCCGGGAGAAAGATTCTTCTTGTCCTTGTTGTCCTTGCCATCGCCTGAGCCGCCGCCCGAGCCGCCGGTGTCTTTGTCTTTGTCCTTGTCTTCGTCCTTGTCCTTGTCTTTATCTTTGTCTTTATCCTTGTCTTTATCCTTGTCTTTATCCTTGTCTTTATCCTTGTCTTTATCCTTATCCTTGTCGTTCCCGCTGTTGTCCTTGTCTTTCCTGTTCGCGAGGGCGGCCGCCGCGTCGAACTCGTACCCTCCAGCGATGTCCAGCGGCGCCATGTCCTTGCCACGGCTCACATACTGCGAGATCAGACTCGTGAGATAGCCTTGAAGTTCCTTGACGAGGGAGTCGTCGCTGTTCTTCTTGAGAAGATCCAACGCGTTCTGCGCGGTCTTGGTGATCGCGTCGACATCGTCTACCGTGTCCGCCTGCTCAGCGGCCGCATAAGCGGCGTTGCGAATATCCCGGCTACCCTGCTTGATCTTGTCGTCCCGGGCTTCGACCGCGTGCCACCAGTTGTCGTAGAACGCCCGGATGGCATGGCCGGTGTTCCCGATGGAATCGTGGTACCGCTGGTTGTTCAGCTGGTTGTAGAGTGCGTCGCTCTTGGTCCACAGGTCGTGGCCCCATTTGTAGAAGGCGTCCCCCGCCTCCCCCTTGAGCATCTCGTTCGCCTTGTTGAGCTGCGTCGCGAACGCGTCGTTCACCTCACCCAGCTTCTTCGTTGCCGCCTGGACCAGACCGTCCATGATGTACCACTCACGGTCGTGGTCGATCCGGTCGAGCAGACCGCCGGTGTAGTTGAGGAGCTTCGGAAGCGTGTCGTACTGCGACACGTTGAACGCCGGTGCATCCGGAGCGTACCGGCCGATATCCGGCCCGTTGCTGTCGGCCATTTCCCCATCCTTGTCGATAACTTGACCCGAAACCGGTTTTCGGCAGCTTCACGGATTACACACTGAGCAGAAAGAGTCGGTAGCGGCGTGGTCGATCGGGCGACCACCTAGATCAGATTCTGGTGCCCACCTCCCTTGCTGTAGTCAGGCTCTCCGTTCTTGCCCTTCTTGTCTCCGCTGTTGCCGTTGTTGTCGCCAGTAGGCTTGTCACCAGGCGGCTTGTCGTCCTTGTGGTCTCCGCTTCCGTGGTCTCCACCGTTATCCGTCACGCTTTTTTTCCGTCACCACCTGCCTTGATCGGGTTGTTGACGTTGCCGCTGTAGCCGTCGCCGACCTTGCCGCCGTCGCCGACACGGTTCCCCTGGTCCCGTTCGGCCTGGGTGTTGAAGTCCTTCATCTCCTTCTTGGCGAAGTTCTCGGCCTCGTCGAGAATCGCCTTGATCTTCTTGGCGTTCTCGCCATCCACGTTGTCGAAATCCTTCGCGACAGTGTGGAGATGCTTCGCCATTTGCTCGAACGCCTTGTTCATATGATTGGCGTGCGCGACGATGGCGTTGCGCCGATCATCCATGATCTGCTCGAGCCACACCGCGACGGCGAACTTCCCCGCGTTCGGCCAATGCGGTTTGAGATCCTCGAAGACGGTCAAGCCATTGCCGGTAAGGATGTCCCGAATCTCGTTGGCGATTTTGTCCAGCGCGTCTTTGTCGAACTTCGTCTGCTGAGCCACGATGACCCCCTCACACCTGCTTCAGCGCGCCGAGGTCGTCGTGCACCCTGGTGCGCAGGTCGGCGACGACGGCCTTGATCTTCGCCGCGGCCCCGTCGTCGATGGACTGGATCTCGGTCGCGATCTTCGTCAGCGCCTTGTCCATGTCGTCGAGCGCGGTCTTCAACTGGTCCGCGTGCGCGAGAACGCCGCGTCGACGGTCGTCGACGATCGTCTCGAGCTGCGTGGCGAGGTCGAAGTTCCCCAGCTTGGGCCAGTCCGCCCGCAACGCGGTGAAGGCGGACATGTCGTCCATGATCCGCCCGAGGGCGGCGGCCGACGCCTTGACGGTGTCGGTTTCGAGTTTCGTGCTGCTCATGTCATCACTCCACAATGGTTGGCGGGACGGAACAGGAGGACAGGGCACCGGACGGAGAGCGTCCGGTGCCCGTGCCCTTCCGGGACAACGTCATCGGCAGGGCGGCGTCAGTGGTAGACGTGCTTCGCGCCGTTCTTGTCCGCGACCTGCATCTCGTCCACACCGCTGTGCATCTTGGCCCGCATCTGCTCCAGGATGTCGGCGTTCGCCCGGAGGTCGCTCTCCAGGTCGTTGCACAGGCTGTTGTAGGCCTCCGCGGTGCTCCCCTGCCAATCCCCCATGATTTCGTTGACGTGTTTCCGCTGCTGCTCTGTCTCTTCGATGATGCGCTGAGCCTGGGCCTTCATCGCGTCGATCATGGCGTCGAGCACCGCGTAGTCGTACTTGATCATGAACTATCTCCTTGTACTGAAAGATCAGGTGATCCCGAAGGGACCGGGTTACTTCCCGCCGAGGAAGGTGTTGGTCTCGATCTGGACGCTGTTGATCTGCTTGACCAGGGCCTCGTCCGTACCGGTCTGGTTGTTCGCCTCGTTGCGGATGTTCGTCGCCATGGTGTTCACGTGTTCGAGAACGGTCTTCTTGACGTTCCCGATCCAGTTCTCGGCCGTATAGTGGAGGGCCTTCGTCGCCTCGCTCGGGCTGGACGACGTCGTCTGCTGGATGTGGGCCAGAAGCTTGTCGAGTTCCGTCGCCATTTGCTGGGCGAACTCCTCGTGCTTGGTTGCCTGCTCGAAGATCTTGCCCTTGTCAACTGTTGTCGTGTGCGACATCAGGTCTCCTTGCTGTTCCGTACGGGCTACACGCCTACAGGTCTCAAGTTAGATTTCGCCGGGGCGAAGCGAGGCGCTTATGGGCCGAGAGCGGCGAAGGGGCGTAACTCCCCCCATGAACCGCCGGTCAGGACTGGACACGGAGCGCTCCCTCCATGCTGAGCAGCGGTCCGGACGGCAACAGAGACAACAACTCCGCGGGAATCCGCACCGCGGACTGCGCCGAGTAGCCGAGCGCGCCCGCCACGTCACCGTTCGCCAGCGGATACTTCGTGCCCGTTTCGGTGATGAGATAGACAGCGCCCGGCGGCGCTCCCGGCGCCGGTTGCTCGGCGGCCAGCACACCACTGCCCGCGGGAATCACCACGCGGTCCGCCGTCATCCCCGCCGCGTGCGCACCCACCGGCATGCCCTTCGTGGCACTGACCGAAGTGGACAGCAGGCCGGCGGTGACCTGCCGCTCGCCGGTGCCGAGCGGCGAGAAGTTCGCGCAGGCCATGGCATCCGGTGGCGGGGACACGATCTGCGGGGGTTCGGGCGGCAGGGCGCCGACGAGGTCGGGCCCGCTGGTCGAAGCGGGCGCGCCGGACAACGCTCCCGGCCCGGCCGGAATCGGTTCCACGGCCGAGCCCTGGTACGCGGCCCTGATCGACGGCGAGGCCATCAGCAGGGCCGCGTTGGTGCGGCTCAACGCCGCTACCCCGTCCGAACGGATGAGGTAGAGCTGCGTGGTGCCGATCGCCGGGTTCCGCACCTGGTAGATCTGCCCGACCACGCTGGCGTGCCCGTCGATCGACGGGCCCGGCGAACCGACATCCGCGGGCACGGCCGCCGAGACGTCCTGCCCCGCGGGCACGGCGTTCACCCACGCCGCGGTGGCCTGCACCGGCGCGATTTCGTTGTACCCCAGCGCCTCGGCCTCGGTCCGGCTCGGAATCCGATGCCGTTTTCCGCGCCAGATCAGGAAGTTCGTGCCGTCCGGGGTACGCGCCAGCAGCGCCTGCTTGTCGTTCAGCGTCTGTTGGAGCGGGTGGCCGAGCACGAGGCTGATCGTGGGGCCCTGCCCCTGCGGACCGGGGGCGGGCGGCTGCGCGCACACCGTCCACGGGCCGTCATCGAGCGCCGTGGGCAGCGCGTCCGGCGCGCCGACGATGCCGATCGGCTGCCCGACCGGCGTACCGGACAAGGACTTCTGGGCAACCGAGACGACCTGGCCGCTGCCGGACTTCCCGGCCGCCAGCCGTGCCGAGGAGTAGTTCAGCACCGGACGCAGCTGGTCTTCGAGGTAGATGTAGCGCGCGCCGGTCGTCTCGTTCATCACGATCGCGCCCGGCTGGCGCCACGACGTGTTGCCGCCGGGCACGAAAACCCCGTAAATGCCGAAAATCCCCATCACGATCGCGCCGACGACGATCCCGAGGAAGACACCGGTGTTGAGCCGCTTGTTCGGCGGCTGCAGCACGTCGGGCTTGCCGTGCACGACGGCGGCCACGAGCCTGCCCACCACGTAGAAGTAGGCCTGTACCTGATCTCGCCGGGACTGCATCAGCCCGCCAATCCGCGCATCCAGGCGTAGACGCCCAGTACCTGCAACAGAATCGGGACGACGGCGACGGCGGTGATCGACTCGAAGATCTCCACCGCGCGGCCCCAGTACGGCCGCAATCGCTTGCCCGGCAGCATCCTGCTGGCCAGCAGCATGAGCACGCCGATCGCGAACACCGGCACACAGACCGCGAGCAGTCTCGCCAGGTCGGTCCGCTCACCGGCGAAGTGCCAGATGTTCACCACCACGGCGACCGCGGCGGGCACGATGATCGCCCACCGCTGCACCACGCCGGCCGGATGCCGGCTCCGCAGGAACAGCAGGAGCGCGATCACCAGTGACAGCACCATTTCCCAGCCGCTGGCACCCCAGATGAGAACGGGCAGCAGCACGGTGAACGCGGCACCGAGCCCGGCGTGCAGGGCGGTCGAATAGCCCACGGTCACCGCGCCGCGCTCCACGATCATCTTGGCGGGCACCGGATCGATGTCCTCGCTCAGCTCGTCCTTGTCCGACGGCAGCATCGGCAGGGTCAGCCCGGACAGCCGGAAGGCCGTGGCGGGCAGGAACACGCCGATGATCAGGCCCGCCGTGAGACCGAGTCCCGCCACCTGCGGGAGGCTCACGTCCGCCAGCGAGGCGATGAGCCCGGTCAGCGCCAGCACCAGGACGAACATGATGGCGCCGGCGAACAACAACGCCGAGTCGGCGACGAGGAACGCCCCGATGCTCAGCAACAGCAACGCCACGGCAAGGGCGACGGTCGCCTCGACCGACACCGGGGCAAGCGGGGCGAGTACCTGGACGAGCAGCACCCCGCCGAGCGCGCCGTAGCAGGCCGCGGCGCCCGCGACGATCGTGGCCGCGTACGTGTCCGCGACCCCGCGCGCGATCAGCGCGCTCGCGGGGAGCAGCAACACCGCGAGCGTCAGCGCGACCGCGGCCTGTGCGCCCGGCGAGCCCACACCGGGCAGCACCACCAGCCCGAGCAGGAACGCGCACACGGCGCCGATCCGGAACATCCAGCGGGTGTGCCGCGGGTCCCACGTGCCGCTGTGGTCCCGCACCTGCTCGCCGACACCGGCGACGAGGTCGTCGAAGTCGATCGGCGCCAGCTGGTCGGCACGCGGCCGCAGGTAGATCGTTTCGCCGTCGAGCAGGTTGAGCTCGGCGAGCGTGCGGTCCTCGTCCAGCGGTTCCTCGCCGACCCGCTGCACCACCCAGCCCTCGTGGTCGGCGCCCTGCTCGATCCATTCGCCGCCGAACTGCGGCAGCACCGCGGGCAGCAGATCGGTCAGCGTCGCCTCGGTGGGCAGGGCCACCTCGGTGACTTGCTTCCCGAGAACGAACCGTAGCCTCGCCGACGTTGTTGTGCGATGCTGTGTCTGCTCTTCCATCTGGTGTCAGGTCCTTCCTGCCAGGGATCTCAGACCGTGAACCAGCCCGGAACCTACCGCCGCGCGGCCGTCGTCTCGGCGCTCGAAGCCCGGTCGGCGCGGAAAAGGGGAAGTCCACTCACGAGGGAGAGCGTCCTTTGAGCACGGTGCTGTTCGCACGCCGGGCACGGCGGCCGAAACCGGCCGTGTCCAGCGACGAGATCGAGATCCAGCCGCCACCCGCGGTACCGGAGGACACCGGCGGCGGCATCAGCTCGGTGCTGATGTACGCGCCGATGGGGCTGGGTTCACTGGCCATGGTGATGATGTTCGTCCGGCCCGGTTCGGGCCTGATGTCCTACATCGGCGGCGGCATGATGCTGCTCTCGGTCGTGGGGATGCTCATCGTGCAGCTCCTCCGCTCCTCGGTGACGCACAAGCAGAAGCTGCACGGGCACCGCCGCGACTACATCCGCTACCTGACCCAGCTGCGCGAGCGCGTCCGCAACGCGCTGACCGCGCAGCAGCGCGCGGCGCGCTGGATCCACCCCGACCCGCGCGCGCTGTGGTCGCTGGCGCTGGGCTACCGGCTGTGGGAACGCCGCGCCGCGCAGGACGACTTCGGCGAGATCCGGATCGGCGTCGGCACGCAGCGTTCGGCGCTCAAGCTGCTCCCCCCGGACACCAAGCCGATCGAGGACCTCGAACCGCTGGCCGCGCACGCGCTGCGCCGCTTCCTGCGTGCCTACTCCAGCCTGCCGAACGCGCCGATCGCGGTGTACCTGCGCGGGTTCGGGCAGATCCAGTTCAGCGGGGACGACAGCGCCGTGCTGGGTCTCGTCCGCGCGATGCTCGGCCAGCTCGCCACCGCGCACGCCCCCGGCGAAGTCCGCATCGCGCTGTGCGCCGACGCCGACCGGGTCGAGCGCTGGAACTGGCTGAAATGGCTGCCCCACAACCAGGATCCGGAGAGCAGGGACGCCGCGGGCGCGCGGCGGCTGGTCGCCGAGACCGTCACCGAAGCCGAACTCCTGCTCGGCGGCCCGGCCTTCACCGGGCGGCCCCGGTTCGAGGCGGACACCCCGGTCACCGCGTCGGAGCCGTTCGTCGTGCTCCTCCTCGACGGGGTGTCCGTCCCCGCCGATCACCGTGTCGCGGAAGAGGGTTACCGCAACGCGGTGGTGCTCGACGTCTCCGGCTGCCTGCCGTGGCACCAGCGGCCGGGCGTGCTGTTCCTCGACGTCGAGCCCGACCAGGTGAGCACGGTTTCCTTCGACCGGCTCGGCAGGCAGCACACCAAGCGGCTCTGCACCCCGGACTCGCTGAGCGAGCTGGGGGCCGCCGCATTGGCGCGCACGATGGCGAAGTACCGCGTCGGCGAGGTTTCCGAGGACGAGGAGCCGATGGCAGGCGACTACGAACTCGCCGGACTGCTCGGCGTCGGCGACGTCGCGCACTTCGAGCCGACGCGCTATCGCAGGGAACGGATGACCGCCAAGCGGCGGCTGCGGGTGCCGATCGGCATCGCCGCCAACGGGACGCCGCTGGAACTGGACATCAAGGAGGCCGCCGAGGACGGGATGGGCCCGCACGGGCTGTGCATCGGCGCCACCGGGTCCGGGAAGAGCGAGCTGCTCCGCACCCTGGTCCTCGCACTGGCCACGACCCACTCCTCGGAAGATCTCAACTTCGTCCTCGTCGACTTCAAGGGTGGTGCGGCGTTCCTCGGTTTCGACCAGCTGCCGCACACCTCGGCGGTCATCACCAACCTCGCCGAGGAACTCGAACTGGTCGACCGCATGCAGGACGCGCTGGAGGGTGAACTGAACCGGCGCCAGGAGTACCTGCGCGCCGCGGGCAACTACGCGTCCCGCCGGGACTACGAGGCGGCCCGTGCCCAGGGCGTCCCGCTGGAACCGATGCCCGCGCTGTTCATCGTGGTCGACGAATTCTCCGAAATGCTTTCCAGCAAGCCGGAATTCATCGACACGTTCGCCATGATCGGCCGCCTCGGCCGCAGTCTCGGCGTGCACCTGCTGCTGGCCTCGCAGCGGCTCGACGAGGGCCGCATCCACAAGGTCGAGACGCACCTGTCGTACCGGATCGGCCTGCGCACGTTCTCCGCGATGGAAAGCCGCAGCGTGATCGGCGTCCCGGACGCCTACGAACTGCCGAACAGCCCTGGCAACGGGTATCTCCGCCCGGACACGCAGACGCTCATCCGGTTCAAGGGCGCCTACTCGTCCTCGCCGTATCGGGCGAAGAGCCGGACCACCGCGACCAATTCGGTCGAACAGCACGTCGTCCCGTTCGGGATGGGCTACATCGAGCCGACCACGGCACCGGAACCGGAGCCCGAGCCGGAACCCGCCGACGAGCAGGAGGGCACGGAGACGGTGCTCGACGTGCTCCTCACCCGGCTGCGCGACGTCGGCCCGCGCGCCCACCAGGTGTGGCTGCCACCGCTCAAGCGATCGGCCACTTTGGACCAGTTGCTACCGCCGCTGGTGGATCACCCGGAGCTCGGCCCGCGCCCGGTCGGCGACCTGCAGACCGCGGCGCTGACCGTCCCTGTCGGCCTGATCGACCTGCCCGCGCAGCAGAAACGCGAGCTGCTGGTCGCCGATCTGTCCGGCAGCAAGGGAAACGTGGCGGTCGTCGGTGGTCCGCAGAGCGGGAAGAGCACCCTGCTGCGCACGCTGATCGCGGGCCTCGCGCTGACCCACACCGCGGCCGAGGTCCAGTTCTACTGCCTCGACTTCGGCGGCACGCTCACCTCACTGGCGAGGCTCCCGCACGTCGGCAGCGTCGCCAACCGGCTGGACCGGGACCGCGTCACGCGGACGGTGCTCGAGGTGACGAACCTGATGGCGCGTCGCGAGGCGTTGTTCGCCGAGCACAACATCGACTCGATGGCCACCTACCGGCGGGCGCGGCGCGCCGGCAAGTACACCGACCTGGATCCCTACGGTGACGTGTTCCTGGTGGTCGACGGCTGGTACACGATCCGCCAGGACTTCGACGACATCGAGGACAACTTCACCGAAATCGCCGCCAGGGGCCTGAGTTTCGGCATCCACCTGGTGGTCGCGACCAACCGGTGGTCGGAGATGCGGCCGTGGCTGCGGGACGTGGTCGGCTCCCGGTTCGAGCTCAAGCTCGGCGACCCGGTCGACTCGGAGATCAACAGCCGGTTCGCCGCGACCGTGCCGTCGATCCCCGGCCGGGGCATCACCCCGGACCGGCTGCACTTTCTGGCCGCGCTTCCGCGCATCGACGGTTCGCCGACCACCGACGACCTGGCCGACGCGACCGTCGAACTCGCCGAGGCGCTGGCCCTGCCCGGCGCGCCGGTGGCACCGCAGGTCCGGCTGCTGCCGCACCAGATCACCGTGCAGGAGCTGCCCGGCCCGAAGTCGCCAGGCCCGGCGGCGGAGATGCGGGTCCCGCTCGGGATCGACGACGTCGAACTGGCCCCGCTGTGGCACGACTTCGACACCAGCCCGCACCTGCTGATCTACGGCGACGCCGAGAGCGGGAAGACGAACCTGTTGCGGCACATCGCCCGCGCCGTCGTCGCGCACCACAGCAACGAAGAGGCCAGGATCATGTTCGGCGACTTCCGCCGCGAACTGCACGACTCGATCCCCGCCGAATACCAGCTCGAATACGCCGTCGGCGCGGACGCGCTGGCGAAGTCCATCGCGGGCGCGGCCTCGGTGATCAAGGACCGGCTGCCGGGCCCGGACATCCCGCCGAGCAGGCTGCCGCTGCGGGACTGGTGGACCGGCGGGCGGCTCTACATCATCATCGACGACTTCGAGCTGGCCGAGGGCGCCAGCCCGCTCGACCCGCTGGTGCCGTTGCTGACGCAGGCCGCGGACATCGGCGTGCACATCATCGTCGCCCGCAGCACCTCGGGCGGGAGCCGGTCGATGATGAGCCAGGCGATCCGGCGGATGTGGGAACTGGGCACGCCCGCGCTGATGTTGTCCTGCCCCCGGTCCGAGGGTTCGTTCCTCGGCAACCTCAAACCCCGCACCCTGCCGCCGGGCCGCGCCCAGTTCGTCAACCGCCGCCGCGCGGTCCGGCTGGTGCAGACCCCGCTGGTGGAGGGCTTCGTCAAACCGGAGCAGCCGGACTGAGGTTCCGTTGTCCGGTCGGTCCGTGGGGGCCTCCTTGAGGGACTCTGGGTCCCTCAAGGA
>NZ_JBHYJW010000012.1:0-185684 GCF_042741125.1 Amycolatopsis sp. NPDC058986 | reverse complement strand
CCCACCTTACGGGCGTCTGACGCCCGTAAGGTGGCCTTAACGGCATTTCTGTCCTGTGGGGGGGGCGACAGGGTGCGTTTTCTTTCCGAGGTGCGGGGTACTCGCCGAGGTGGATCCGCAGGCTACGGAAGGGACCCTTGATGCGCGTGGTGATCGCCGGCGCCGGTTTCGCCGGGTACCAGGCAGCCAGGACTCTGGCGCGAACCGCTCCCGAAGGCACCGAAATCGTCGTGGTGAACCCGACGGACTACTTCCTTTACGTCCCCCTGCTGCCCGAGGTCGCGGCCGGGATCCTCGATCCGCGGCGGGTGCTGGTGTCGATTCCCGGCACGCTGCCCGGCGTCCGGCTCGCGCTGGGCACGGTGTGCGGTGTCGACCTCGACGAGCGCTCGGTGCGCTACCTCGACCCGGAGGACCGCGAGCACACGCTGTCCTACGACCGGCTGGTGCTCGCCGCCGGCAGCGTGACCAAGCTGCTGCCGATCCCCGGGGTGACCGACCACGCGCACGGCTTCCGCGGCCTGCCCGAGGCGCTGTACCTGCGTGATCACGTGACCCGCCAGGTGGAACTCGCCGCCGCGGCCGACGATCCGGCCGAGCGCGAGGCCCGGTGCACGTTCGTCGTGGTCGGCGCGGGCTACACCGGGACGGAGGTGGCCGCGCAGGGACCGATCCTCACCGCCGCGCTGGCCGCCCGCCATCCCGAACTCGCCGATCAGCCGATGCGCTGGATGCTGCTCGACGTCGCCGACCGCGTCCTGCCGGAGCTGGACGAGCGGCTGGGCACGACCGCGGACCAGGTGCTGCGCGAGCGGGACGTCGACGTCCGGATGAAGACCTCCATCGACGAGGCGACCGCCGAGGGCGTCACGCTCACCACCGGCGACAAGGTCCCGACGCGCACGCTGGTGTGGTGCGTCGGCGTCCGGCCGGACCCGCTCGTTTCGGAGGTCGGGCTGCCGACCGACCGGGGCCGGTTGCGGGTCGACGCGACACTGCGGGTGCCGGGACATCCGGAGGTCTTCGCCTGCGGTGACGCCGCGGCGGTGCCCGACGCGTCGCGGAAGGGCGAGATCACGCCGATGACCGCGCAACACGCCGTCCGGCAAGGAAAACTCGCCGGGCACAACGTCGATGCCTCGCTGCGGGAGCGTCCACTTGGCGAGTACAGGCACCATGACCTCGGTTTCGCGGTGGACCTCGGCAAGGGGCAGGCCGCGGCCAACCCGGTGCGGATCCCGCTGTCCGGGCTCCCGGCGAAACTCCTCACCCGCGGCTATCACCTGATGTCCATGCCCGCCAACAAACTCCGCGTCGCGGCCGACTGGGCACTCGACGCCGTCACTCCGCGCCAGACCGTCCAATTGGGACTCGTCAGGTCCGGGTCGGTCCCGCTGGACACGGCCTCGCCCGAACTGCCCGTGACCCGTCGCTGAGCCCCGGCGCCGAAAGGAGAACCTGCCATGCCCGGAACCCCCGAACCCGACCCGGTCCGCGCCGAAGGTCCGCCGGTGGTCGTCCACGGTGTCCCCGGCGGCAGGCGGGTGCTCGTCCTCGATCCGGCGGGCGCGAGCAAGCACGACGAGCTGCCCGCCACCTGGCGTCCGTTCACCGAGGACCGCGAGATCGTCTGGGCGCGGCTGCCCGTGGACGGCGCGCTCCACGCGTGCGAACACGTGCTCGCCCATGCCGGCGGGCCGCTCCCGGTGACCGACATCGTCGCGAGTGGACCGTACGGCGAGGAAGCGCTGCTGCTGGCCGAACACCGGCCGTCCGTCGTCCGGTCCGTGCTGCTGGTGGACCCGGCCGCCGAAGGTTTCCTCGAGGCGGAGCGGGCGCGGGCCGCCGACGCGGACTGGCTGCGCGACCACGGCAACCGGGTCGCCGGGCTCCGGGACGCCGGAGTGGAGGTCGAAATCGTCGCGCACAGCACGGGCGATGCCGGCGACCGGGTGCCCGCGCCGCTCCCGTTAGGACATCCGGACGTCGTGTCCGCGCTGGTCGACGCCTTCGATCGGCTGCCTGCCGTGCGCAGGCCCGCCCTGTAGGCACCGCGTGATTGAGCCCGCCGGACAGCGGGTAGCCGGGTGACATGGCCGGAGAAACAGCTCGCACGGTCGCCGGCCGGCTGCTCGACGAGCACTTGGTGAGTGGCCGTCCCGAACCCGGCTCGGAGATCGGGCTCCGGGTGGACCAGACGCTGACCCAGGACGCCACCGGAACGCTGGTGATGCAGGAGCTGGAGTCGCTCGGCATCGAGCGCGCCGCCACCGAGCTGAGCGTCCAGTACGTCGACCACAACCTCCTGCAGGCGGACGAGAAGAACGCCGAGGACCACGCGTTCCTGCGTTCGGCCTGCCGCCGCTACGGGCTGTGGTTCTCCAAGGCGGGCAACGGGGTTTCCCATCCGACGCACATGCAGCGGTTCGGGATGCCCGGACGCACGCTGGCCGGTTCGGACTCGCACACCTGCGCGGCGGGCTCGCTCGGGATGCTGGCGATCGGCGTCGGCGGGATCGAGGTCGCGCTCGCCATCGCCGGGGAACCGTTGTACCTGCGCATGCCGGAGATCTGGGGCGTCCGTCTCACCGGCACGCTGCCGGACCGTGTCTCGGCCAAGGACGTCGTGCTGGAGATGTTGCGCAGGCACGGTGTCGGCGGCGGGCGCGGGCGGATCATCGAATACCACGGCCCCGGTCTCGCCGGGCTCACCGCGATGGACCGGCACGTGATCGCCAACATGGGGGCCGAACTGGGCGCCACCACCACGGTCTTTCCCGCCGACGAGGCGGTGCGCGAGTTCCTGCGCGCCGAAGGCCGGGAGGACGACTTCCGCGAGATCCTCGCCGATGAAGGCGCCGAATACGACGTGCACGACGAGATCGATCTGTCCACTGTGGAACCACTGGTCGCCAGGCCGTCGTCACCCGGTGACGTCGTACCGGTCCGCGAGGCGGCGGGCACGCCGATCGGCCAGGTCGTCGTCGGTTCCTCGGCGAACCCTGGGTTCCGGGACTTCGCCGTCGTGGCCGCGATGGTCCACGGCAGGCAGGCAGCCGGCTCGGTCAGTTTCGACGTCAACCCGACGTCGCGGCAGATCCTCGTCGACCTGACGCGTGCCGGGCACACCACCGAGCTGCTCGCCGCGGGCGCGCGGATCCACCAGGCGGGCTGCCTCGGCTGCATCGGCATGGGACAGGCACCCGCCCCGGGCCAGAACTCGCTGCGCACCTTCCCCCGCAACTTCCCCGGCCGCTCCGGGACGGCCGACGACGCGGTGTGGCTGTGTTCCCCGGAAACCGCCGCCGCGTCGGCCGTCACCGGGGTCATCACCGACCCGAGGGAGTTCACCGCCGACGTCGACCCCGAGAGTATCCGCCCGCCCCGCAAGTCCACAGTGGACACACGTGTCTTCGCCGAGCCACTGCCCGAGGCGGAGGCCCGGCACGAGGAACTGGTGAAGGGCCCGAACATCTCCGGGCTGCCCGAGTTCGACCCGCTTCCGGACCGCGTCGAAGCGCCGGTGCTGCTCAAACTCGGTGACGACGTCTCGACCGACGAGATCTCCCCTGCCGGCGCCGCCGCACTGCCGCTGCGGTCGAACATCCCGAAGCTGGCGGAGTTCACCTTCACCCGGATCGACGCGGACTACCCCGCGCGGGCCGCCGAGGAGCCGGCGCATTGGCTGGTGGCCGGGGAGAACTACGGCCAGGGATCGTCGCGGGAACACGCCGCGATCGTGACCCGGCACCTCGGCCTGCGGGTCGTGCTCGCGAAATCCTTCGCCCGCATCCACTGGCAGAACCTCGCGAACTTCGGCGTGCTCGCGCTGGAGTTCGCCGACCCGGCCGATTACGACCGCGTCGAACGCGACGACGTCCTCGTTCTCGGCGAAGCCAGGAATCGACTGTCCGATTCGGACACGTTCACCGTGCACAACCGCACGCGGGACGAGAACTACCACGTCACGCACCGGCTCTCCCGCCGCCAGCGGGACGCCGTGCTCGCGGGCGGCCGGATCCCGCTGATCGCCGCCCAGCGCGCCGGGTGAGCGGCACGTTTCCCCGATGTGGCCCGAAGCACGACAGAAAGGTGTTCCCCATGACGATGAGCGCCCCGGACCGCGAGTCCCTCGCCCGGCACCTCGCCGACGTCGAATACCCGTGCGGGCGCGAGGAACTGCTCCGCCGGTGCGCGGCCGCGGGCGGGGGCGACGAGTTGCTCGGCCCGCTCGCCGCCCTGCCCGACGAGCACTACCGCGACCTCGACACCGTGGTCGAGGCCATCTCGGCGACCCGCACCGGCCGGGACTGAGCCCCAGCCCTGGACCACGTGGGCTGAAGGGGACTTTCGTCTCGGCACATGCGAGGGAAGTCCCCTTCAGCTCATGTCACGCGAGGAAAGTCCCCTTCAGCCCGGTCCGGCCTCGGTGGGGGCGACCTTCGGTGGAGTCAGATCTCGCGCAGGGCGGGAAGCAGCTCGCGCTCGGCGAAGTCCAGGAAGTCCTCCTGCCGGTCACCGCCGATCTCGACCAGCGCGACGTCGGTGAAGCCCGCCTCGGCGAACTGGCGCACGCCCCGGGCGATCGGCTCGATGTCGGGTCCACAAGGGATTCCCGCCGCGACGTCGTCCTCGGTGACGAACCGGGTGGCTCCGGCGAACCCGGCCGGGCCGGGCAGTTCGGCGTTGACCTTCCAGCCGTTCCCGAACCAGCGGAACTGCTCGTGTGCGCGCTTGACCGCGGCCGCCCGGTCGGGGTCCCACGAGACCGGCAGCTGCGCGATCTTGCGGGTCGGCCTGCCCAGCCGGGTCGCGTCCCATTCCCGGCACAGCTGTTCCTTCGGCTCCACCGCGATCATCGCGTCCGCGACCGGCGCGAACCGGGTCACCGACCGACTGCCCGAAACCGCGACCGCGACGGGCGTCCGCGCCGTGGGCAGATCCCAGAGTTTCGCCGAGTCCACCCGGAAATACGTTCCCGCGTAATCGAAGTAGCCGCCGTCGAAGAGCCCGCCGATGATCTGGACGGCCTCCGCGAGCATGTCGTGCCGGACGTTCACCGGCGGCCAGCCGCGGCCGACGACGTGCTCGTTGAGGTTCTCCCCCGCGCCCAGCCCGAGGGTGAACCGGCCGTCGCTCAGCTCCTGCACGGTCGCCGCCTTCTGCGCTACCACAGCCGGGTGATACCGCATCGTCGGGCAGGTCACGTACGTCATCAGCTCGATCCGTTCCGTGCAGTGCGCGACGGCGCCGAGCACGCTCCACGCGTACGGCGAGTGGCCTTGCTCCTCCAGCCACGGCGAGTAGTGGTCGCTGGACACCTCGAAGTCGAAGCCCGCGCGTTCGGCGCCCTCGGCGTAGCGGACGAGTTCCTTCGGGCCTGCTTGTTCGGTCATCAGCGTGTAGCCGAGGCGCATGGGTACCTCCTCGCGGGGTTTTGTGGATCACCCGCCGGGTACCCGAACGAAACGTGCGTATGCGGAGGATCGTGATGACCGAGCGAACCGGACGTTATCCCGCGCGGCTGATCGTCGCGCTCATCGGAATCGCCTACCTGGCACTGGGCCTGGCCGGCTTCTGGACCCCGGCGACCGGCACCGTCGGCCACGACCCGAGCCGGACGGTGTGGATCTTCGGCTCCAGCGCCGTGCTGAACGTGGTGCACACCGCCGTCGGTGTGCTCGCGCTGCCGGCGGCTCTGCACCGCGCGAGCACCATCGCGTTCGCCTGGGTGCTGTTCTTCGGGTTCACCGGGCTCACCGTGAACGGCGTCCTCGTGGCGGCCACCGGCAGCGCGGCCGATCCCGTGAACGTGAACTGGGCGGACAACTGGCTGCACGGCCTGACCGCGCTCGCGGGTCTCGCGATCGTGCTGTACGACATCGCGGCGTCCCGGCGCGGAGTGTCCCGGCGCACGGGCGCCCACGCGGCCTCACGTCGTTGATTCACACCGCTTTCGCTGCTGTCGCGAGGTCCGCGCGGAATGCTTCATAGGCGCTCTCGCGGTCTTCGGCGCGGAGCACCGAAGACGGATGCACAGTGGCGATGGCCCGCCGGCCGCCGAACTCCTCCGGCAGGCGGACGAGCTTGCCCCGTTCCCGGGTGATGCGGAAATCGGTACCCAGCACCGCCTGCGCCGCCGTCGCGCCGAGCAGGACGACGAGTTCGGGCTCCACCGCGGTGAGTTCGGCGAGCAGCCACGGGCGGCACGCGACGACCTCGGTCCGCGACGGCTTCTTGTGGATCCGTCGCTTGCCGCGCTCGGGGCGGGTGAACTTGAAGTGCTTGACGGCGTTGGTCAGGTAGATGCCCGCGCGGTCGAGGCCGACGTCGTGCAGCGCGCGGTCCAGGAGCTGCCCGGCGGGGCCGACGAACGGCTCACCCTCCACATCCTCCCGGTCGCCGGGCTGCTCGCCCACCAGCATGACGCGCGCGTCCCGTTCTCCCGCGCCGAACACGGTCTGACTGGCATCCCGGTACAGCCCGCAGCCTTCACAAGCCGCGGCCGCGGAACGCAGCCGGGGCAGCGACACCGTGTCCGGCAGATAGTCGGCCGCGCTCATCTTGTGTCCTTTTCGGACGTCCTCTTCGGACATCCATCGTGGACCGGCCGTACCCCGGCCATAGTGGACGGAGCACGGCCGAGCCTGTCGGGGTTATTCCTCCTGGGAAACGGCTTCGACGAGTTCGCCGCTGGCCGGGTTGGTCAGCGCGCGGGCGACATCGGCCTGCGCGACGATGCCGACCAGGGTGCCGCCGTCGACCACGGGCAGGCGGCGGACGGCATGCTCGGACATGGTGCGGATGATCTCCTCGGCCTCGACGTCGGGGCCGATGGTCACCACGCCGCCCTCGACCACCTCCGACGTGTGCAGCGCCCGGGGATCCTTGCCCTCGGCCAGCACCCGCACGACGATGTCGCGGTCGGTGAGCATGCCCTTGATCCGGCCGTCCTCCCCGCAGACCGGCACGGCGCCGACCCCCTCGGCGGCCATCAGCCGGGCCGCCTCCAGCACCGCATCCGATTCGCGGACGCACTTCACGGGGCTGGTCATCAGCTCACGTACGGTGGTCACCGCAGCCTCCCTTCCTCGGCGTTCGCGGCTCTGCCCACCCTGGGTTCCCGGTGATCCGCCCGGCAAACCCGTGCCCGCCGTGCGACCGTGGAGCCATGCGCACCCGGATGATCGCCGTCGCGTTCGACTGCCACCGCCCGGAGATCGTCGCCGCGTTCTGGCGGGCCGCGCTGGGCTACGGCACAGTCGAACGCTGGACGGACGAGGACGGCACGGGCTACGTCGAGGTCAAGGAGGCCGGGCAGCCGTCACTGCTCTTCCAGCCCGTGCCCGAGGACAAGACCGTCAAGAACCGGGTCCACCTCGACCTCGCCCCGGCGGAGCTGGACCAGCGAGGCGAGGTCGCCCGTCTGGAGGCGCTGGGGGCCACGGTGGTCGAGGAGGACACCGCGGGCCCGTGGATCGTGCTCGCCGATCCCGAGGGCAACGAGTTCTGCGTGCTCCCGGCCAGGTGATCCCCCGGCATCGGCGATGTTTCGTCCCGCGCGGACCGGCAACCCGGCGGACATGACCACCACCGTTGCGGATCTAGTACTGTCCCGGCTTCGCGAATGGGAGGTCGAACAGGTCTTCGGCTATCCCGGCGACGGCATCAACGGTCTCGTCACGGCGTTCGGCGCGGCGGACGACGAACCGCGGTTCATCCAGGCGAGGCACGAGGAGATGGCGGCCTTCCAGGCGGTCGGCTACGCGAAGTTCAGCGGCAGGGCCGGAGTCTGCGCGGCCACCTCCGGACCCGGCGCCATCCATCTGCTCAACGGGCTCTACGACGCCAAGCTGGACCACGTTCCGGTGGTGGCGATCGTCGGCCAGACCGCGCGCAGCGCGATGGGCGGGAGCTACCAGCAGGAGGTCGACCTGCAGGCGCTGTACAAGGACGTCGCGAGCGAGTACCTCGTCGAGGTGAACGTCCCCGAGCAGCTGCCGAACGCGATCGACCGGGCGATGCGGACCGCGCTCGCCCAGCGCGCCCCGACCGCGATCATCATCCCCAACGACGTCCAGGAATCCCCCTACCACGCGCCGGAGCACGTGTTCAAGCACGTGCCGTCGAGCCCGCCGTCGCGGCCGAGGGCCCAGGTCGTCCCGCCCACCGAGGACCTCACCCGTGCCGCCGAAGTACTCAACGCCGGGAGCAAGGTCGCGATCCTGGCAGGCCAGGGCGCCCGCAACGCCGTCACCGAACTGCGCGAACTGGCCGAGCGGACCGGCGCGGGAGTCGCGAAGGCGTTGCTGGGCAAGGATGTGCTGCCCGACGACCTGCCGTACGTCACCGGGGCGGTCGGCCTGCTCGGCACGCGCCCGAGCTACGAGCTGATGCGGGACTGCGACACGCTGCTGATCGTCGGGTCGAGCTTCCCGTACTCCCAGTTCCTGCCGGACTTCGGGCAGGCACGCTCGGTGCAGATCGACCTCGACGCGCGGTTCCTCGGTCTGCGTTATCCCACCGAGGTCCCGTTGCTCGGCGACGCGAAGGCGACGCTGGAACGGTTGCTGCCGTTGATCGAACCCAAGACCGATCGCGAGTGGCGGGAGAAGATCGAGGGCGACGTCGCCGGCTGGTGGGAAACCATGTCGCGGCAGGCGATGCTGGAAGCCAAGCCGGTCAACCCGATGCGGATCGTGCACGAGCTGTCCGAGCGGATCCCGGACGACGCGATCGTCACCGCCGACTCCGGCTCGGCCGCGAACTGGTACGCCCGGAACCTCCGGATACGGGGCCGGATGCGCGGATCGCTGTCCGGCACGCTCGCCACCATGGGGCCCGGCGTGCCCTACGCGATCGGCGCGAAGTTCGCCTACCCTGACCGGCCGGTCATCGCGCTCGTCGGCGACGGCGCGATGCAGATGAACGGGCTCGCCGAACTGCTCACGATCGCCCGCTACCGCGAGCGGTGGCCCGACCAGCGCTGTGTGATCTGCGTCTTCCACAACGGGGACCTCAACCAGGTCACCTGGGAGCTGCGGGCGATGGGTGGCGCGCCGAAGTTCGAGGAATCGCAGTCGCTGCCCGAAGTGTCCTATGCGGACTTCGCTCGCGGCATCGGCCTCGGCGGCATCACCGTCGACTCTCCCGACGACCTGGGTGCCGCCTGGGACCAGGCGCTCGCCGGTGGTGTGCCGACGGTACTCGACGTCCATTGCGATCCCGAGGTCCCGCCGATCCCGCCGCACGCGACCTTCGACCAGCTCAAGTCCATGACCGAAGCGGTGCTCAAGGGCGACCCGCACGCGTGGCACCTGATCGTCCAGGGTGCCAAGACGAAGGCGCAGGAGTTCCTGCCCTCCCGCTCCGGCTCCGAACGGGAGGAATGATGACCACCCGGATCCCCGCCCGCATGCAGATTCCCGACGACGGCACCGCGGTGGCCTGTGAACGCTGTGGCTTCCCGACCCTGCGGGTCGCCGAACTCGTCTCCGTCGACGGCACCGTGGTGGGCCGGACGATGGTGTGCACGTCCTGCCGCCGGCTCCTGCGGCCGGAAGGACCGGGCACGGCGAGCGGGACCGACTGAGAGCCGGTCCCGTCCGCCGGGTGCCTCAGCGGCTCCCGATGCCGAGCCGGATGCCGAAATGGTCCAAAGTGGACGGAAGGCGGCCCGGCACCAGCGCGGCGGCGGTGCCTTCCGGGGTGTACTCGGCCTCCTTGAGCAACACGGCCAGCAGCGTCGACGCGGTGAAGAGCACCACGTCCCGGCCGGGGCAGATCCCCGGACCGCCGCTGAAGGGCACCAGCGCGGGATTCCGTTGCGCCCGGCCGTCGAGCCAGATGTCCGGCGCGAAGTCGTCCGCGTACGGCAGGGTTTCGTCGTCACGGTGGAAGAACGGCGTGTAGACGAGGAACGACGTGCCGCCGGGACCCCACGCCGTCTCCGATCGGCTCTCCCGCAACAAGGCGGGCGTGGTCGGCCACAGCCGCACCGATTCCAGCACGCAGGAACGCAGATAGGGCAGCTGGTGGGGTTCGGTGAGGTCGAGGCCCTCGAGTTCGCCGAGCGCGCGCTCGCGCTGGGCGGGATGGGTGGCGAGCAGGGCCAGTGCCCGCAGCGTCACGATCCCGGCGGCGTCGAACGCGAACATCCAGTGTGGCAGCTGGCCGGCAGGATCTGTCTCGGCGTCGGAGGTCTCGGCGAACTTCGCGAGCTCGCCCGCGAGGCTGCCCGGACGGTCGAGGGCGACCTGATGCCGCACCAAAGCGAGGAACCGGTCGCGAGTGCTCTCCTGTTGCCGCCGCGCGTAGGCCCAGTTCGCGTCGAGCCGCAGGTCGTCCAGCAGCGCGGTGATCTCGCGGTCCACGGCGGTGTCACCGCCGAGCGTGATCCGGCGGACGATCGTCCACCAGTGGCGGGTGAACCGGTCGGCGCCGAGTTCGGCCATGCCCTCGGTGATCCGGCCGCCTTCCTCATGGATGATCTTCGCCCACGGCCCCGCGAGGTGGTGCAGTGGGAGGCCGGGTTCGAGCACGGCCTCGTTCAGTTCGCGGCGCTCCTCCCGGCGGCCGCCCTCGGAGATCAGCACACCGTGCGGCTGGAAGTGCCGCAGCGCGGCGTTCTTCTCCGTGGTGTCCGGGCTGAACGGCACCGGCGCGTCGGCGAGCAGCCCGCCGACCTGCGCCGGATCGAGCACGAGACTCAGCGAACGGCCGGGCACCCGCAGCCGGAGCGGGCCGGCGCCGTACTTGTGCCGCAGCTTCCGCATGAGCCGGATCGCGGGCCGGTCGACGTGGGTCCGGTGGGCGAGCGCCATCATCGCGGGGCGCCGTTTGACGACCCCGATCGCGACCGTCGGCGCGGCGATCTCCGCCGCGACGCGCAGGGTGTCGCCGACCGAGGCCCACACCGGCCGCACCTGTTCGTCCGGAATCGGGATGGCAGGGTCTCCGGGTTCTCCTGGTGTCACCATGATCGCCGGTTACCCGTCGCGGAGGCCGCGGAAACGCGTTTCGGGCGGCGCCCGGCGGGCTACCCGGACGGGACGGCGTGACCGCTCGGGCACGCCAGCCGCCGATCCGAAGGAGGCCGCATGCACCGCGAAAGCGACCGCCATTCGCCCCGGGATGACGACCGGCTCAAGGCCGAGCTGGCCGGGATGCTGCGCGGCAACGGACCGAGCCGCGCCGAGGAATGGCGCGACCCGGAACCGCCCGCCGACGACGATCCGGAGGTTCCGCCGTTCGGCCGGACGGACGCATCGTGACCACCGCCGCCCCCGTGCGGACCTCGTGCCGATACCGCAGGGCGGGCGACTACCTGAGCGCGGCGATGATCCACCTGCGCGACAACACCCTGCTGACCGAACCGCTGCGGCCGGAGCACGTCAAACCCCGCCCGCTCGGCCACTGGGGCACCTGTCCGGGGCTCAACCTCGTCTACAATGGACTGAACGCGCTGATCAGGCTGACCGGGCAGCGCACGCTGCTGGTCACCGGGCCCGGCCACGGCGCACCCGCCATCCACGCGAACCTGTGGCTCGAAGGCACCCACGCGGAGTACGACCCGGCACTGAGCCGCGACGGCAACGGGCTCGCCGAACTGGTCCGGCGGTTCTCCTGGCCGGGTGGCTTTCCCAGTCACCTTTCCCCCGGCGTTCCCGGCGTGATCCACGAAGGCGGCGAACTGGGGTACGCGCTGGCGACCGCCTTCGGCGCCGTACTCGACGACCCCGGCCTCCTCGTCGCGTGTGTCGTCGGCGATGGCGAGGCGGAGACCGGCCCGACGGCGGCGTCCTGGCACTCGCCGCGGTTCACCGGCTCGCACGACGGCGCCGTCCTGCCGATTTTGCACCTCAACGGCTACAAGATCTCCTCGCCCACGATCTTCGCGTCGATGAGCGACGAGGATCTGGAGCACTACTTCCGCGGCTGTGGCTGGTCGCCGCGGTTCGCCGACGTGCGGCGGTCGGCCGACCCGGACACGCTCTTGACCCAGTCGCTGACAGCCGCCTACCGCGACCTCGGCGCGGACCGCCCGCCGATGCTGATCCTGCGCAGTGACAAGGGGGAAGGCGCGCCGGTGCGGGACACCGGCGGCCGTCCGCTGGCCGGGACGTTCCGGGCGCACCAGGTCCCGCTCAAGCACGTCACCGAAGACGGCGATGAACTGGCGCTGCTCGAAAACTGGCTTCGGTCGTATCATCCGGAAGAGCTGTTCGCCGAGGACGGCTCCCCCGCACCCGACCTGCTCGACGTCCCGCCCGAGGGCGATCTGCGGCTGGGCAAGGTACCGCAGGCGAACGGCGGGCTGCTGCGCACCCCGCTTCCGTTACCCCGCCTCATCACCCACTCCGTGCGAGTGGAGACACCCGGCGCGAGGGACGCGAGCGCGACCGAGGTCGTCGGCGGCTGGCTGGCCGATCTCGTGCGGGCGACCGAGGAACGCCGGGATTTCCGGATCGTCTGCCCGGACGAGCTCGAATCCAACAAGCTCGGCGCGGTCCTCGACGCGACGCCCCGCGCGTTCAGCGGCGACGTCCCCGGGTACGCCGAACACCTCGGCTCCGGCGGGCGCGTCATGGAGGTGCTGTCCGAGCACCTGTGCCAGGGCTGGCTGCAGGGCTACCTGCTCACCGGGCGGCACGGCCTGTTCCCCTGCTACGAGGCCTTCGTGTCCATTGTGGACGGCATGGTCAACCAGTACGCCAAGTTCCTGAAGATGGCGCGGGAAACGCCATGGCGCGCCCCGGTGTCGAGCCTGAACTACCTGCTCACCAGCGACGGCTGGGAACAGGAGCACAACGGCTACAGTCATCAGGGCCCCGGCTTCATCAACACCATGCTCACGAAACGGTCCACAGTGGCCCGCGTGTACCTCCCGCCGGACGCGAACACCGCGCTGGAGACGATCCGCCACTGCCTGCACACCACCGACCTGATCAACGTCGTCGTCGCCGGGAAACAGCCGACCGCGCAGTGGCTCGGCCCCGCCGAGGCAGCCGCGCACTGCCGCGCGGGCGCCGGGATCTGGGACTGGGCGGGCACCGCAGGCGACGAGGATCCCGACGTCGTGCTCGCCTGCGCGGGCACCACTCCGACGGTGGAAACCGTCGCCGCGGCCTGGCTCATCCGCCGCGCGCTGCCCGAGGTCCGGGTCCGCGTGGTCAACGTCGTCGACCTGCTCAGGCTCTGCCCGCCGGATCGGCACCCGCACGGCATGACCGGCGACGCGTTCCACCGGCTCTTCCCCCGTGAGGTCCCGGTGGTCTTCGGCTTCCACGGCTACCCGTCGGCAGTGCACGAGGTACTGCACGGCCGCCCTGGCACCGAGCGGTTCCATGTGCACGGCTATCTCGAAGAGGGCACCACCACGACGCCGTTCGACCTGCTCGCGGGCAACCGGATGACCCGGCACGACCTGGCCGCCGACGCGCTGACCCGCTCCTCGCGGGTCGGCAGGGCCCCCGATGTCGCGCGGGAACTGCTGCGGGAACGGGACGCGCTGCTGGCACTGTCCTATCGCGACGGCCGGGACCCGGAACCGATCACCGGCTGGCGGTGGACGCCGTGAACGTCCTGACCGTCAACGCCGGTTCGTCCAGCCTCCGCGCGCATCTCGTCGACACCGCCGCGGAGAAAGTGCTCGACTCCGCCGAAACCGGCGAGCCCGCGGACACCCGGGAATCCCGTGACGCGCTGGAGAATCTGCTCGACCGGATTCCTGCCGAACCCGACGCCGTCGCGCACCGGTTCGTGCACGGCGGTGCCACGGTCACCGGTCCGGCGATCGCCGGACCGCGGGTCCGGGCCGCGCTCAACGCCGCTCGCTCGCTGGCCCCGTTGCACCAGCCGCCCGCACTGGCGTTGCTCGACCTGCTCCGCGACCGGCTGCCGCACATCCCGCACGTCGTCTGCCCGGACACGGCGTTCCACAGTGGACTCCCGGAACGCGCGCGGACGTACGCGCTGCCGGAACGCTGGCGGGCTCGCTGGGACCTGCGCCGCTACGGCTTCCACGGGATCTCCTACGGCTGGGCCGTCCGCCGCGCCGCCGAGCTTCTCGGCCGTCCGCTCGAAGAGCTGGACCTGCTCGTGGCCCATCTCGGGGGCGGCTGTTCGGTGTGTGCCGTGCACGGCGGGCGCAGTATGGACACCTCGATGGGGCTGACCCCGCTCGACGGCCCGGCGATGTCGAAACGGTGTGGCTCGGTCGATCCCGGCCTGCTGCTGTGGTTGCTGCGGGACGGCAAACTCGGGCTCGAAGAGCTCGCGCCCGCCCTGCAGACCGAATCCGGGCTGCTCGGCCTGTCCGGGATCTCCGGCGACACCCGCGACCTCGTCCGCGCGGCGAAGGACGGCGACGTCCGCGCCAGCTTCGCGATGGCCGTGTTCGAGCACCAGGTCTCGCGTGCGCTCGCCGGGGTGGCCGCGAGCCTCGACCGGATCGACGCGCTGGTCTTCACCGGCGACATCGGCTGGGACCAGCCCGAGGTCGCGGAGAGTGTCGCGGACGGGCTCGGGGTGCTCGGCATCCGCGGCGGGCTCGACACCCGGCGTGACGCCGACGCGGTGATCAGCGGACCGGGCGCCGGCGTCCCGGTGCTCGTCGTCGAATCACGGGAAGAACGCGAACTCGCGGCCCTCGCCGCGCGGGCGGTCGAGGCCAGGGAACACGACGAGCCAAGGAGGGCGACCGGATGACCACCATCAGCACTCCCCGCCGGATCGGGACCGTGGTGCGATACCGGCTGCGCGCCGGCTTCACCGTCGACCGCGGGCTCTCCTGGGCACGCATGGTGCTCGACGAGGACAGCGGTCTCGAACTCGACGGCGAAAGCCTCCGCGTCCGGGTCGGGCACTGGCACGTGCCGATCTGTCTGTCCAATGTGGCCGGTGCGGAGGTCACCGAGGGATGCCTGCCGTCGGAACGCGGCGTCACGGCGTTCCCGGAGGGCCATGGCCTGATCGCGCGCACGACCACCGGGCCGGGTGTCCGTATCCGGTGCCGCGAGCCGGTCCCCGGCGCCGGGCCGTTCGACGGCCTGTGGCATTCGATGGTCACCGTGACCGTCGGCGAACCCGCGGTCGTCGCGGACCTGCTCACCCGGGTCGCGGGTGGACATCGGGCCCTCGCCTGAGGGAAAGGCGGAATCATGATCACGAACGAATCGGGTGGCGGGCCCGTCGTGGTCGGCACCGACGGCTCGCAGTGCGCGCGGCAGGCGGTGACATGGGCGGTCGGCGAGGCGGCCGCGATGGGCCGCGGGCTGCTGATCGTGCGGGCGGCGCGGGGCCGGTGGCCGCCGCCGGGGGCCGATCTCCTCGCGGCGCCGCTGGCCGGTGCCCCCACGACCCATGATGTCATCCTCGACACGCGGCAGCGGCTGGCCGGCCTCGCCGCCGAAGTCCGGCAGCAGAATCCCGGCACCGTCGTGGAAACCGCGCTGCGGGACGGTCCGCCGGAGGAGGCACTGGTCGCGGTCGCCGAGGACACCGACGCGGCCATGATCGTGCTCGGCGCGTCCGGCTCCGGCGCGTTCGCCCGGCTCCTGCTCGGCTCGACGGCGGCGGAGGTGGCCCGCACCGCGTTCCGGCCGGTCGTCGTCGTGCGGGGTCCCTCGCCCCATCCGGCCAACGCGGGCCCGGTGGTGCTCGGCGTCGACGGCTCCGACCAGGGTTCCGCAGCGGCCCGTTTCGCGTTCGCCTTCGCCGAACGGCATCGGCTGGCCGTCCACGCGGTCCACGCGTGGCTGAGCCCCACACTCGGCCCCGCGTTCGGCCCGGCGGGCGAACTCGGCCTGGCCGGACAGACCCCCGGCCTCGCACGGGACGAGCTGAGCGCGGCGGCGACGAAGGCCGTCCATCAGGCACTGCGGCCGTGTACCGAACGGCATCCCGATGTCGAGGTCACACACGAGGTCGTGGAGGACCTGGCGGCGAAGGCGTTGCTGGACCGCTCGGCCGACGCCACCCTGCTGGTGGTCGGCAGCCACGGCGGCGGCGAACTGCGGCGCGTGCTGCTGGGGTCGGTCGGCCACGCGGTGCTCTACCACGCCGACTGCCCGGTGGCCGTCGTCCGGCCGCCGGAGAAGACCGAACCCCCGGACTGAGCGTAGCTCCGGGTGCTGAAGGACGCTTTCAGTGCGTTGGCCGCGCTGAAGGACGCCTTCAGTGCATTGAGCGCACCGAAGGCGTCCTTCAGCACGCGCCGGGGAGCCGCTACGGTCTGGTCCATGATCGTCTCGACCCTCCCCACCTTCCCCGACCCACCACGTCCGCTCCCGGCGCCGGGGCGGGCGCGATGACGAGCGCCGTGCACGTGACGCCGGGCAGCCCGTGCTGGATGGAGCTGGCCACCAGCGATCCCGAGCGCAGCATGCGGTTCTACCAGGCCTTGTTCGGCTGGGACTACCGGCTGCTCCGCGACGGCGCGGGCCAGGACTACCCGGTCGCCGTGCTCGCGGGCGAACTGGTCGCCGGGATCCGCGTCCAGCGTCAGGTCGTGCGGGACTGGACCCCGTACCTGGCGGCGCCCGATCTGGCCGGCACCGCGTACCAGGTGAGCGAACTCGGCGGCACCCTGCTCGAAACCCACCCGCACGTCGTCCCCGGCGTCGGGGCGAAGGCGCTGGCCGACGACCCCGGCGGCGCCACCGTTGGCCTGGCCAGCCCGGCCGCCGACTGGGCGTTCGTCGCGGGCGAGCCGGGAACGCTGGTGTGGCTGGAGTTCGTCACCCACCGCGCCCATCAGGCCGACCGCTTCTACCAGCGATTGTTCGGCTACGAACAACGTCAGTTCGGCGACGGACGCGACGTCGATTACATGGTCTACACCGCCAACGGCGACTCCGTGCTCGGCCGCGTCCGGATGGCCCCCGGCACCCCCGACGACGTCCCGCCCCGCTGGATCGCCCACTTCGCCGTCGACCCCGACCACGGGTTCGACCACACCCTCCACCAGGCCCGCTCGCTCGGCGCCAAACTCCGCTTCCGCCCCTACACCTCCGCGCTCGGCAAGGTCGCCGTCCTGTCCGATCCGCTCGGCACCCGGTTCGCGATCATCGACCCGGCCCTGGCCTCGGACTGGGACTTCCGCTCCGCCGCCGACGACCCCTACGACGACTGATCACCGGCGGAGATCTCGCGTGATCAAGTGGCGGTCTCGTGTGATCAGGCGGAGATCTCACGTGTTTGAGCGAGATCTCCGTTCAAGCACGCGAACCCGCCGTTCAAGCACGCGAGTTCGCCGTTCGGGCACGGGTGGCGCGGGCGAGGGTGTCGAGTAGCGGGAGCGTGCGGTCCCAGCCGAGGCAGGCGTCGGTGACGCTGAGATCCGGGCGTGGCGCACCGGTTCCCGGGTCCTGACGGCCGTCGGAGAGGTAGGACTCGATCATGACGCCGGTCAGCGCGTCGGCGCCGTCGGCGAGCTGACCCGCGAGATCCGCGACGACCAGCGGCTGACGGTTGTGGTCCTTGCCGCTGTTGCCGTGGGAGGCGTCGACCACCACACGCGGAGGCAGGCCCGCCTCGGTCAGCGCGCCGAGGGCCGCGGCGACGCCTGCGCGGTCGTAGTTCGGGGTGTGCCCGCCGCGCAGCACCAGGTGGGTGTCGGCGTTTCCGGTGCTGCGCAAGGTGGTCGGCCGCCCGTCCGGTCCGAGACCGGGGAACGTGTGGGGCAACGCGGCGGCGCGGATGGCGTCGATGGCGGTGCCGACCCGGCCCGAGACGCCGTTCTTCATCCCGACCGGCATCCGCAGCCACGACGCCAGATGGCGGTGCGGCTGGCTGGTGACGGTCCGCGCGCCGACGGCCGCCCAGGTGACGGTGTCCGCGACGTAAGGGGCCAGCAGCGGGTCGACGAACTCGTAGGCCAGCGGCAGCCCGAGCGACGCGACCTCGGCCAGAAACGCCCGTCCGGTCCGCAAACCGGTCGCGATGTCGCCCTCGCCGTCGAGCGCGGGGTCGAGCAGCAGACCGGTCCAGCCGCCGATGGTGCGCGGCTTTTCCAGATACGCGCGCATGACGACGACGAGGTCGTCGGCGTACCGTTCCGCGGCCGCGGCGAGCAGGCCCGCGTACTCCAGCGCCGCACCCGGATGGTGGACGGAACATGGGCCCACCACGACCATCAGCCGCGGGTCGCGTCTGCCGAGCACAGCGGCGACGGTGTCCCGGTGGCGGGTGCTCGCCGCGGCGGCACTGGCGGGCAGCGGGTGCGCGGCCTGGAGTTCGGCGGGGGTGGGCAGGGTGTCGGTCGCGAGGGGCCCGCTCTCCAGGAGCGCGACACGGTTGTCGGGCATTTCAGGAACCTTTCCTGTGCTCGGAACGCACGGTTGCTTCGGCTTTCGCCCGGTGGCGGCGCGGCAGCCTGATCGCGCCCGCGGCGGCGACGAGGCAGAACCCGAGGACCCACCAGAAGGTGTCGGCGAACGCCGTGGAGATGTCCGTCCCCCGCGTGTCGAGCCGGGCCTGCAGGACGACCGCCAGCGTCGCGGTGCCGACCGATCCGCCGACCGTGTTCAGCAGGTTCAGCGCGCCGGAGGCACGCGGGAGGAAAGCGGGGTCGATCCCGCTGTAGACGATGTTCATCACCGGCGCGCCGATCATCGCGATCCCCGCGCCGCGGGCCAGCAGGGAAAGCGCTATCAGGGCATCCGGCGGCGTGTGCCCGAGTTGCGTGAACACGACCGTGCCGAGGGTGACCAGCCCGATGCCGGTGAGCACCATCGTCCTCGGCGCGACGGTGTCGATCGCGCGGTTGACGAACACCGAGCCCGCCAGCGCGCCGACGCCCTGCGGCGCGAGCAGCAGCCCGGTCTCCCACGCCGTCAGGCCGCGTCCGGTCTGCAAGTACAGCGGCAGCAGGAACATCGTGCCGAAGACACCGGCGCCGAGCACCGCCAGCGCGAGCGCGGCCACCCCGAACGGCGGCCGGGTGAACAGCCTCGGGTCGATCAACGGCGTCCGGCCGGTCCGCAGCCCGTGGACGACGAACGCGGCGAGCATCGCGAGCCCGGCGACGATCGCCACGACGGCCACCGCGAGCGGGACAGCACGGCCGCGGCCGACCTCGGTGAGACCGAAGACCAGCACGGCAAGACCGGGCGAAAGCAGTGCCGCACCCCGGAAATCGAACGGCGCGCGCGGCTGGGACGGCGAAGACACGGGCAGATAGCGCCGAGCGAGGAGGATCGCGGCGACGCCGATCGGCAGGTTGACGTAGAACAGCCACGGCCAGTCGGCGACCGAGAGCACCGCGCCGCCGATGAGCGGGCCGAGCACCGGCGACAGCAGCGGGACCACCGCGACGATGCTGATGATCCGCCCGGTCCGGCTCGGTCCCGCCGCCCGCGCCAGCAACGCCTGCCCGGTCGGCGGCAGCAGCCCGCCGCCCAGCCCCTGGATCACCCGCGCCACCACCAGAGCGGGCACCGACCACGCGAGCGCGCAGAGCACCGAGCCGAGCAGGAAGACGGCCACCGCGACAAGCCAGGTCCGGCGGCCCCCGAACCGGTCCGCCAGCCAGCCCGACGTCGGCACCACAGCGACCACCGCGAGCAGGTAGGCGGTGCTGACCCACTGGATTTCCGTGACGGAAGCGCCGAAATCGTCCGCGAAGGTGCCGATGCCGACCGTGACGATCGTGGCGTCCATCGTCGCCATGAACGTCCCCAGCACCAGGATGAACGCGCTGCGCAGGAGTGCCGGGTCGATTCTCCCGGCACTCGCGCCGCCGGTCACCGCTCGTCCTTCCCGAACCGGGCCAGCCACTCGGCCGTGTCCTCGCCGAGCCGTTCGTCCCGGACCAGTTCCCCGATCACCGCGCGCAGATCCTCGCCCAGCTCACCGAGTTCCGCCGCGGTGAACATCCCGGGCTTGGCGGCGAGCACACCGGTCCAGCCGTCGCCCACCGGCATGATCGTGCACGTCAGCGGGTAATGGGTCGTCTCGCGGAACCGGGTCCCGGTGATCGTCAGTCCCGGCGCGGGTTCGCGCAGGCGCGCCGGGTCCACCGGGTAGTTCTCGAAGACCAGCAGGGTGTCGAACAGCCTCCGGTGCCCGGTGAGGCGCTCGAGGTCGGCCAGGCCGACATGGTGGTGTTCGACGATCGCCTGCTGCCGCCGCTGGAGATCGGTGAGCGCAGCTTCGAGCGTCCCATCCAGCCGGACACGCACCGGGACCGTGTTCGCCACCAGGCCGAGGATCTCCTCGACGCCTTCGACCTCCGGGGTACGTCCGGAAACCATCGTGCCGAAGCAGACGTCCCGGCGCCCCGACCACGCCGCGAGGACCATTGCCCAGGCACCCTGCACCAGGGTGTTCGGTGTCAGCCCCCGTGCGGCGGCGGCCCGGGTGATCCCCTCGACCGTCCGCGCGTCGAAGCCGAGCAGCACCGGGTCCGGAGGTTGTTCTCCCGCACCGGTTCCGCGATCGGTCAGGTAGTCGCCCTCGGGCAGGCCGTCCAGCTCGGCACGCCAGGCTTCGACATCGGCCGTCTGGTCCCGGTCCGCCCGCCAGCTCAGGTAGCGCGTGAACGGGACCGGCGCCGGGAGGTCCGGCGTCGTGCCCCGGACCCGTGCCGTGTAGCAGGCGAAGATCTCGGCCAGCATGCGCGGCGCCGACCAGCCGTCGGAAAGCACGTGATGGCTGGTGAGCACGAACTCGGCCCGCCCGGGCTCGCGGCGGATGGCCGTCAGACGTATCGGCGGACCGGCCGCGAGATCGAACGGCTCCGCGAGGTCCTCGGCCAGCAGCCGCTCGACTTCCCGGTGCCGCGCCTCGGTTTCGAGACCCGAGACGTCGATGAACCGGCAGTCCGGCCGCACTCCGGCCCGGATGACCTGCACGTGGTCGAGTGGCGCGGCCGGGAACGCGGCGCCGAGGTTCGGATGCCGACCGAGCAGATCGGCACCGGCCGCGTGCAGCGCGGCGACGTCGAGTGGTCCGTCGATCGAGAACGCCGCCTGCACGGTATACGGATCGGGCGCGCCCTCGGCCCGTGCCCGGGAATGCCGCAGCATCAGTTCCTGCAGCGGGGTCAACGGCAGGACGTCTTCGACGGCGTAGTCCCGTTCCAGCGCATCGATCGCCGTCTGGTCCAGTGTGGACAGTGGCAGATCCGACGGGGTCAGCCCGGCTCGCACACGCACTGCCGGGTCCGCCGCGAGCCGGGTCAGCGCGCGCTGGAAGAACTCCGCCAGCTGCTCGATCTCCAGGCTGTCGAAGAGCGCCGAGGGCCAGGTGAACCGGACGCCGAGACGTTCGTCGCGAGCCAGCGCGTCGACCATGAGACCGTACGGCAGCGGCAGCGTGTCGCCACCGCCCGAGCCGAGCGGATCTGCGTCCGCCGGAGCCTGCCACGCGGTCTCCCCGGCCGAGGCGGCCGGGAACTGCCCGAGGTAGTTCCAGCTGAGCTCCGGCACCACGGCCAGATCCGGCTCGGCACCGGCGAGAATACCGTGCCCGAGCCCGTCACCCTGGGCGTGCAGCTGCTCCTTGACAGCCTTCAACGCTTCCGGGAACTCCTTGCCGGACAAGGCTGTTCCGGACAAGCACAGTCGGGCGGGATGGACCGCGGTGAACCAGCCGACGGTCTGCGCGAGGTCCACCGGACGCGAGCGGTCCGGAGTGTGCGGCGGACGGCCGTGACTCTCCAGCGCGACGAGGAGTTCCGCCGCGCCGCCACGCCACTCCCACACCGCGGTGACGAGCGCGGTGAGCAGGACGGTGTCCGGGGTCGTGCGGTAGGCCGCGGGCAACGTCGTGAGCAGTGTCCGCGTCGCCTCGGCAGCCAGCCGGATCTCGTGGTGGACGGCGGTGGCCGCGGTGTCCCGCACCGGATCGAGCGCGGTCACCGACAACGGACGCGCGGGTGCTTCCGCTATCCGCCGCCAATGCGGCAGTTCGGCACGCCGGGACTCCACGGCCGCGCGCAGCGACCGCGCCCAGCCGAGGAAAGATTCCCCGTGCCGCGGCAACGCAGCCGCCCGCGACTGACCGTCCACAACAGACATCGAGGCGTACGCGTGCGCGACGTCGTCGAGCAGGATCCGCCACGAAACCCCGTCCACCACAAGATGATGCGCGATCAGCACGAGCCGCCCCAACCGCTCCGGCCCGGCGTCCACCCACACCGCCCGCACCAACGGCCCCGCCCACGGATCCAGCCGTTCCCGGGCCTCCGCGATCGCGGCATCGGCCAAGGCGCGCGGATCCCCGGCGCCTCGCGCCACGGTGAGGACGTCCGCGCCGGTGACCTCGCCGACCGGCGGGATGCGGAGCACCGGTTCGGCACCCTCGCCAGGCGTGACGAGGCGGGCGCGAAGGACGTCGTGCCGGGCGAGGATCGCGTCGAGCACGGCCTGCCAGGTCGCGGTGCTCCCGCCCGCCGGAACGCGGATCTCGGTCCACTGGCAGTACCCGTCGGGGGACGTCCCGGCCGCGTCGCACCGGCGCAGCAGGTCGCGCATGACCGGGGTCAGCGGCGCGTCGCCCACCGCGGGAGCCTCGGGAGCGGTCTCGTCGAGCGAGGTGGCACGAGCGGCGATCCCGGCGACGGTGGCGCCTTCGAAGACGTCCCGCGCGGTCAGGCCCAGTCCTTCGCGCCGGGCCCGGGAAACCACCTGGAGCGACACGATGCTGTCGCCACCGATGTCGAAGAAGGCGTCGTCGAGGTTGACGTCGTCCGTGCCGAGCACCGCACGGAAGACGTCGAGCAGGACCGCCTCCGCGCGCGTGGCCGGTTCGCGTGCCTCGGACGCCGTGGTGCCGGGCGCGGGCAGCGCGGCGCGGTCGAGCTTTCCACTGGGACTCAACGGAAGCCGGTCGAGGACGACCAGCGCGGACGGCACCATGTGATCGGGCAGCTCCCCGGCCAGCCGCTCGCGCACCACCGCCGGATCGAACTCGACGCCGTCGGCCGGGATGACGTAGCCGACGAGCCGCCGGTCACCGGGCCGGTCCTCGCGCACGATCACCACGCACGCGCGAACATCCGGATCCCGGGTGAGCACGGTCTCGATCTCCGCGAGCTCGATGCGGAAGCCGCGGATCTTGACCTGATGGTCGGCCCGGCCGAGGAACACCAGCTGTCCGTCCGGCCGCCAGCGCACCAGGTCACCGGTGCGGTACATCCGCTCCCCCGGCGCGCCGAAGGGATCGGCGACGAACGCCTGCGCGGTCAGCCCGGGACGTCCGACGTAGCCGCGTGCCAGGCCCGGACCGGCCAGGTACAGCTCGCCGGTCATGCCGGCGCCCACGGGCAGCAAACCACTGTCCAGCACGTACGCGCGGATGTTCGGGTCGGGCCGTCCGATCGGCAGCGGGCCGGGGTCGTCGGGGTCGTAGTGCCAGGTCACCGCGTTGATCGTGACCTCGGTCGGGCCGTAGGCGTTGAACAGCGCGCGCCGGTCACCCCAGCGACGGGCCAGTTCGGGGTCGAGCCGCTCGGCGCCGACGACGAAGAAGACGTCCTTGTCCACCGTGCGGTCGTCCGGCATCGCGGCCAGGAACGACGGCAGCAGGTTCACCCCGGTGACCCGGTGCTCGACGATGTAGTCGAGCAGTTCGTCGCCGGGCACGCGCACCTCCTCGGGCGCGATGACGGACGTCCCGCCGGACAGCAACGGCACCATCGTCTGCCAGAACGCGACGTCGAAGCTGGTCGACGCGAAGTGCAGGTACCGTTCGCGTTCGGTGACCCCGACGACCTCCTCCTGCAGGGCGATCAGGTCAGGAATTCCCTTGTGCGGCACGGCGACGCCCTTGGGCCGCCCGGTAGTCCCCGAGGTGTAGATGACATACGCCAGCGCGTCCTCGGTGAGGCCGCGGCGCGCCTCCGCCGGATCCGTGTCCCAAGTGGACGGACCGGCGAGCGTGGCCGGATCGTCCAGCCGCAGCACGGGAACCCCGGCGGGCAGCACCGCGAGCGGATCGCCGGTGGTCACCGCCGCGGCCGGGGCGATGTCGCCGATCATGTAGGCCAGCCGGTCCTTCGGGTAGCTCGCGTCCATCGGGACGTACACCGCGCCCGCCTTGAGCACCCCGAACAACGCGACCACCATCTCGACGTCGCGGCCGAGCAGGACCGCCACCGGGTCCTCCCGTCGGACCCCGCTCTCGACGAGCTTGTGCGCCAGGCGGTTCGACAGCCGGTCCAGTTCTCCGTAGGTCAGTGTCCTTTCGCGACAGACGACCGCTTCCTTGTCGTGGTGACGACGCACCTGGACGGCGAACTCCGCCAGACAGCTACCGCGTTCCTTCGACGGCACGATCTCGGTACCGGTCCGAAGCAGACTGTCCTGTTCGGACGCGTCGAGCATTGGAATCCGCGCCACCGGCCGCTCCGGATCGGCCACGATCTCCCGGAGCAGCGTGTGCAGCCACCGGCCGTAGTCCCGCACGGTCGCCTCGTCAAGAGCGTGCGGCTGGTAGCCGAGTCCGATCGTGATCTCGTCCTCGGGGATCACGATCACGGTCAGCGGATAGTGCGTGGCGTCGACGATGTCCACGCCGGTCAGCTCCAGTCCCGGCGCGAGCACGGTGCGATTCCGGCTCGACAGCGGGAAGTTCTCCATCACCAGCATCGTGTCGAACAGCTCGCCGGCGCCCACGGCCCGCTGGATGTCCGGGAGGCCGACCTGGTGGTGCTCGGCCAGCGCGACGCTGTCGGCGTGGACGGCGGCCAGCAGCTCGGCCGCCGTTCCGGACGGGGACTGCCGGACGCGGACCGGGATCGTGGTGCCGAGCTGGCCGATCATCGTCTCGACGCCGTCGACCTCGTCCGGCCGCCCCGAAACGGGACAGCCGAAGACGACGTCGTGCCGTCCGGTGAGCCTGCCCAGCAGCAGGCCCCACGCGGTCTGCAGCACGGTGGTCAGGGTGATCCCACGATCACGGGCGAACGCGCGCAGCCGGTCGCTGAACTGTCCGCCGAGCCCGATCGACACACGCTCGGGCCGGTCCACCTGCGCACTCCCCGTCGTGAGCCGGGTTCCCTCGTCGATCCCGGCCAGTGCGTCACGCCAGGTCTTCAGCGACGCCTCGCGGTCGCGGTCGCTCAACCAGCGGTGGAATTCACCGGTGGAGGTCGCCTCCGGCGCGACCGGGCCGCCGCCGAGTTCGGCGTAGAGGGCCAGCAGCGTCCGGCCGACGAGCGGCATCGACCAGCCGTCGAGCAGCGCGTGATGATTGGTGAGCACCAGCCGGTGTTCGCCCGGTGCGAAGGTGCAGAGCAGGAACCGGATCAGCGGGGGCTCCCCCGGATCGAACGGCCGCTTCAACTCCGCCCGGGTTCGCGCGGCGAACAGACCTTCGCGGTCTTCCGGTGCGGTGGCGGAGAAATCGGCCTCCTGCCAGTCGAGGAGGACGTCCTCGGGGACCACCTGGACGACCTCGCCGGACGTCGTCGTGGCGAGGTGGATCCGCAGCGACGGGACGCGCCGCAGCAGTTCCCGTGCCGCGTCGGCCATCCTCGCCGAATCGACGTCACCGGCCAGGAATGTCACCGCTTGGACCACGTAGACGTCGGTGTCCTCGTCACCGCGTACCAGGCTGTGGAAGGACAAACCGACCTGCAGCGGCGTCGCGGGCCAGACGTCCGCGACGCGGCGAGTGCGTTCGAGGGCGTCGATGGTGGCCTGGTCGAGTTCGGCCAGCGGCAGATCCGACGGCGTGAGGCCACCGCCGTCCGGCCCGATCCGCGCCGCGTGCGCGGCCAGCGCGTTCAGCGCCGCCTTCCACGCGGCTTGCAGGTCCGTCACGGTCTCGGCGTCCAGCACCTCACCGGCGGCGGTCCATTCGACGGCGAGCCGAGGCGCACCCTCTTCGTGGACGAAGCAGTTGAGGGCCAGCACTTGTTCGAGAGCCTTACCCGCCGGTTCGATGACCGCGAAGGCGTTGCGTTCCGGGAGCCGCCAGCCGGTGCCGGGCAGTGGGGTGAAGCGGCCGAGGTAGTTCAGCAGGAGTTCCGGTGCCGCGAACTCGCCTCGTGTCGCCGGGTCCAGATACCGCAGCACGCCATAGCCGATGCCCTCGTCGGGAGTGTTTCGTTTGGCCTCCTTGACCGCACGCACCAGCCGTCCGGCGGCGTCCCCGCCCGCGAGCGCGTCATCGAGGTCCATTGTGGACGAAACCGCGTCCGCCGGTGCACGCACCGGGTACTCGCTGGTGAACCAGCCCACCGTGCGGGAAAGATCGGCGCCCGGCGCCAGTTGCGTCCGGCCATGGCCCTCCATGGTGACCGTGACAGCGTCCTCAGTGGACCGTCCCCGGCTGCGCAGCGCCAGGACCAGTGCGGCGAGCAGCACCTCGTCGACACCCGCACGGTACGCCGACGGCAATGTCGTGAGCAGTGCTTCGGTGGCTTCGGGTGTGGCCATCGTGGTCGATCTGTGGGCGGTCGCCACGGTGTCCCTCGCCGGATCGAGTGCCCGGCTCGCCAGACCAGGCGAGACGCTCGCCGCATCCCGCCAGTGGCCGAGTTCGCCGCGTCGCGCGCCGGTTTCCCCTTGTTCGGCAAGCAAAGTGGCATGCCGGCGCCACGACGTGCCCACCGGAGCGAGCCCGGCCGCCCGGCCGGTGCACGCCGCGTGCAGGTCGGGCAGCAGCACCCGCCAGGACACGCCGTCGACGACGAGGTGGTGGATGACGACGACCAGCCGATCCGGCTCGCCTTCGCCGGTCCGGACCAGCGCGAGCCGCAGCAACTCCCCGGAACGCGGGTCCAAAGTGGCCGCCAAGCGCTCGGCCACCGCGTCGACGTCTTCGCCGTGCACCTCACTGACGACGTCGGCGGCGGACACCGTCCCCTGTGGACGGATGAGCAGCTCGCCGGTCACCCGGAGCCGCAGGGCATCGTGCCGGTCCAGGATCGTTCCTACGCCCGCGACGAGGTCGTCCAACGCCAGATCGTCCACGCTCAGCGCCGTCCATTGCGCATACCCGGCCACGACGTCGACGTCCGGATGCGGGTCGAGCAGGCCACGCACGATCGGCGGCGCCGGGACCGGGCCGGTGGGATCGTCGGGGAGCGCGTCGGGAGTGTCCTCGATCGCCTTGCCCGCCGCGGCGAGGGAAGCGAGACTCCGCCGGGCGAGGAGATCCCGCGGCCGCAGTTCGAGACCGCGGGCCCGTAGCCTGCTGCTCACGCTGATCGCGGTGATGCTGTCCCCGCCGAGCGCGAAGAAGTCGTCGTCCACACCGACCCGGTCGAGGCCGAACACCTCGGCGACGGCCTCGCAGAGCAGCCGTTCCCGTTCGGTGCTCGCGGCCCGTCCGCCGCTCTCGGCGCGCGGGACAGGCAGGGCGGCGCGATCCAGCTTTCCGTTGACCGTCAAGGGAAGTTCGTCGAGCACCAGCACCGCGGCCGGGATCAGATGCTCGGGCAGCCACTCGGCGAGCGTGTCCCGCACCGACTCCGGGGTGACCGGCGAACCGGCCAACGTCGCGGACACGACGTACCCGACCAGCCTCGCCCTGCCCGCATCGGTCCTGACCAGAGCGGCCGCCGCGGCCACCCCCGGCGCCGCGGCCAGCGCCGCTTCGACCTCCCCGATCTCCACGCGGTAGCCGCGGATCTTGACCTGCCCGTCGCCGCGTCCCAGGTATTCGAGGCCCCGCCCCGGCACCCACCGCGCCAGATCGCCCGTGCGGTACATCCGCTCCCCCGGCCCCGCGAACGGGTCGGCGACGAACCGCTCGGCGGTGACGCCCGGCCGGTTCAGATAGCCACGGGCCAGCTGCGGCCCGGCCAGGTACAGCTCTCCCCGGGCGCCGTGCGGCACCGGCTGCAGCGCGCTGTCGAGCAGGTAGACGCGGCTCCCCGCGAGCGGCAGTCCGATCGTCGGCTCCCCGCCGTCGATCCGCGCGAACGTTCCATCCACAGTGGACTCTGTTGGCCCGTAAAGGTTTCTGGCCGGGACGCCCGAGGCGGCGACCCGCTGCCACAACGCCCGTGGCGTCGCTTCGCCGCCGAGCACCAGCAACGACGGCCGGTGGGCCGCGGTGAGCAGACCCGCGTCGACGAGCGGGGCGGCCATCGACGGAGTGGTGTCGACGACGTCGATCCGGTCCCGGGCGAACGCGCCGAGCAGCGCGTCGGCGTCGCGGGTGACTTCGGATCCGTAGAGGTGGAGTTCGTGGCCGCAGAGCAGCCACAGCAACTGGTCGAGTGAGGAGTCGAAGGCGAACGAATAGGTGTGCGCGGCACGAAGCCGTCTGCCCGCGGCGGCTTCCGTTTCGGCGACGAGCGTCGAACGGTGGTGGTGCACCAGGTTCGCGAGCGCGCCGACCCGGCCGAGGACTCCCTTGGGACGTCCCGTCGAACCCGACGTGTAGATGACGTAGGCGAGGTGTTCGGGGTGTCGCGGTGCGGCGAGGTCGGCCGCGGTCAGCGGTCCATCGTCCAGTGCGGACAGTTCGATGGCCGTGTCGGGCGCGTCCAGGCACAGCCTTGGCACGTCGCCGAAGACGTCGTCGGCCGATGGCTCGGCGGCTTCGGTGGTCAGCGCGAGCGCGGGCCGGGCGTCGGCGACCAGCTCCCGTTGCCGGGCGGCCGGATGCGCGGTGTCCAGCGGCAGGTACGCCGCGCCCGCGTCGAGCACCGCGAGCAGCGCCACGACCAGCTCGGCCGACCGGGGCGCCGCGAGCGCCACCACGTCGTCCGGCCCGACCCCGCGCGCCCGCAGCGCGCGGGCCAGCCGGTGCACCCGCCCGGCGAGTTCCTCAGTGGACAGTCGTTCTTCCCTGTGCACCAGGGAGATCGCGTCCGGTTGCACGGCGGCCAGCTCCGCCAGCAATGCCGGGACGTCGCGGGGTGTGCCGGGCAACGCGGGCGGAGACCAGCTCGCCAGCAGTTCGGCGCGTTCCCCTGCTTCGAGCAACTCGACCTGTCCGACGGCGGGAGCGTCCGGCCCGGTCAGCGCCACGAGGAGGCGGCGCAGCACGGCCAGTTTGCGGTCGACCCCGGCCTGATCGTGGGTGCGGGCGTCGACCTCGAACCCGAGCAGCAGCCCGCCGTCCCGGGCCGGCAGCACGCTCAGCCCCGTGTCCTCCGGCGGCCCGCCCGCGACGTTGCGCATCACGCCGGTCGCCCCGGCGAAGTCGAGGGTGAGGTCGAACGCCTTGAGGTTGACGCCCCGGCCGTGCAGCAACGCGCCCGCGCCGGGAACGGCGAGATCCTGCGGCAGGTTCTCGCCACGGTAACGCTGGTGCGCGCGCATCTCCCGCATCGCCTCGGCGACGCGGCGGCTCAGCTCGCCCAGCCGGTCACCACCGCGCACGCCCACCCGCAGCGGCAGCACGTTGACCGCCATCGCGGGCGTCCGCAGTTCGGCCGACCCCGTGCGGCACATCAGCGGCAGCGCGCAGACGACGTCCGTGTCACCCTGAACCCGGTGCAGGAAGGCGACGTAACAGGCGATCAGGGCCTCGCCCCAGGTCACGCCCTCCCGTTCGGCGGCGGCTCGCAGCCGCGTGACCTCCTCGGGCGGGACGACCGCGCGGGCGGTCAGCGTGTCGTCCGGCGGTCCGGCCGCGGAATCGCCGTCGCCCAGCTCCGGCAGCGGTGTGAGGCGGTCCCGCCAGTACGCGCGATCGCGTTCGCACTGCTCGCTTTCCCGGTAGGCGCGATCGGACTCGACGACGTCCGCGAAGCGCCCGAACGGCGACGGTGCCACCTCGGTCCCGCGCACCAGCGCGGTGTAGTGTGCGGCCGTCCGGCGGGCCAGCATCGCGGCCGAATAGCCGTCGAACACCAGGTGATGGCCGAGCAGGGTGTACCAGACCTCGCGGTCGGACAGCCGGATCACCGTCTGGGAGTACAGTTTCCGGTCCGCCATGTCGCGGCAGGCATCGGCGAGCCGGAGCCGTTCGGCCGCCACGAACGCCTCCGCGGCCTCGCGCGGATCAGTCTCGGCACGCAGATCGACGACCGCCGGCAGGTCCGTCCCCGCGTCACCGACCACCTGACGTGGGCCTTCCGGCGTGTCGAAAACGCGCAGCCGCAACGACTCCGCCTCGTCCACAGTGGACGAGGTCGCCTTGGCCAGCGCACCGGCGTCCACCGGCTCGGTGCCGGACACCTCGACGACGTCACCGACCACGTAGAACCGCGAGTCCGGCTCCAGCCGCTGCGCGTTCCAGATGCCGAGCTGGGCGCCGGTGAGAGGCAGTGAGGTCAAGGGAGGCTCCTGAAGAGGTCTGCGATTCACGGGCACGCGTCGAGGTCCGGGACCACCATGGGCGTGCCCGTGACCGGATCCGGCACCACCACACACGGCAGGTCGAAGACCTCCTTGAGCAACGCTTCGTCCACAATGGACGAGGCGGTGCCCTCGGCGACGACGCGGCCGTCCTTCATCGCCACCAGGTGATCGGCGTACCGGCAGGCCTGGTTGATGTCGTGCAGGACCGCGACGATGGTGCGGCCTTCGTCGCGCAGCCGCGCGAGCAGCGCCAGCAGCTGGTACTGGTGCGTGATGTCGAGGAACGACGTGGGCTCGTCGAGCAACAGGTACGGCGTCTCCTGGGCCAGCACCATCGCGATCCACACCCGCTGCCGCTGACCGCCGGACAGCTCGTGCACGCCCCGTCCGGCGAGATCGGCGACACCCGCGGCTTCCATAGCCCCGGTCACCGCCCGTTCGTCCACTTCGGACCAGGCGGCAAGCAGCGACTGGTGCGGGAAGCGCCCGCGCGCGACGAGCTGCCGGACCCTGATGTTCTCCGGGGCCACCGGATCCTGCGGCAGGAAGCCGAGTTCGCGTGCCAGCGCCTTGGTCGGGTACGCGCCCACCTCGCGGTCGTCGAACCGCACGGCCCCCTCCGCCGGGCGCAGCAGGCGGACGAACGCCCGCAGCAGTGTCGACTTCCCGCAGGCGTTGGGGCCCACGATCGCGGTGAAGGCGCCATCGGGAATGTCGAGACTCAGCCGGGTCGACACCACTCGCTCGCCGTAGCGCAGTGTCAGCTCCCGCGCCACCAGCCGAGCACTAGTCCCCTCGCTCACGAACGCCTCACTTCCTTGGTCAGCAACCAGATCAGGTAACAGCCGCCGATCGCGGCGCTGACCACGCCGACCGGGAGCGACACCGGCGCCAGCAGCATCTGCGCGATCAGGTCGGCGCCCTGCAACAGCACCGCGCCGGTCAGCGCGGCCGGGAGCAGCGGCACCCCGGGCGCCTTGGCCAGCCTGCGGCCGATCTGCGGCGCGGCCAGCGCGATGAACACGATCGGCCCGGCCACGGCGGTCACCGTCGCCGTGCAACCGACACCGACGAGCACCATCAGCAGCCGCAGCCCGCCGAGGCCGACGCCGCTGGTCACCGCGAGGTCGTCGCCGAGGGCGGCCTGGTGCATGGCGTGCGACCGGGTCGTGATCACGACCAGCAGCACGGCGATGATCGCGAACGGCAGTACCACCTTCGGCCAGCCGATCCCGTTGAGCGAGCCCGCGTGCCAGCCCACCGCCGCGATCGCGACGTCGAGATCGGCGCGCAGCACGATCCAGGAGTTGAGCGCGGTGATCATCGCGTTCATCGCGACCCCGATCACCACCAGCCGCAGCCCGGACAGCCCGCCCCGCATCGACAGCAGGTAGATCACGGCCGCCACCAGCAGCCCGCCCAGCACCGAGCTCAGCGCCAGCGTTCCGGCCGCCCCGCCCAGCACGGTCAGCGCGACGAGCGCGCCCGTGTAGGCACCGGCGTCGAGGCCGATGACGTCCGGGCTGCCCATCGGATTCCGGGTCAGGTTCTGGAAAATCGCCCCGGCCACGCCCAGCGCCGCACCGAAGACGAGCCCGGCCAGCACGCGCGGCAACCGCCAGTCCCGGATGACGACGACCGAGTCGCCGTACCCGCCGAGCGCGGCGAACACCTCGCCGGGATTCGCCCACGATGCGCCGAAACACAGGCCGAGCAGCCCGAGCCCGAGCATCACCACGACCAGCGACGCCGCCAGTACGAGCGTCCGCCGCTCGGCCCGGATCGCGGCCCCGCGCCACACGACGACGTTCACGGCCGTTTTCCCAGCGGTTTTCACAGCGGTCTTCACAGTGCCGCCACCCCGTACTTCCGCACGGCCCAGATGAGCGCCGGGGCACCGAGGAACGCGGTCACGATCGCGACCGGCACCTCGCCGGTCGGCAGCAGCACCCGCGAACCGACGTCGGCCACGAGCAGCAGGATCGGCGCCAGGACCATCGTGTAGGCCAGCAGCCACGGCACCGAACCCGTGGCGAGACGGCGGGCCAGATGCGGGACGATCAGGCCCACGAACAAAATCGGACCCGCTACCGCCGTCGCCGCCCCGGTGAGCGCGGTGATCAGGACGAGCGTGGTGAGCCGCACCCGCGCGACGTTCGTGCCCAGCGTGTGCGCGACCGTCTCGCCGAGCGCGACGGCGTTGAGCGACCGGCTCAGCAGCAGGGCCCCGATCAGCGCGACGCCGATCACCACCATCGGCAGCAGCACCGGCGCCTGCTCACGCCCCGCCAGCGAACCGACCGACCAGAAGCGGTACTGGTCGAGGACGTCGGGGAACATCAGCCGCATCCCGAGCGTGAGCCCGTTCAGCACCGCCGTGAGCGCCACCCCGGAGAGCACCAGCCGCAGCGGCGACTGGCGGCCGACCGAGTAGACCAGCAACGCGGCCAGCACAGAACCCACCACGGCGAACCCGAGCTGCCCGGCCTGCGACGCCGCCGCGCCGAGCGCGGATCCCAGGGTGACCGCGAACCCCGCGCCCGAGGTCACCCCGAGGATGCCGGGTTCGGCGAGCGGATTGCGCGACAACGTCTGGATCAGCGCGCCCGCGACACCGAGCGCGGCACCCACGGCGATGGCAAGCAGCGCCCGCGGCGCGCGGACATCCCGGACGATCGTCTGGTCACTCGAACCGTCGAAGGCGACGAGCGCGCGCACGACCTCGCCCGGTGCGACGGCGTGGGCGCCGATGCCGATGCTGACCACGGCCACCACCCCGAGCGCCACCAGGGCGACGATCAGGACGGTGGTCCGCTTGACGCCGGGAGCCGCTGTGGTACCCGCCGGCCGCGTGACCGTCACTTCGCCAGCAGCGGCGCGAACGCCTTGTCGACCGCGTCCAGGGTCATCATGGCGCCCTTGTAGGTGGCGGCCTCGGTGTAGCGGAACGGGTAGACCTTCCCGGCCTTCACCGCGGGCAGGTTCTTCCACAGTGGAGAGTCCAGAACGTACTGGACGGCGGGCGGGACGGAGCCGTCGGCCTTGACCGAGTAGGTGATCGCGTCGGCCTCGGCGAACGCGGTCGGCAGTTCCTCGATGGACGGGTACTCGCTGACGTCCTTCGAACCGCCGCCCTTCTTCTTGACCTGGCCGTAGTAGTTCGCGCCGGCGTCCTGGGCGATGTTGGTGCCCCACGAGCCGTTGAACTCGCGCTGGAAGTTGCCCTTCGCGACCTCGCCGTACGCGCCGACGTGGCCGAGCTTCAGCTGCGGCAGCACGGCCTTGTACTTGGCGGCGAGCTGGTCGGCCTTGGCCTTGTACTCGGCCTGGGTGCGGTCGAAGTTCGCCAGCGCGCCGGCGGCGTCGGCCTGGCGGCGGGACAGGTCACGCCAGGCGGACGGGACCGTCGGCCCGATCGCCACCACCGGCGCCACGGCCTTGAGCCGGTTGACGTCGATGTCCTTCAGCACCGGCGCGGGCACGCCGATGACGATGAGGTCGGGTTTGGCGTTCGCGATGGCCTCGTAGTTCGTCTCGGCCGCCTGCTCCCCCGCGACCTTCTTGAGGCCGTCGTAGGTCGCCTTGTCGTGCGGACTCATCAGCGGGATCCCGCGCGCCCACGTCGAAATCCCGACCAGCGGCGCGCCAGCTTCGATCAGCGCGGGCACCGCGTAGCCGGTGGCGACGACGCGCTGCGGCTTGGCCGGGATGGTGATCTGGCCGTTGTCCGCGGCGAAGACCCGCGTCCCGCCCTCGGCCGCGGGGGCACCGTTCGACGCGCAGCCGGTGACGGCCACGGTGAGCGACAGCGCCAAGGCGCCGAGGAGACGGAGTGAACGGCCAGCACGCATAGGTAGTTCCTTTGTAGACACAGTCTTTGTGAATTTGTCCTCAGTGGACGGTTGTTCAGTGGTCATGGTGTTCCTCGTGCTCGTCGTCGAAGTCAGCGACGCCGCGCTTCCAGTAGCCGGTGATGTCGTGATCGTCCTTGGCCAGGCGCAGTTCGTCGCGCACCCAGCGGCGCAACGGCTTGAGCTGCCCTGCCTCGCCGGCGATCCAGACGTAGACCCGCTCGCCCTCGGGCACGGTGACGCCGCGGACGGCGCGTTCCAGCCGATCGCCGGTTCCCGGCGGCCTGCCACCACTGTGCAGCCAGTGCACTTCGACGTCCTCGGGCGCGGAAAGCTCTATCTCGCAAGAGGAATCGGGGACCTCGACGAACGCCCAGCCCGCCGCGGTGCGCGGCAGTTCCTCGAGCCAGCGCGCGATCGCGGGCAAGGCCGTGATGTCGCCCGCGAGCAGGTAGCGGTCGTAACTGTGCGGGACGATCAGCCCGCCGGGCGGCCCCGCGACATGAACGACCTCTCCCGGCTCGACGGCTCGTGCCCAGTCCGCGCCGAGACCGCCGTCGTGCAGCGCGACGTCGATGTCGAGTTCACCGGACGCCGCGTCGTAACGGCGCACCGTGTACTCCCGCGAAGTCGGCGACGGACGCGGCCAGCGCAGCATCTGCCCATCCTGCTCCGGAAGCCGGAGCGTCCCGTCGGGTTCGGGGAAGAGCAGTTTGACGTGCTCGTCCGGCGAATGCGCCTCGAACCCCTCGAGGCCGGAACCGCCCAGGGTGACCCGCACGAGCCCCGCGCCCACCATCGTGGTGCGCAGGACCTCGGCCGCGCGGATCCGGATCGGATACCCCACTTTCTCGGCGCTCGCGCCCGCCCGGACCTCCGCGATCCGCTCGTGGTGCCGATGCCGGTGATCGACGCGGCTCACGGCTTCTCCCCCGCCAGCAACGCCGTCCAGTGCCCGAGTTCGGGCCGCTCGGCCAGATCCGGGAACTCCAGCCCGGTCGCCCCCGCCGCGCGCCACCGTTCGATGAGGCTCATGATCCGCACCGAGTCCAGCCCGCGGTCGAGCAGGTTCTCCTCGGGCGAGACCTCGGCGGGATCGCAGCCGAGCAGACCGGCGATGTCGGCGCGGACGCGGTCGGCGGTCAGGGCGGGCGTGTCGCTCATCGGGGTGCTCCTGCGGGGATCGGCGCCGTCAGCGCGGCCAGCGCGACGGCGGTGGTGGTGACGGCACCGCAGCGCTGCGCGACGTACTCGCAGGCCTGGTCGTGCCGCTCCCGGGAAAAATCGGCGACGGCGTCGGCGACCAGGAACGGCCGGACGTCGCGCATGAACGCCTCGACGGCGGTCGCCTGGCAGCCGATGTGCGCGTAGACACCGGTGATCAGCAGCTGGTCGCGCCCCCTCGCGGCGAGCTGTTCGGCGAACGCGCTGCGCTGGAACGCGCTGTAGCGCCACTTGGCCACCACGGTGTCGCCCTCGGCCGGGGCGAGTTCGTCGACGATGTCCGCGGCGCGCGGGTCGGTGTCGATCACCGCGCCGATCCCGTCGCCCCAGAACTCGGTCAGCAGGCCGCGGTCGGGAGCGTCCTGACGGCCCGGCTGCGCGGTGTAGAACACCGGGATCGCCCGCTCGCGGCACGCCGCGATCAGCGCCGCGATGTTCGCCGTCACCTCGGGCACCGGGGCGCCCGCGTACGGGGCGAGGAAATACCGCTGCATGTCGTGGACCAGCAGCGCCGCCCGCGCCGGGTCGGGCGACCAGCCCACCCGTCCCGCGGGCAGCTCCGCCGCGTCCGGCAGCGGATACGGCCGGATTTCCGGCAGGGACACGGACATCACCCCTTCTCGGCGAGGGCGGCCAGTGCCGCCCGCAGTTCGCGTTTGCTGGTCTTGCCGACGCCGGTCACCGGGAACGCGTCGACGACGAGGACGAGATCGGGCACCTTGAACGCCGCCACGCCCCGTTCCCGGACGAAGCGGCGCAGCTCGGGCGCCGTGGGCGCGGAATCCGCGGTGGGCACCACGTAGGCGCAGGTCCGCTCGCCCAGATACTCGTCGGGCACGCCGACGACGGCCGCGTCGAGCACGCCGGGGTGCGCCATCAGGTGGTTCTCGACCTCTTCGGCCGCCAGCTTCTCGCCGCCCCGGTTGATCTGTTCCTTCGTCCGGCCGACGACCTCGACGTGCCCGGTCGGCCCGCGCCGCACCAGGTCGCCGGTCCGGTAGAAACCGTCCGCGGTGAACGCCGTCGCGTTGTGCGCGGCCGCGCGGTAGTAACCGCGGATCGTGTAGGGCCCGCGGGTCAGCAACGCGCCGATTTCCCATGGTGCCACCACATCTTCGGAGGTCGCCGCCGGGTTGTCCGGGTCGACGACGCGGATTTCGTCGTCGAGCGAGATCGGACGCCCTTGCGTGCCAAGGACGAGCTCATCGGGGTCGTCGAGCCGGGTGTAGCAGACCAGGCCCTCGGCCATCCCGAACACCTGCTGCAGGCGGCAGCCCAGCGCGGGCCCGATCCGCTCGGCCAGCTCCCGGCCGCATTTGGCACCCCCGACGAGCAGAGTGTCCAAACTGGACAGATCGCGCCCGGTGCGCGCCGCGGCCTGGACCCAGGCGGCGGCCAGCGGCGGCACGACGCCGGTGATCGTCACCCGCTCGGACTCGATCAACCGGAACACGGTATCCGGATCGGGCCGGGGAGCCAGCACGCTCGCCGCGCCCGCGTGCAGCGCGCCGAGCACACCCGGCGAGCTGAGCGGGTAGTTGTGCGAGACCGGCAACGCGGCCAGGTACACGCTTTCCGGGCGCAGCCCGCAGATGCGGGCGCTTTCCCGGACGCTGTAGAGGTAATCGTCGTGCGTGCGCGGGATGAGCTTCGGCAATCCGGTGCTCCCGCCGGACAGCTGCAGGAACGCGACGCCCTCCGGGTCGGGATCGGGCAGCTCGCGGGGCGCGGTCGCGGCGAGGTCGTCGAACTCCGTGGACCCGACGATCAGTACCTGCCGCACCGAATCCACGTCAGCCGCCACGGAACACGCGGTCGCCGCGTGGTCGTGCCGTTCGTGCTCCGCGACGGTGATGATCGCGGCCGCCTCGGTCTGCGTGGCGAAATGCCGCAGTTCACTGCCCCGGTGCGCGGGCAGGGCGAACACCGGCCACGCGCCCGCACGCCACAGCCCGAACACGACCGGCATGAAGTCCGGGATGTTCGGCAACTGCAGCACCACTCGGTCGCCCGGCACGATCCCCGACTCGGCGAGGCCTGCCGCGATCCGGTGCGCGCGCTCGTCCAGTTCGGCGAAGGTCCAGCGCTCGAGTCGCCCGTCGAGCTCCCCCACGACCGCTGTGCGCCCGGAGTAGGCGGCCGTCACCGAAGTCAGCAGCGCGCCGAAAGTCTGTCCCCGCCAATACCCGGACGCGCGATACCGAGCGGCGACCTCGGGCGGCCAGGCCACGTGATCCGGACCCGAGTTCACGCGACACCCTCCAGCCCGAGAGCACGCAGCAGCGTGCGGAATTTCGCACTCGTCTCGGCGAGTTCGGCCTCCGGGTCCGAACCGGCGACGATCCCGGCGCCGGCGAAGAGCCGGACCGTGCGGTCGCACACCTCGGCGCTGCGGATGGTCACCGCCCATTCGCCGTCACCGTCCACATCGGACCAGCCGACCAACCCCGCGTAGTACCCGCGGTCCTCCGGTTCCAGTTCCGCGATCGCGGCGTAGGCGGGCGCGGCAGGCACGCCGCACACGGCGGGCGTCGGATGCAGGGCTTCGGCCAGCGCCAAGGAAGACGACCCGGGTTCAGCGGGGTTCTTGAGCCGTCCGGTGATCCGGCTCGACAGGTGCCACATCGTCGGGGTGCCGATCACCTCGGGTTCGGCGGGGACGTCGAGGTCCGCGCAGAACCGGCTCAGCACGTCACCGACCTGTGCCGATACGTGGGCGTGCTCACGGCGGTCCTTCGCCGACGCCAGCAGCGTCGCGATGCGCCGCCGGTTCTCGGCGTCGTCGGCCGAACGCGGCAGCGATCCCGCCAGCGGATTGGCCACCACCGTGTCGCCGCGCCGGGAGACCAGCAACTCCGGGCTCGCCCCGGTGAGCGTGCGCGTGGCCGGGTCTCCCGCCGCCGTGACGTCGACCGCGAACGCGTACGCGGCCGGGTTCGCCCGCACCAGCCGAGCGAGCAACGACGGTACCGAGACCGGGGCATCGGCCGTCAGCTCCAAGCTGCGGGCGAGCACCACCTTGTCCAGTCCGCCCGCGCCGATCAGGTCGAGAGCGCCGCGGACGCCGTCCGCGTACGCCCGTGGCTCGGGCCGCGGCGTCACCGACCACGTCGTCGCCCCGAATCCCTCCGGCGTCTCGCCGGCCGCGGAGCGTTCCGGCGCTCCCGCGCGCCGCACCACGGCCGGGATCACGAGGCCGGCTTCCGCCTCCGGCCGGAACCCGATCGCGCCGGCCACCACCGGTTCGGTGACGCCGAGTGCCGCCGCCTTCCCGAGCGCTTCGACCGCCGCGCCGGACCAGGACCCCGTCCCCCGCCGGACGGACGCGCGCACGCCGTCGGCCAGCAGCGATCCCCTCGGCGAGGAGAAGTAGAACGAGCCCGGCAGGTAGGCGGCGAGCAGATCGGCCGCCCGGTGTACGGGTCTCGGCCGGACCAACGCGGGTGAAGACACGTCGAGATTCCTTTCGGGCATCGCGAAATCGGGGGACCGGAACGGAAATCACACGATCAACGACCGAGCGTGACGACTTCCGGCGCGCACGACCGCTCGCGACCGGGGCGCGAAAACCGTTGCCGGACAAGCCTTTCGGACACCGCCACGAAGGTTCGCCCGCCGGGATTCCGCCCCATCGTCCGCTCCCAAGATCGTCAATTGGTTAGGCTAACCTAATTCACAAACGGGACAGAAGTCCACCGTGTCGCGTGCGTGCCAGGTCACAACAGCCACCCGGACAGGCCCCAGGCTCCTGTCTCCGATTAGGTTAACCTAACCAAAGTTGCCAGGGTAGAGAGGTGTTCGAGATGGTGCCGCCAACGCACGAAGACACGGGAATCGCGGGCAAGGTCGCCGTGGTGACCGGGGCCGCCCGCGGGATCGGCGCCGCGGTCGTGGCGGGCCTCGTCCGCGAAGGCGCGACTGTCGCCGCGGTGGACATCGACGCCGGCGGCCTGGCGGAGGCGGGCGCGCGAATGGGCGAGCGAGTACACCCGTTTCCCGCCGATGTGGGCGATTCCGCGGCCTTCGCGCGGGTCGTCGACGCGGTGGAACGGGATCTCGGGCCGATCGACATCGGCGTCTCGGTGGCCGGGGTGCTGCTGCCGGGTTCGGTCTGCGAAACCACCGACGAGGACTGGGCGAGGACGTTCGCGGTCAACACCACCGGCGTTTTCGTGGTACTGCGCGAGATCGCGCGCCGGATGGTCCCCCGCCGGGCCGGGACACTGGTCACCGTCGCGTCGAACGCCGCCGGGGTGCCCCGGATGGGCATGGGCGCCTACGCCGCGTCCAAGGCCGCCGCGACCATGCTGACCCGCTGCCTCGGGCTCGAGGTCGCCGGACACGGGATCCGCTGCAACGTGGTCGCACCCGGCTCGACCGACACGCCCATGCAGCGTCTACTGTGGACGGACGAGAGCGACGCCGCGCGGGTGATCGCCGGTTCCCCCGACCAGTTCCGTGTCGGCATCCCCCTCGGCCGGATCGCCGATCCCGCCGACATCGCCGACGCCGTGCTCTTCCTGGCCTCCCCTCGCGCGCGGCACATCACGATGCAGGAGCTGTACGTCGACGGCGGCGCGACGCTGCGCGCGTGACCGCGCCGTCCCGTCAGGGCGCGGACAGCACACGCTTGTGCAGGACGGTGACCACCTGGCGCGCGGATTCGAACGCGCCGGCCTGCCATGAGAAGAGGTAGGAGAGCCAATCACCGGAGAAGTAGACCCTGCCCGCGGGCTGGTTGAGCAGCTGGTAGGCCGGGGTACGGAAGGGCGGCATCGTCCACGCGGCCTCGATGTGCGGCACGCGGCGCCAAGCGATCGAGAACGAGCTGGCGAGTTCGGTCCGGAACTTCGCGCCATGGATCTTCGCACCTTGCTCGAGAGCCAGGAGTTCGCGCTCCTTCGGGGAGAGTTTCTCGTACCTCTGGGCGGGGCCTTCGTCGGACTGGTAGCCGACGAGGACGCCGGTACGGCCGTGGTGACCGTGGGACGGGTACCAGATCTCGCTGATGTCCAGATCGGTCCAGGTGATACCGCCGTAGATCCGGTGGTCGGTCTCCCACCAGCGGCCCGTGTACTCCAGGCCGATCTTCCCCGCTGCCACCCGGCTGTCGTGGTAGGTGGCGAGCGCCGCCTGTACCTCGGGACCGAGGTTGTGCGGGATCCTGGCCAGCAGATGCGGTGGCAAGGCCGCGATGCAGTAGTCGGCAGTTAGTTCCCGATCGCGGCCGTCCGCCGTGCGGTAGGCGACCGCCACCCCTCGGTCACCGCCGGAGATCCGGCGGACCCGGCTGCCGGTACGGATCCGTTCCCGGCCGATCGCCGCGGCCAGCGCGCACGGGATCCGGTCCATACCGCCGATCGGCTGGAACATGAGCATCGCCTGGTCGTAATCGAGTTCCTCGAAAAAGTAGCGGCCCACCCCGCTGGCGAAGACCTCGGACAGCGACGGCACCGGGCCGAGTACCGTCCCCTCGTTCGCTCCGGCACCGGGATTCACCGAATAACCCCGTCTGCTGCTTCCGGTGTACTGCCGTCCCGTGCCCTTGTCGCCGATCACGCCCCACTCGTGCAGGAAATCGAGCAACCGCTCCTTGTCGGCCGCGGTCAGTTCGGCGTCCAGCGCGCCACGATCGGTCGCCTTGGCGAGCAGCTCGCTGACGTAGCCGTACACATCCGCCTGCGCGGTCCGATGCCGCTGCGGGGCCTTCATCCCGGCGGATTCGTTGTAGCTGTAGGCGTTCGCGTTGGTATTCGTGAAGACCTCGACCGGCACACCCAGCTCGCGGCAGTAGTCGAGGGTGACCATCCACTGCGCGATCCGCGCCGGGCCCGCGTTCAGGTAACCGTCACCGGCGAACTCCGCCACCTGGGTGACACTGCCGAGTTCGGTGTGTTCGGTACCGTTCCGGACCGTGAAGTTCCGTCCGCCGATCCTGTTCTGCGCCTCCAGTACCGTACAGTCGTACCCCGCCTTTCCGAGTTCGTAGGCGCAGGCCAGTCCCGTGATCCCGCCGCCGAGGATCGCGACCTTCGCCGCGGCTCTGCCGGACAGCGTGAAATCCGCTTTTCGTGGTTCCTGATAGGAATCGGCGCGCGCGGTCGGGGCCAGTCCCAGCGCTCCCATCGTCGCGAACATCGTGCCCGCCCCGCCCGCCGCACCCACCGCGGACAGGAACCGTCTTCTGCTGATCCCGTCGCGCCCCGCACCATCCGTCATCGACGATTCCCCCTTTTACGAATTGCCACGTCGATCGGAGGAGAACATACCGCCGACGCCGAATATCGGTCCAGCGAAAGCAATTTCCGTCGAAAAGTGGGCCGATTGCCGCATCCGGTTCACCGGGAATTGTCGGTGCCGTGTGGTTCCCTTGGCCCATGACGACTTCCGTACTGCACGCCCCGCCCGCCCGCATCCAGCGCCAGGACGTCACGGTGGTGGAGCAGACCACCGCCGACGAACTGCCCCGGATCCGGGAAATCTGGCCGTCGTTCGAGCGGCTGGTCGGGCTGCGTGGGCGCAAGATGTATGCCCGGATCGACGAACGCGCGGGCACCTACACCGTGTGCACGCCGGTCAAGGCGGAGGACCGGCCGGAAAGTCTCGGCCTGCGGACCGGCGTCCTGCCCGGCGGCTGGTACCTGCGCGGCAGGCTCGTCGGCGAACCGGCCACGATCCACGGGCGGATCGGTGCCGGGATGGCCGAACTCCAGGCGGCCGCGGAAGCCGACGAGACGCGGCCGCTCGTCGAGTTCTACCGCAGGCACGACCACATCGAGCTGTGGTTGCCGATCCGGTCAGGACACTAGAACACCTGCCGCAGATCGGCCGCCACCACCAGCGGACCGCGCCACGCGCCCCGGCAGGACCGTTCCCACTCCGCGTCGGTGACCGGTCCGAACGACACGAGATGGGTCAGCACCAGATTGCGCACCTTCGCCTCCAGCGCCACGTTCGCGACCTGTTCGTTCGTGGTGTGCGAGGCCAGGAGGTGCTCCTTCAGCCGCGTCTCGGTCGGCTGCGCGGCGAGCAGTTTGTCCAGCGACGGCAGGTGAAGCACCTCGTGCACCAGCCAGTCCGCGCCCTGTGCCAGGCGGACGACGGCGTCGAACGGGGTGGTGTCGCCGGAAAACACGACCGAGCCGTACCGGGTGTCGAAGCGGAGCGCGTAGGACTCGGTGACCGGCGGGTGGTTGTTCCGCGCGGCCGTGACCCGCACCAGGTCGTCGCGGTAGACCTCGCCGTCGCCGGTGAACTCCCGTGCCTCGGCGAGCCCGCGCGGATCCGGCAGGCCCTGGTCCGCGATCCGGAGATCGATGTCGAAACGGTTCATCGCCAGATAGCCCGCCAGCATGTCCTCCATGCCCGGCGGCGCGTGGAACCCGATGCGATGGGTGAGATTCGCGTTCCACGCGGCGTTCAGCAGGTTCCCGAACTCCAGGTTGTGGTCGGAATGGTGATGCGTGATGAACACCGCCCGCACGGCGGACAGTTCGAGCCCGGCGAGCACGAGCTGACGGCTCACGCCCATCCCGCAGTCCACCACGTACACGACGCCGTCGACGATCAGCGCGTTGGCCGGATTGCTCCGGTCGGACCGCAGTGTCGGACCGCCCTTCGTGCCCAGCGGCACCAGGTGCATACCGGTCTTCGGTACCGGCGGAGTGCCCGGCGGCTGCGGCTCGGCAGCCGAGCACGCGCCGAGCGCGAGCAGCCCGGAGGCGACACCGCCGCTCAGCATTCCCCTTCGTGACAAGACTTTCCCCATACGCGCTCCTCGACGTTCACCGACTGGCCGTCTCCGCCACCGCGAGCTCGGTTTCCCGGAACGAAGCGGGCGAGACCGCCCGCCACACCACCGCTGTCGCGGCGAGCTGCACGACCGCCGCCATCACCCATACGCCCCGCAGATTCCAGTGCGCGGCGACGAATCCCCCGGCCAGCGCGCCCAGCGGGGTCAGGCCCCAGGCCAGCGCGCGATGACTCGTCAGCACGCGGCCGAGCAGGGCGGGCGGGGTGAACCGCTGCCGGATCGACTGCGAACACACGTTCCACACCAGCACCGTGGCGGTGAGGAACACCAGGACGAGCCCGATGGCCACCGGCCACGGCGGCAGGACGGCGATCAGCACCATCACCACCATGTTGGCGGCCTGGCCGAACCGCATCGACCACGAATACCCCAGGCGCGCGACGACACGCTGGACCACGAACGACGACACGACCCAGCCGACCGCCATACAGGCGAGCAGGATTCCGTACCCGATGGCGCCGACGTGCAGCACCTGCGTCGCGTAGAGCACGAACATCGCGTTGGACGCGCTCGCCGCGAACGAGCCGAGCGCCACGCTGAGCGTCACCGACCGCAGCAGCGGTGTGCCGACCAGGTACCGCAGCCCCGCCCCGATGCCCCGCAGCGGATGCACCCCGGACACCGGCGCGGGAGCCGAACGAATTCCCCTCGCCAGCACGAACGCCGCCACCGCGAACGCCCCGGCCAGCCACGCGGGCAAGCCGGCGCCGAGCGACAACAGCAGCCCGGTCACCGGTGGGACGATGAACTGGACCACGCCGCGATCGATCACCTGCAGCCGCGCGTTGGCCGAAGCGAGCCGATCCGGCGCCACGATCTCCGGTACCAGCGCCCCGCTGGCGCCGTCGCCGAGCACCTGCGCCGAGGTGATCACGAACGCGACCACCATCAGCACCGGCAGGCTCAGCAGGCCCGCCGAGCCGGACACGGCCAGCGCCAGCGCCGCGGCGACCTGGACCGCGTAGGCCCACGCGAGCACCGTGGTCCGGCGGAACCGGTCGATCACCACACCGGCGAGCAGCGAGAACAGCAGCCACGGCGCCTGGCCGACGACGTTGACCAGCGACACCTCGCGCGGATCCGTCGTGATCGACACCGCCAGCAGCGGCAACGCCGCCAGCAGCAACCCTTCGCACGCCGAACCGGACACCGCCACCGCCTGCAGGCGCACCCACCTGCCCGTCCCCGCCATGATCGACAGTCTGCCGAATCGCGGTGCCCCGGCGAACAGTTTTTCGCGTACTCCCCCGGATGGCTCAGCCACATCGGAGGGTCCACAGTGGACGACGGACACCCCGCGGGTCGATCCGGGCTATCGTCGAGGTGGACGGACCGGACCGGAAACGGAGCAGACGATGAGCGAGAACGACGCCGGGCCGGCGCTGCCCGCACCCGGCACGCCGGAGGTCCCCGAACCGGACTACACCGAAGCGGGGGTGCCCGGCTTCGACTACGTGCGGGACCGGATCGAGAAGCGGTACACCACCGCGATCGGCTCGACCGAACTCGCCGGGATCGGCGGCGAGGAAACCGCCGAAACGCTGGACAAGAAGATCGCCGACCGGGACGAGGCCGCCAAGGACAAGCTGGCCGAGATCCGCAGGCAGCTGCGCGGCGAGTAGCCCTCAGCCGCCGAGCAGCTCGGCCCGCACCCCCAGCCCGGTGAGGAACGCGGTCGCGGCGGGCGTGCGGCTGAACCTGCTCCACACCAGGTATTCGACGCGGCCCGGCGCGTCGGTCACCGGGACGGTGACGACACCGCTGAGCTGGGGCGCGTAGGTCGACGGGAGCATGGCGACACCGAGTCCCTGCTGGATCAGCCGGGCCATGAGATCCGCGGCGGTCACCTCGAGGGCGACGTCGCGGGTCAGGCCGGCGGCGGCGAAGGCCTGATCGGACTGGGCCCGGCCCGCCGTCCCCGCCGGGAAGTCCACGAACACCTCGGCGGACAGCCGGCGCAGGTCGACGTCCGCTTCCCCGGCGAGCGCGTGCCCCGGCGGGACCACGGCGACAAGGCGATCGCGGGCCAGTTCGTGCGTGTGGACGCCTTCAGGTCGCGCGGTGGTGGGCAGGCCGAGAAGGGCGGCGTCGAGCGTGCCCTGTTTGACCTGCTCGACGAGTTCTTCACTGGCGCCCACCCGCAGGCCGACGCGTACCCGCGGATAGCTTCCGTGGAACTCGCGCAGCACGGCCGGGATGTCCACGGCCGCGACGGTGGGGATCACGCCGACGGTGAGCCGTCCCCGCACCTCGCCGACGGCGGCGGCCACCTCGGCGGCGGCGCGTTCGGCGGCGTCGAGGCACTGGCGGGCCGCGGGCAGGAAGGCAGCCCCCGCCGCGGTCAGCCGCACGCGGCGGCTGGTGCGGTCGAAGAGCCGGGCCCCGAGTTCCCGTTCCAGGCGCGCGATCTGGTGGCTGAGCGCCGACTGGACGACGAGGCAGCGCTCGGCGGCGCGGGTGAAGCTGTTCGTCTCGGCGACGGCGACGACGTACCGCAGATGCTGGAGTTCCACGGATCTATCTTGTATCACGATAGATTCGGTGACAAACATGTGTTGGACTCATCACCGCTGGTCGGCCAAGACTGGACCCATGCGAAACCAGACGATTTCCCCAGCCTCGGGCGGCACGCTCGCCCGTACCGCGATGACCGCGCTCGCCCCGATGGTGTGGGGCACGACCTACGTGGTGACCACCGAATTCCTCCCGCCGGGACATCCGCTGTTCGCCGGGCTGCTGCGCGCACTGCCCGCCGGGCTGATCACGCTGGCGCTCACCAGGACCCTGCCGCACGGCGCCTGGTGGTGGAAGGCTGCCGCGCTCGGCGTGCTGAACATCGGGCTGTTCTTCCCGCTGCTGTTCACCGCGGCCGAACGCCTGCCGGGCGGTGTCGCCGCCACGCTGGGCGCGTCCCAGCCGATGATCGTCGCCGTGCTGGCCGTGCTCATCCTGCGCGAGCGCCCGTCCGGTAGACGGTTCGTCTGGGGCATCGCCGGCGTCGTCGGTGTCGGTCTCGTGGTGATCGGCCCGAACGCGGCGTTCGACGTCGCCGGGATCGTGGCGGGCCTCGGCGGCGCGGCCTCGATGGCGCTCGGGATCACCCTCACCAAACGCTGGGGACGGCCCGACGGTGTCGGTCCGACCGCCTTCGCCGGCTGGCAGCTCACCGCGGGCGGCCTGTTCCTGCTGCCCGTCACGTTCCTCGTCGAGGGCGCGCCACCCGCGATCGACGCGAAGGCCGCCCTCGGCTACCTGTGGCTCGGCCTGATCGGCGGGCTGCTGTCCTACGTGCTGTGGTTCCGGGGCATCACCACGCTGCCGGTCAACTCCGTCGCCGTCCTCGGCCTACTCTCGCCGATGGTCGCCGCGCTGCTCGGCGTGCTCGTGCTCGGCCAGACACTCGGCCCGATCCAGCTCGTGGGCTTCGCGCTCGCCCTCGCCGCGGTCGTCGCGGCACAGCTCTCCCCACGCACCCGCCCGGACGCGCCGGTGCGCGACCTCGTCACGGAAGGGACTGTCCGATGAGGATCGTCGTCATCGGCGCGAGCGGAATGGTCGGTTCGCGCGTCGCAGGGGAAGCCACCCGCCGGGGACACCGGACCACCGTGGTCTTCCGCGGCGAACCACCCGCTTCGCTGCCCGCCGAGGTCACCACCGCGCGAGGCGACGCGACCGACCGCGAGCGCATGCGCGGCCTGTTCACCGGCGCCGACGCGGTCGTCGCGGCGACCCGTCCCGCACCGGGGCACGAAAACCTGGCCGCCCCGACCACGACGGCACTGCTGGACGCGGCCGCGGCGGCAGGCACCCGGCTCCTCGTCGTCGGGGGCGCCGGTCCACTGTGGACACCAGGGCGGCCGGACCTCGCGGTGCTCGACAACCCGGACTACGTGCCCACCGCGTGGCGGGACATCGCGGCGGCCAGCGTCGCGCAGCTGGACGCCTGCCGGGCACATTCCGCGGACTGGGTCTACCTCAGCCCGGCCGCGCTCCTCGAACCCGGGGCCCGCACCGGAACCTACCGGCGCGGCGGCACCACGCTCGTCACGACCGCGGACGGCACGTCCCGGATCTCCGCGGAGGATCTCGCCGTCGCCGTGCTCGACGAACTCGAAAACCCCGGCGAGGACAGGCATTTCACCGTCGGCTACTGAGTTCCGTGCCCCGGAGCCTCTTCGAACGGCACGACCAGGCGGCGGACCTCGGCGGCGATGAGGCCGGGTTCGGTCGCCGGCACCATATGCCCCGATTTCCGGGCGAGGACGTGCCTGCCGCCGGCCGACCGCGTCGCGCGATACTCGTGGGACGCGGTCGCCGCGTCGCGAACCCGCCTGCCCATCCCCGGCGCCGTCAGCGCGCCGGAGATCACCGTGACCGGGATGCCGGGCAGCTCCGGCGGGTTCTCGCGCATCGCCAGCAGATCCGGGACCACCGAGGCCAGTTCGGCGGCACGGGTGCGCATGGTGCCGACGGTGAAACCCTCCGCGCGCATGTCGCGGCGCGCGTCCTCCGGCAGCGCCGCGAGCAGCCCGCGGTAGGCGAACCCGAGCAGCCCGGCACGAGCCAGCGTCGCGCTGACCACCTGTCCGATCTTTTCCGCCCGGCGCATGGCAGGCTGGAAAATGAGGTCACAGGACTCGTCGCTCGGATCGACGAGCACCAGCCCCGAGATCCGGCCGGGCCGCGCCGCCGCGGCGAGCCGCACGATCGGCCCGCCCCAGCTGTGCCCGACAAGGATGAACGGCCCCGTCCCGAGATGATCGAGCACCGCGCCCAGGTCCGCGGCGAGCCTGTCGAGCGATCGCGGTCCCGGATCGGGCGCGCTGCGGCCGAGCCCGCTGCGGTCGTAGACCACCGCGGGGGCCCACTCGGCCACCACCGCCTGAACCGGCGCCCAGTACGACCGGTTCGCGGCGAGGCCACCTTCGAAGACCACCGTCGGCGCATCGGCGTCCACCGGTCCCGGAAGGCGCATGAAGAACAACTCGCGCCCGTCACGGGTCGGCGCGGTTTCGGCGGTTCCCTGGCTGTGCCCCACCTGCTTCACTCCCCCAGCTCCGTCCTCCACTTGCCAGGAGAGGCTAACCTAACCTCCGAAGTCTTGGCGAGTCAGCTCAACGAGGGACGCCGTGGAGGCTTCGAGAGGCGACGAGGGCGTCCCCGGGGGGATCCATACTTGTCTTGAACGCTCCTCCGTTGGGGACGTTGATCGTCCTGAACGGAGCGTTCACGACGTACCTCACTGCGCCGCTCAGACCCCTGTGCACAGGAAGGCACGGCACACAGGGAGTTCATGGTGGCCGAGCAGCCTTCTCAGCTTCGGCAGCTTGCCGTTCGTGCCGCGGCCAGGTCGTCATCGACAGTCGAAATCCTTACACCCCAACAGGATCACTCCACGCAGCCACCGAGTCCCAACCTGGACCGGGAGCAGATTTCACCTGATCGTGTCGAACATATGTTCTAGCTCCTACGGTAGGATGGTGATGTGTCCGAGAACCTGTCCACTCTGGAACCGCCACAGGAGCTGTGGCGGCGATCCGGTCGTGCACTCGCCGACGAAGTGCGTACCCGACTGGAGTCCTTGTGGCGCTTGGACGCTGAACTCGGCCAGTTCCTCGCGGAGATCGAGTCGCGTGGCGTCTCCGAGTTGTACGGGTATGGGTCGACAGCGGCTTGGTTCGCGCACATGGCGCGGATGTCGCGGGGTGAAGCCAAAAAGTACCTCGATCGCGCCCACGGGTTGAACCCCGGTCGCAATATCGACGGTAGCGAACTCCCCGCCACCGCGCCAGCAACCAGAGCCGCCGCCCTCGACGGCGAGATCGGCCCGCACCACAGCGACCGGATCCTCCAGTTCCTCAAGAAGGTTCCTTCCTTTGTGTCCGAAGAGGACAGAAGCAGCGCCGAGAAGATCCTGGTGGAGCTGGCCCGGCACGCCACACCGCAGGAAGTGGTCAAGGCCGCCGACGAGATCCTCGCCCGCATGGACCAGGACGGGAAGCCCCCGAAGGACCCGGATCCGCCGGAGCGCAAGCCCGAGTTGCGGTTGCGGCAACGGAAAGACGGCTGGTTCGACATCGACGGACAGCTCGGCCCCATCACCGGAACCCGCCTCAGCACGATCCTCGACCCGCTGGCCACACCCCGGCCCGCCGGGGAAGACAAATGGCCCGACCTGCGGTCGCCGTCCCAGCGGTACGGGGAAGCCTTCGGCGAGACGATCGCCATGCTCGCCAACGTTCCCGACGTGCCTGGTGGCGACCGCGCCCAACTCCTGGTCACGGTCACGCTGGATGACTTGAAATCGAAGCTGGGTACGGCGTGCCTGGACATGGTCAGCACCATCACCGCCACCGAGGCGCGGATGCTGGCATGCGACTGCCAGGTCATCCCGGCAGTGCTGGGCACCAAGGGCGAACCGCTCGACCTCGGCCGCGCCAAACGACTCGTCACCCCCGCGCTACGCAAAGCGCTGGTCATCCGGGACGGCGGCTGCGCTTTCCCAGGGTGTCATCGCAAACCCCGACATTGCGACGCCCACCACGTGGTCGCGTGGATGAACGGCGGACACACCGTCCTCCGGAATCTCGTGCTGCTCTGCGGCGCGCACCACCGGCTGCTACACAAAGCCGACTGGAAAGTCCGCATCGCCGAAGACGGACTACCCGAATTCATCCCGCCAGATTACGTGGATCCGCTACGCACACCCCGAAGAAACAACCTCCACCAACCCATCTCCAGCTAAGTCCCGTAGCCGTTCCAGACTGGAGAGTCTGGCTCCGGGGCCTGTAAAACGTTCGTTTCACGACCCCAGGATGGGGCCTGCCGCAGAAACGGCAGGCCCCTCCGGCTGCTTCGTCAGCAAAGAAGAACAGAAACCATCAGTCGTAAGCCACCCACAATTCCCAGGCGTCCGAGGGCTCTGACGGCTGGCAGTAGTAGTCGAACCAGGAATCGTCGGCTTTCCCCCTAGCACCGGCATCAAGGCACCGGTCGCGCGTCCCGTATATGGCTCGAAGAACGAACCTCCGCTGTTCAGGAGAATTGGCGCTAACGCTCTGACGGCTCGCCGAGGGGCTGGGCATCGCCTGTGCGCTGGTACCCGCGATGCCGATACAGCTGAGAACCAGAAAAACAGTCACCGCGGCACGTAAAATGGCGCGCGGGCGCAACCGAATGGACTTTTTCACCATGCGCAATCCAATCTTGTGAATTGGTGCTTTTCAACGTGGTGTCGTTGTCCTGGTGCGAGATGGACGACCGCAGTGTATTGAGGTGCCGCCGGGACCGGTCCCGATGCTCGCCACGACACGGCAGCGGTCCGCACCGGCCGCGTTCAACCCGTGGGCATGCCGATCTGGGCACGTTCCAGCGCGGCGCGGAGCCCCGCGAAAGCCCGCGCGACCGCGGACATCGGGGCACCCTCGAGGGCATCGCCGATCAGTTCGGCCAGTCGCTCGGTGAAGGTGCGCTCCGCCGCATCGACCAGCTTCAAGCCGTCGTCGGTCAATGCCAGCAGTGACGACCGGCGATCCGACGGATTCGGCCGCCGGACGGCCCAGCCTTGTTTCTCCAGGCGGTCGACCCCCTTGCTCGTCGCCCCGATGCCGACGGCGAACTCGACGGCGATGTCGGCCACCCGGGAACCGGGATGGTCGCGGAGGTAGCGCAGGAACTCGAACTGCGAGGTGACGATCCCGTGCCGCACCCGAAGACAGTCGTTGAGGTCGTTGTACAGGCGCGTCTCGCATCGGACGAGGTCGGCGAAGAAGCTCGGAAGGTCGGCCGCGGCACCATCGGCCGAGGATTTAGATGCCATGGCATATACTGTAGCGGAATGCACTTCCGAGAGGAGCGCAAGGTGAGCAAGGAACAACGCGCGAAGATCGACGCGATGCTGCGGCAGCCCCGGCCCGAGGGACCTCGATCGGTCAAGGAGATCCGTGCCGGATTCAGAGCACTGATGGCCGGGATGCTCGTCCCGGCCGGGATCCGTACCCGGACCGAGACACTCGGTGACCGGCCCGCGGTGCTCGTCGAACCGGCCGACGACGCGAAGGCCAGGACAACCGCGAAGGCCGGGACGATTCTGTACTTCCACGGCGGCGGTTTCGTGTACGGATCACCCGAGACGGCGATGTCGCTGACGGGGAACCTGGTGGCCAAGACCGGATTCAGGGCCTTCTCACTGGACTACCGGCTCGCTCCCGAACATCCGTTCCCGGCCGCGATCGAGGACACGCTGAGCGCCTACCGCGCACTGCTCGACAGCGGCGAAGATCCTTCGGCCATCGCGTTCGCCGGTGATTCCGCAGGCGGCGGTCTCACCGTCACGACATGCCTCGCCGCCCGTGACGCGGGTTTGCCGCTGCCTGCCGCGATCGTGGCGTTCTCCCCCGGGCTCGACGCCACCAGGACCGGGGAAAGCATGGACACCAAGGCGGATCTCGATCCGCTCCTCACCCGCGAGGGAATGGCCCACACGGGAGCCATGTACCTCGCCGGGGCCGACCCGCACCAGCCACTGCTCAGCCCCGCGATCCTCGCCGACCTGACGGGCTTCCCGCCGATGCTCCTGCAGGCGGGCACGAACGAACTGATCCTGGACGACTCCACCCGCCTGGCCGCGCGCGCCCTCGATGCCGGGGTGGACGTCATCCTCGACATCACCGCCGGCGTGCCCCACGTGTTCCAGTCGTTCACCGGCATCCTGGACGAGGCCGATCAGGCACTGGACCGCGCCGCCCTCTTCCTCACCCAGCACCTGTCATAGGGAGCGCTGTCCGAGTTCGCGCCAGGCCTCGCGGCGGCGGCGCTGCGCGGCGGGGTCGGCGACCGGCGCGGCCGCCAGCAGCCGCTGGGTGTAGGGGTGGACCGGCGCGGTGAGCACCGCCTTCGTCGGGCCCTGTTCGACGACGTGACCGCGGTGCATCACGGCGACCCGCGTGGCGAGTTGCTCGATCACCGCGAGGTCGTGGCTGATGAACAGGCAGGCGAACCCGAATTCGTCCTGCAGCGAGCGCAGCAGTTCGAGGACGCGGGCCTGGATGGTGACGTCGAGGGCGCTGGTCGGTTCGTCGGCCACCAGCAGGTCCGGCCGCAGGGCCAGCGCCCTGGCGATGCAGACCCGCTGACGCTGCCCGCCGGACAGCTCGTGCGGGTACCGGGTGTGCAGCGCGGGCGAGAGCTGGACGGCGTCGAACAGTTCCGCGACGCGTTTGTCCACATCGGACCCGCGCAGGAGGCGGTGCAGCCGGATCGGGGTCGCCACGCTCTCGCCGACCGGCATCCGGGGATTGAGCGCCGACAACGGATCCTGGAAGACCACGCCGATCCGCCGCCGCAGTGCCTTGGCCGCCCGCCCCCGGACGCGGGCGATGTCGGCACCGCCGATCCGGACCGTTCCCGCCGTGGGCGGGATCAGGCCGGTGACGGCGCCGGCGACGGTGCTCTTCCCCGAGCCGGATTCGCCGACCAGCCCGAGGATCTCCCCCGGCTCCACGTGCAGGCTGACGCCGTCGGCGGCGCGGACGGCCAGCGACCGGAAGCGGCCCCGGTAGGTGACGGACAGGTCTTCGACCGTCAGCAGGGGCGAGTCCGCCGGCACGTCGGGGACCGATTGCGTGGCCGGGTGTTCCGCGGCGACGTTACTAATCCGATCAAAAGTAGGCGGATACGGGCCGCAGCCGACCTGCTCGTAGGTACCCGTTTCCGCCGTGACTGTGGTCGAATTAGTAACGAACGGCGCAGTATGTCCCGGCGCGAGCACCGGTTCGGCCGCCAGCGCGCGTTCCACCCCTTCGGTGGCGACCGCGCCGAGGGAGACGACCGAGCCGAGGAGCTGCCGCGTGTAGTCCTCGCGCGGCTCGGTGAAGATCGAGGTGACGTCGTTCTGCTCGACGACCTGGCCGCCGTACATCACCACGACGCGGTCGGCGAGATCCGCGACCACGCCCATGTCGTGGGTGATCAGCAGGATCGCCGTGCCGAGGCGCTGCCCCAGATCCCGCAGCAGTTCGAGGATTTCGGCCTGCACGGTGACGTCCAGTGCCGTGGTCGGCTCGTCGGCGATGAGCAGGCTCGGCTCGTTCGCGACCGCCATCGCGATCACGACCCGCTGCAACTGCCCGCCGGACAACTCGTGCGGGTACGACCGGAATCGTTGCTCCGGCGAGGGAAGCCCGACGAGCCTGAGCAGGTCGATCGCCTTGCGCCTGGCCTCGGCTGGCGAGACCGGCTGGTGCACCCGGATGGCCTCGGCCAGCTGGTCGCCGATCGAGAACACCGGGTTCAGCGCGCTCATGGGTTCCTGGAACACCATGCCGACGTCGTTGCCGCGCACCGCCCGCAGTTCGGCGGGGCTCATCGCGAACAGGTCCCGCCCCGCCAGCAACGCCCGGCCGCTCACCTCCGCGTTCGCCGGGAGCAGGCCCAGCAACGACATCGCGGTGACGGTCTTGCCCGAGCCGGACTCCCCGACCACGGCGACGACTTCACCGGCGGCCACCGTGTAGCGGACCGAGCGCACCGCGCGCGTCGTCCCGAACGAGACCGAGACGTCCTGCAGGTCCAGCAAAGCGGCCTCGCCGACCGGCCGGGCCGACTCGGTCGGCGAGGCCCCGGTCACTGGATCAGCCCGAACTGCCGGTGATCCGCGTAGGCCGGGAACCGGCCGATCACGACGTTGCCGAACTTCGACCCGTGCAGGAACGAGTTGCGGGTGTAGATGAGCGGCACGACCGCCGAATCGGCGAGGATCTTCTTGTCCAGCTCGACCCATTTCTTCGCGGCCGCCGCCGGGTCGATCGTGGCCTGCGCCTCGGTGATCAGCCGATCCACCTCGGGGTTGTTGTACCGCGACTCGTTGTACCCGCCGTTGCCGATTTCGGTCGACTGGAACAGTGGCTGGATGTTGGCGTTGGCGCTCGGGATGTCCGGCTGCCACGAGGTCAGCGTCAGGTCGAAGTCCGAGAGGCCCTTGGTGTCCACTTCGGACGTATAGGTGTCCTCGTCCAGCGCCTTGATGGTGATCTTGATACCCGCCCTGGCGAGCGAGGCCTGGATCGCGGCCGCCTTCTCCGGGAAGCTGTTCTCGTTCTTGGTCGCCAGCACCAGTCCGTCGAGGCCGTTCGGCAGACCCGCCTCCGCCAGCAGCTGCTTGGCCTTCTCCGGATCGCCTTCCGGTTTCGCCGGATACAGGTCGAACTGCTCGCGGCCCGCGATGCCCGGCGTGATCAGCGTGGTCGCGATGTCCCCGGCCAGCCGCGCGCTGCCCGCACTCGCGACCTGGTAGGCGGCCTTGTCCACGGCGTACTGGAAAGCCTTGCGTACCTTGGGATCGGTGAGCTTGCCGCGCTGGGTGTTCAGCGAAAGATAGGCCAGCGCTCCGGATTCCGAGGTGACCAGCCGGGACTTCGCCGAGGCGCTGGCCTGGATCTGCGCCAGCTGGGCGGGCGAGGCGAAGGAGAGACCGAACGCGGCCTGGTCGTTGCCGCTGTCGTCGATCAGCCGCTTGGAGATCACCGTGGTGTCCTGGCCGAGCTGGGTCACGATGGTGTCCGGGTTCGCCTGGCGCGTGTCGTCGGACTTGCGATCCCAGTTCGGGTTGCGGACCAGCCGCGCTTCCTTGCCCCGCTCGTACTTCTCCACCTGGTAGGGCCCGGACGTGATCGGGTGATCGCCGTAGTTCGGCTCGGCGCCCTTGCCCTTCGGCACCGGCGCGAACGCGGGGGTGCTGGCGACCCAGTTCCAGTCACCGTAAGGACGCGAGAGGTGGAAGACGATGGTCTTGTCGTTCGGGGTCTGGATCGTGTCCAGTTCCTTGCCGCCGTCGAAGGGACCCTTGTACGCCAGGCCCGGCGAGAGCAGATCCTTGTGGTAGCTGAGACCACCCGAGAACGGGGCGGCGAACGACCGCTCGAGCCCCCATTTGACGTCCTCGGCCCTGATCGGCGTGCCGTCGCTGTATTTCAGGTTGTCCTTCAGGGTGAACGTCCAGGTCTTGCCACCCTCGCTCGGCGTGCCGGTGTCGGTGGCCAGATCGGGGACGATCGTGGTGTCCTGCCCCGGCGCGACCTTCCACGAGGTCAGCCTGCGGTGCACGAAACTGAGTGCCGAGACCACCAGGTTCGAGCTCTTCGCCGGGTCGTACTGCTGCGAAGGCGCGTCGGACAGCAGATAGATCGTGCCGCCCTGCTTCACGCTCCCGGCCTGGCCCGACGGCTGGTCGTTCGCGCCGCAGGCGGTGAGCGCCGTGGCGGCGACCACCGCCCCGGCGACGACCTTCAGCACGCGTTTCATGGGTTCCCCTCTCAGGTCAGCCGCGCTCGCGGATCGAGCGCGCCGTAGCACAGGTCGACAAGGAAGTTCACGACCGTCACGAGCACGGCGGAGAACAACGTCACGCCGAGCAGGACGGGCAGGTTCATCGAAGCGATGCCGTCGACGAGCAGCCTGCCGACGCCCGCCATGCCGAAGATCCGTTCGGTAATCACGGTTCCGGCGAGCAGCGCGCCGAGGTCCACGCCGAACACGGTGATCACCGGCAGCAGGACGTTGCGCAGCGCGTGCCTGCCGATCACCTTCCGCTCGGTGAGGCCCTTGGCCCGCGCGGTGCGGATGAAGTCCTCGCCCAGCGTCTCCAGCATCTGGCCGCGGGTCAGCCGTGCATAGATCGCGGCGTGCAGGAACGCCAGCACCAGCCACGGCAGCACGAGATGCCAGGCCCATTGCACGGGGTTTTCGGCGATCGGGACGTAGCCGGACTTCGGCACCATGTCCAAAGCGAACGCGAAGATCGTGATACCGATCATCCCCGCGAGATAGGCGGGCATCGACACACCGGCCATCGCGATCCCCATCGTGATCCGGTCCCAGGCCGTGCCACGGCGCAGCGCGGAAAGCACGCCGAGGCCGACGCCGGTGACGATCCAGAGCACCGCGGCCCCTGCCGCGACCGAGAAACTCACCTCGATCCGGCCACCGATCTCGGTCAGTACCGTGACGTTGTTCTGGAAGTCGTAGCCGAAGCACGGCGCCGCGCAGTGGATCGCGGCGGTCCCGGTGCCGAAGGTCCGCCCGGCGAAGATTCCCGCGACGAAGTCGAGGAACTGCCGGTACCACGGCACGTCGAAACCCATGAACTCCTTGGCCAGCGCCAAACTCTCCGGCGAGCACGGCCTGCCGCAGGCCATCCGGGCCGGGTCCGCGGGCAGCAGGTAGAACACCACGAACGTGATGAAGGTGACGATCAGCAGGACGAAAGCCATCCCGGCGAACCGGGTCAGCACGAACCGGGCGGTGCGCATCAGCCCCGTCCTCCCGAGCGCGGGTCGAGGGTGTCACGGATGCCGTCGCCGACGACGTTGAACGCGCACGTGACCAGGAACAGCAACGCACCGGGGAACAGCAGGTACATCGGGTCGGTCTGGAAGTAGTCGATCGCGGTGCTGATGGTGCGGCCCCAGCTCGGGGTCGGCGGCAGGACACCGACGCCGAGGAACGACAACGCCGCCTCGCTGCCGATCATCGACGGGATGCTCAGGCTCGCGACGACGATGATCGGTGCCCACAGATTGGGAAGCAGCTCACGGGAGAACACGTGCCATGGCCCGCCGCCCATCGCCTTCGCCGCCGACACGAAGTCGCGCTTGCCGAGTGTCAGTGCCTGCGCCCGCACGATCCGCGCGACCCGCGGCCAGCCGAACAGTCCCAGCACCACGATCAGCAGCAGCTGCCGGGGGAACTCGACCGGGGCGACCGCGCCCAGCGCGATCATGAAGATCAGGTACGGGAACCCGAGGATCACGTCCGCGGTCCAGGTGACCACGCGGTCCCACCAGCCGCCGAGATAGCCGGCGCTCGCCCCGATCAGCACGCCCAGCAGGGTGGCGAGCACGGTCGCGCCGAGCCCGACCAGCAGCGAGGTCCGCGCGCCGTGGGCGACCAGCGCGAACAGGTCGATACCGGTCAGGGGTTCGACGCCGAACCAGTGCGCCGCGCTGATCCCGCCGAGCGGGCCCGCCGGGAGGCCGGTCGGCCCGAGGTTCCCGATGTCCGGCTGGAGACCCTGCCCCTCGATCAGCGTCAGCAGATCGGCCGCGACGGCCAGGAACACGATCAGCACCACCACGATGGCGCAGACCAGAGTCCAGCGGCCGGCGAGGATCGCGCGCCACAGCGCGGCGGGCACCGAGCGCACCGCCGTCGGCGGAGCGCCCTCGGCGGACGGCAGGGGGTCGGGCACGGCACCTACTCGGGTTCATCTGATCGGGTGACAGACACGGACCCTAGGGAAAGAATCTTCCCGAACCCACTCCCCCAGAGACCGTCCCAGCCGGTGGACATCGTGGTAACGCGCGCTGTCCCAGTAACCGGTACCGGTACCGGCACGGTCAGCGAGCGTAGCGCGTCGCGCGAAGGCACCGGAAGCCCCGAATCACCCGCGGTCGCCGCCTTTTCCGTGGCGGAATCGAGTTGTCCCCGTTGCGATGATCAACGCATGACGCAACCCGTTCTGCACACCCCGCGGCTGAAGCTGGTGCCGCTGGCCGACGAGCATCTCGGCCTGGAGATCGAACTGGACTCCGATCCCGAGGTGATGCGCTATCTCGACGGCCGGGCCTCCTCGCGCGCCGAAGTCGAAGCGGCGCACCGCCGTCGGCTCGCCGCGGCGCTCGAGGTGCCCGGTCTCGGCCTGTGGGCCGGTTTCGACGAGGAGGGGTTCGTCGGCTGGTGGCTCCTGCGCCCGCCCCACGGCCCGGACCAGCCCCAGGTCGACGGCGAGGCCGATCTCGGTTTTCGGCTGCTGCGCCGCCGATGGCGCCGCGGCTACGCCACCGAGGGCGCGCGCGAACTCATCCGCTACGGCTTCGCCGAACTCGGGCTCGACCGCATCTTCGCGCAAACACTGGCCGTCAACACGCCTTCGCGCGCCACCATGACCGCCGCCGGGCTCTCGTTCGTCCGCGCCTTCCCGTGCTCCGGAGGCGACGAGAATCTGGTGCCCGGCACCGCCCAAGGTGAGGTCGAGTACGAAATCACCCGCGCCACATGGCAAAACGGGACCGGCCGGCGCTCCTGAGCCGAACTCGGGAGCCGGCGGAATCCGCAGCGGTCACGAGGACGGTTCGTAGGCGAGATTGGGCCGCAGCCAGTGCTCGATCTCGGCCACATCGAGGCCGCGGCGCCGCGCGTAGTCCTCGATCTGGTCGCGGCCGAGCCGTCCCACGGTGAAGTACCGCGAGTCCGGATGCGCGAAGATCAGCCCGCTGACGCTGGCCGCCGGGGTCATCGCGAACGACGTCGTCAGGCCCATCCCGATGGCTTCGGCGTCGAGCAGTTCGAACAGCTGCCGCTTGAGGCTGTGGTCGGGGCTCGCCGGGTAGCCCAGCGCCGGGCGGATGCCGCGGAACCGTTCGGCGTGCAGGTCTTCGAGCGCGGGTTCGGCGCCGGGCTCGAACCAGTCGCGGCGGGCCTTCAGGTGGAGGTACTCCGCGAACGCTTCCGCGAGCCGGTCGGCCAGCGCTTTCACCATGATCGCGCGGTAGTCGTCGTGCTCGGCCTCGTACGTGGCGGCGAGGTCCTCGGCGCCGTGGATGGCCACCGCGAAGCCGCCGAGATGGTCGCCCTCGGGCGCGACGTAGTCCGAGAGGCAGCGGTTCGGCCGCCCTGCGGGCTTTTCGGTCTGCTGACGCAACATCGGGAACTCGACGCCGTTCCCGAGCAGGATGTCGTCGCCCTTGGCTTGCGCCGGCCAGAAGGCGTAGGCACCCTCGGCCCGGAAAAGCTCCTTCTCGACGATCTCGTCGAGAAGGACGTTCGCCTCGTCGTACAGCTCACGGGCGACCGGCTGGTCCAGGATGGCCGGATACTTGCCCTTCAGTTCCCACGCCAGGAAGAAGAACTGCCAGTCGATCATCTCGCGCAGTTCGGCCAGGCCGGGCCGGACGACCCGCAGCCCGGTGAAAGCGGGCGTCGGGACGTCGTCGAACGAGACACGCTCGGGATTCGCGCGCGCCTGTTCCAGGGTCAGCAGCGGGCGCTGTTGCCGGTTCGCGTGCTGCTCGCGCAGGCGTTCCTGTTCCTCGCGGTTGGCCACCGCGAGGGTCTCGGCGCGCTCGGGGTCGAGCAGATCCGAGACGACGCCCACCACACGCGACGCGTCGAGCACGTGCACGGTCGTCCCGTCGTAGGCCGGGGCGATCCGCACGGCGGTGTGCTGCCGCGAGGTGGTGGCGCCGCCGATCAGCAGCGGCAGCTTCAGCCCGCGCCGCGCCATTTCCGTGGCGACGTTGACCATCTCGTCCAGCGACGGGGTGATCAGCCCGGACAGCCCGACCGCGTCGGCGCCTTCGGCGATCGCGGTGTCGAGGATCTTCCCTGCCGGGACCATCACCCCGAGGTCGATGACCTCGTAGTTGTTGCAGCCCAGCACGACGCCGACGATGTTCTTGCCGATGTCGTGCACGTCGCCCTTCACCGTCGCGAGCACGACCTTTCCGTTGCCGTGCCCGGAAACGACGTTGCCCGCGAGCCGGGCCTGTTCCTTCTCCTCCTCCATGAACGGTTCGAGGTAGGCGACGGAGCGCTTCATCACGCGTGCGCTCTTGACCACCTGCGGCAGGAACATCTTGCCCGAGCCGAACAGGTCGCCGACGATCTTCATCCCGTCCATGAGCGGGCCCTCGATCACTTCAAGGGGACGCGCCATGGCCTGCCGGGCTTCCTCGGTGTCGTCCTCGATGAAGTCGACGATGCCGTGCACGAGCGCGTGCGAGAGCCGCTCCGCCACCGGCGCCTCGCGCCACGACAGATCCACCTCGCGGCGGGTGCCCCGGCCGCTGACCGTCTCGGCGAAGGAAACCAGCCTGTCGGTGGCGTCCGGCCGCCGGTCGAACAGCACGTCCTCGACGAGTTCGAGCAGGTCGGCGGGAATGTCCTGGTAGACCGCGAGCTGCCCGGCGTTGACGATGCCCATGTCCAGCCCGGCCTTCACGGCGTGGAAGAGGAACGCCGAGTGCATCGCCTCGCGCACGACGTTGTTGCCGCGGAAGGAGAACGACAGGTTCGAGATGCCGCCGCTGGTGTGCGCGCCGGGACACCGCTCCTTGATCCGCGGCAGCGCGTCGATGAACGCCTTCGCGTAGCCGTTGTGCTCGGCGATGCCGGTGGCGACCGCGAGCACGTTGGGGTCGAAGATGATGTCCTCGCCCGCGAACCCGGCCTGCTGGGTGAGCAGATCGTAGGCACGGGCGCAGATCTCCACCTTGCGGTCGGCGGTGTCGGCCTGGCCCTGCTCGTCGAAGGCCATGACCACCACGCCGGCGCCGTAGTCACGGATACGCCGCGCCTGCGCCAGGAACTGCTCCTCGCCCTCCTTCAGGCTGATCGAGTTGACGATTCCCTTGCCCTGCACGCATTTGAGCCCGGCTTCCAGGACCGTCCACTTGGAACTGTCGATCATGATCGGGATCCGGGCCACCTCGGGCTCGGTCGCGATCAGGTTCAGGAACGTGGTCATCGCCTGCTCGCTGTCGAGCAGGTCGGCGTCCATGTTGACGTCGAGCACGTTGGCGCCGCCGCGGACCTGCTCCAGCGCGACGTCCACGGCGGCCTGGTGATCGCCGGCCTCGATGAGCTTGCGGAACCGCGCCGAACCGGTGACGTTGGTCCGCTCCCCGATCATCGCGAACCCGGTGTCGTCGCCGATCTCCCACGGTTCGAGACCGCTGAACCGGGTACGCGCCGCCGGTGCCGGGACCGGCCGGGGAGCCGCGCCGCGCACCGCCTTCGCGATCTCGGCGATGTGCTCCGGAGTGGTGCCGCAGCAGCCGCCCACGATGTTCGCCATCCCGGCCGCGGCGAAGTCGCCGAGCAGGCTGCCCGTCTCCCGCGGGGTCTGGTCGTAGCCGCCGAACGCGTTCGGCAGGCCCGCGTTCGGGTGACAGGCGGTGTAGGTGCCCGCGAGCCGGGACAGTTCGGCGATGTGCGGCCGCATCTCCTCGGCACCCAGCGAGCAGTTCACACCGACGACCAGCGGCGCGGCGTGCTCGATCGAGCGCCAGAACGCCTCGACGGTCTGCCCGGACAGCGTGCGGCCGCTCAGGTCCACGATCGTCACGGAGATCCACAGCGGCAGGTGCGGCGCGACCTCGCGGGCAGCCGCGATCGCCGCCTTCGCGTTGAGCGTGTCGAAGATGGTCTCGACGAGCAGCAGATCGACACCGCCGTCGGCCAGCGCCTGGATCTGCTCGGCGTACGAGGCGTACACGTCGTCGAACGACACCGCCCGGTACGCGGGGTCCTCCACCTTCGGGGACAGCGAAAGCGTGACGTTGAGCGGCCCGATCGACCCGGCGACGAACCGGCCGCCGAACTCGTCCGCGGCCTGGCGGGCCAGCTCGGCGGCGCGCAGGTTCATCTCGCGGACCAGCGATTCCATCCCGTAGTCGGCCTGGCCGATGCTGGTCGCGGTGAAGGTGTTGGTGGTGGTGACGTCCGCGCCCGCGGCGAGATACTGGCGGTGCACGTCGAGGACCACGTCCGGCCGGGTGAGATTGAGCAGGTCCGGGTCGCCGGTGACGTCCTTCGGGTGCTCGGTGAACCGGTCGCCGCGGTAGTCGGCCGGGGTCAGCCCCGCGTTCTGGAGCATCGTGCCCCACGCGCCGTCCAGCACCACCACGCGCTGGTCCAGCAGCTCCCGCAATGCCGTCTCGCCCGTCGCGGCCACAGCCCACCTCCCGTTACAGGGAGGCGCCCTTGCGGATGATGGTGCGAGCCGAGCGTGGCGGGCCTTCGCCCGTTGCAGCGCCTCTCGGCCCGGTACCCAGGGTAGTGGGCGACGCAAGCCGCGCGCCAACCTTCCCACTGTTCGCGCGCCACGACACGGCGAGCGCGGAGCGATCATCCGAGTACTGGGAGTACTTCCCGCGACCATCGTGGGCACGGCAGAATGGAACCCTTGTAGCTCTTCTTCTCCAGCGACGATGCTGCCGCCGATTTCCCCTCGAAAAATCCGGCGGACAGTTTCACGCCGTGCCCCCGCTGCCGAACGGAGTGAAACCTGCCATGTTCGTGATCTCCACCCGGGCGATGTACCCCTGGATCGCCGAGGTCGCCGGCAACGCCGTGACCTTCCGCCGCGCCCCGGAGGCCGACCAAGCCCATCCCGAATACCGCCTGCCCCGCGTCTGGAGCGGGCACGGCCTCGCCATGCCGGAGGCCGACCTCCCCGGGTTCGCCATGGCGCTCGCGGAGGTGATGCGGTCGCCGAACTACTGGAACGCGCGCGCCGCCCAGGACGATCCCCGGGTGAACGACACCGAACTGTGGTCGGAGCCCTGGTACGACGTCGACGACGAATTCGTGTACATCAGCGGTCCGTGCGGGCAGGCGGGCGCCGATCCCGGGTACCGGCCCGGCCGTGCCTTCGCGATCTCCCTGCCGCACGTCCGCGGGCTGCGGGTCCGGGTCGCCGCGTACGTCCGCGCCCACGGTGGCCTCCGGCCTGTCGCCCGAACGCACTGAGGTCTACGAGGACGGCCAGTTTCCGAGGACGGTGTCGAGGGCGTCCAGAGCCCGCGCCCACGACGCGTCCGCCCCGCGCGAGGTGTGCCGGAACCCGCCCGCGCGCTCCAAGCTCACATAGCCGTGGAACGTGCTGTGCAGCAGCCGCACCGCGTCCGTCTGGTCGGGCTCGGAAAGCGCGTAGCCGCGCAGGATCGCCCGGGTCAGCTCGGCATGCCTGCGCGCGGCGGCGGGGTCCGCCGACTTCTCGTCGAGGTCGTACTGCATCGCGGCGTACCTCCCCGGATGCTTCTTCGCGTAGTCGCGGTAGGCGTTCGCGAACGCCACAAGCGCCGCCTTCCCCGCCCGCCCCGCCAGCGCGTCGGCGGCCTTGTCGGCGAGTTCGGTCAGCGCCAGCGCCGCCACGCGCGTCTTCAACTCCCGCGCGTTCCTGATGTGCGAGTACAGGCTCGCGTCCTTGACACCGAAGCCGCGTGCGAGCGCGGAGACGGTCACGTTCTCGAAGCCGACTTCGTCGGCCAGGTCCGCCGCCGCCCTGGTCAGGCGTTCGGCGGTCACCCCAGCGCGTGCCATGCGTCGCCCTTTCGTTCCTAGGGTATTAAACCATTTGCCTAGGCACCCTAGGAAGAGTTAGCTTTCCGGTATGAGACCCGTAACCGAGCGCGAGATCCGCGCGTCGTTCGTCAACTGCAGCAAGGGCGAGGCGAAGCGGCTGGCCGTGCCCCGGGATCTCGCCACCTGGCCGTGGGACGACCTGGACTTCCTCGGCTGGCGGGACCCCGCCTCGCCGGACCGCGCCTACCTGGTCACCGAGTCCGGCGACGGACTGGTCGGTGTCGCGTTGCGCCGGGCCACCCCGCCCGCCGGGGTCGCGCGGAGCAACCTCTGCTCCCTGTGCCTGACCACGCATTCGGGCGGTGGCGTTTCGCTGATGACGGCACGCAAGGCGGGCAAGGAGGGGCAGCAGGGCAATTCGGTGGGGTCGTACTTCTGCACCGATCTGGCGTGTTCGCTCTACCTGCGCGGCAAGAAGAAGGTCGCGTCCGGTGAGCGGATCCGCGAATCCCTGACGCTGGAAGAGCAGATCGAACGGGCCAAGACCAAGCTCGCCGCGTTCCTGGCCAAGGTCGCCGCATGACCGGCTGGATCACCACCCCGATCAGCGCGGACCTCGTGTTCGGTGCGCTCGAACTGGAGCGCACCGAACACGGCGTGCTGCCGCATCGGCTGCCCGCGTCGGCGAGGAAGCGCTTTCCCGACGCCTACCTGGCGATGGTGGAGGCCCAGCCGTCCGGCGTGCGGCTGGTCTTCCGCACCAGGGCCACGACCGTGGAACTGGACGTGCTGCCCACCAAGACCAGCTACCAGGGGATGCCCGCGCCGCCGGAGGGCCGGTACGAACTGCTCGTCGACGGCCGTCCGGCGGGCCTGACGAAGGTGCCCGGTGGCAACGTCCACGTCCTCGACATGGCCACCCGGTCCGCGGTCACCCGTCCCGGGGAGCCTGGAACGGCTCGGTTCGCCGGACTGCCGGATCATCTGAAGGACGTCGAGATCTGGTTGCCGCACAACGAGATCACCGAGCTGATCGCGCTGCGCACCGACGCGCCGGTCGAGCAGGCTCCGGATCGCGGCCGCCGGATCTGGTTGCACCACGGCAGTTCGATCAGTCACGGTGCCAACGCCGACGGCCCGACCGCGGCCTGGCCCTCGGTCGCCGCCGCCCGCGCCGGCGTGGACCTGGTCAACCTGAGCCTGCGGGGTAACGCGCTGCTCGATCCGTTCACCGCGCGGGCCATCCGGGACGCGCCCGCGGACCTGATCAGCCTCAAGATCGGCATCAACCTGGTCAACGCCGATCTGCTGCGCCCGCGCGCGTTCGCCCCCGCCGTCCACGGTTTCCTCGACACGATCCGGGACGGGCACCCGGCCACGCCGCTGCTGGTCGTGTCCCCGATCCTGTGTCCCATCCACGAGAACACGCCCGGCCCCGGTGCCCCGGACTTCGACGGCGAGAGGCTCGTCTTCCGGGCCACCGGCGATCCCGGCGACCGGTCCGGACGGCTGACGCTCACCCTCATCCGCGACGAACTCGCCCGCATCGTCGGGGATCGGGTGGCCGACGATCCGAACCTGCACCACCTCGACGGGCTCACGCTGTACGGCGAAGCGGACTCCGCCGAGCTGCCGCTACCGGACCGGCTCCACCCGGACACCGCCACTCACCGCCGGATCGGGGAACGTTTCGCCGACGCGGCCTTCGGCGATAGCGGCCCGTTCGCCACGTCCGTCCACTATGGAGGCCAAATGCCGTGAAGGCCTCCTTACCCGCGTTGAGCGCCGGTAAGGAGGCCTTCACGGACCGGCGGCGGAGAATCACACGCCCGCGACGGACCGGATCCAGTCGCGGTAGCGGGTGATGTTGGTGTAGGCGGTGGTGGAGGAGCGGTCGCTGGTGGACGCGACGCCGACCTGCTTGCCGGAGGCGAACATCGGGCCGCCGGAGTCGCCGCCCGCGGTGATGCCGTCACCGCGGCGGGCGCAGACCGCCACACCGCCGGCGTAGTCGGAGCACGAGACCGACGTGACGCTTACGTTGGCGTACTTGAGATACTGCGACTGGCAGTTGATCTCCTGGCCGCAGCGGCTGGTGGCACCCCAGCCGTACACCTGGACGGACTGCCCGACCCGCACGTCGGAGGACTGGCCGAGCGGCGAGTAGGTGGCGCTCACCGAGCTGGTCAGCTTCACGATCGCGAGGTCGGCCGAGGGGCTCCGGGTGATGGTGGAGCCGGTGGCCATGGTTCCGCCGGAGGTCTGGTCGAGGCTGCCGATCCGGAACGTGTAGGTCCCGGAACCGGCCACGCAGTGCTTGGCGGTCAGGATGTACTGCGGCGCGATGATGGTCGACGTGCAGGTCTGCCTGCCGTTGACGAACAGCCGGGCGGCCCAGGGGCCACTGGTGGCCCGGCTGCCGCCGATGATCATCGGCTCCATGGCGGCGGGGTCGCTCGCCGCGGCGGCGACCGGGGTGGCGACTCCGGCGAGAGCGAGGGCAGCACCGGCCACGGCGAGCCCGAGTCTGATCAGACGCATTTTTCCATCTCGATTCCGCGGCGAAAAGGCCGCACGGGGGAAACGGAGCGGGAAAAAGCATCACTCCCCCGGAAGCCGGGACGGTACCGACGAAGGTCGCAAAACGGGCGAGGACACGACGTTCGTCGCACCGTGCCGAAACGTCCACAGTGGACGTCTCGGGCGGCGGGCTCGCGGGGTGGCGCCGGGGTTTCGGCTTCGGTTGGTGCGAATGGGCGAGGGCCGGGGTCGGCCATCCGGCGGACCCCGGCCCTCGCGTGATCGAGCGCGGAACTCGCGTGATCAGGGGCGTAACTCGCGTGATTGAACGGAGAACTCGCGTGATTGGGGACTAGCGGTCGAGCCAGGGGCCGGTCATCGCGGCCAGCAGGCTGTGCTGCGGGTCGTCGAGGCCGATCTCCCACATCATCATGCCCTTGAGGCCGTTGTTCCTGGCGAACCGGGACCGGTCCTGGATCGAGCGCGGGTTCGCGTAGTTGACCCAGGTCTTCGTCTTCGCGTTCCACAGGTAGGGCGAGCGGACGATCGGGTCCCAGCCCTGGACGAAGTCGGGGTTGCCGATCCACTTCGGACCGACCAGGTCCTTGTAGTTGAGGAACTCGGTGGCGGTGTAGGGCTGGTACAGACCACCGTTCGCGTCCGAGGTGACGGTGAACGAGCGGCCGTAGAACGGCACGCCCAGCACGATCTTGTGCTCCGGCACCCCGTGCGCCTTCATGTATTCCAGCGCGCCGGTGTCGTTGTTGTACCGGTCATTGGGATCGTCCGGGCGCTTCACCAGCGGGTCGTTGAAGCACGACACCGTCGCGTAGCCCGTGCACAGGTCGTAGGTCATCAGGTTGAAGATGTCCACGAGCCCGCCGATGGTCTTGAGGTCGAAGCTCTTCGACTGGTCGTACGGGGCGCCGACGTTCTTGCCGGTGCCGTCGTCCTGGCGGCGGCCCGCCGGGATGTCGATCGAGAGCTTCATGGGCTGACGCCGCCCCGCCTCGCGGGCGTAGCGGTTCATCTGCTGCCGGAACTCGACCAGCAGATGGTTCAGGTTTTCCTTGTCCGCGGGCGAAGAACCGATCTCGGGCAGACCGCCGTACACCGGGAACTCCCAGTCGACGTCGAGGCCGTCCACCAGGCCGGCCGGGAACGAGCGCACCCAGTTGTCGACGCACGAGGACACGAACGCGCGGCGGCTTTCGGCCGTCGCGGCACCCGCGCTGAAGCCCGGCGCGGCCCAGCCCCCGATGGAGACCAGCACGGTCAGCCCGGGATGGGCGCGTTTCACCGCCTGCAGGCTCAGGATGTCCTTGCGCTGCTTGTCGTTCGGCTTGTCGCAGTGGCCGCCCGCCGGCGACGCGAAGAAGTAGCTGATGGTGTTGACCATCTCCCACGGCACCTGATCGGCCGAGGGGGAACCGCCCCAGAACGCTTCGAGCACCGGCTTGCGCGACGCCGCTTCGGCGTCAGCCTGCGCGTCCGCGCTCGCGGCCGCCGGTGCCAGCGACAACGCCGTCGCCACGGCCGCGCCGAGCGCGATCGCGGCCCTCCGCGCGCGCCCCCAGGTGAGTTTCATGCGGTGACCTTCCCGAAGAACTACGTCATGAATGGTTTGGACCAATACCTGTCCATGTCTAACGCGCGGGGGCGCAAAAGTAAAGATTCCGTTGCCGGGAAGGCTCAACGCGGCCGCAGGTCCCGGAGACGGAACTCGAGTTCGGCGAGAAAGCGCGTCTCGGGGTCCGTGACATCGAAGCCGGTGAGTTCGTGGATGCGGCGCAACCGGTTCCGGAAGGTGTTGGGGTGCACGTGAACGCGGTCCGCCGCGCGTTTCACGTCCCCGAAGAGATCCAGGTAGGCCCGGAGTGTCGGCACGAGTTCCGTGCGCTGTCCGGCGTCGTGCCCGGCGAGCACGTCGACCGGGCCGCGCAGGCGATGCCCCGCGCGGGCCAGCGCCCGCACGGACGCCGACAGCGCGAACGTCGCCTGGATGTCGGTGAACGTGGCGACCCCTGGGGCGGACGGATGGTCCGCCAGTGTGCGCAGCACGAGGTCGGCCTCCTCCTTCGCGGCCGCCACCTCGTCGGGTGAGGACGCGACGCTCCCGATGGCCAGCACGAGGTCGCCATCCCGCCCCGCCCGGCGCGCGAATCCTTCGGCGAGCCGTTTCGTCCCGGCGAGCGCGGCGGCCGCGGTCATCGAGGACGGCCACGGCAGCAGCGCGCAGGCGGCGTTGCCGTCGAACGTGGTGACCGCGCGGGGATGGCCGATCGCCAGGTGCAGTGTCAGCGGGTCGAGCACGCGGCGGCGTTCGGCCCAGGACTCGTCCGGCTCGACCGCGGCCGCCGACCGCGCCACCAGGACCGTCAGCTTCGCGGTCCGGACACCGAGCCGCTGGGCGGCGTCGTCCGGGTCGGCACCGTGCAGGAGCGCGGAGACCAGATCGGTCGTGGCGGGCCGCTCCCCCTTGCCGTGCCTGCGCAGAAAGGCCGCGACCGCACCGGCGACGGCGGTGAAGTCGGCGCTGCGTTCGGGACCGAACGGTTCCCCGGTCGTCGTCGCCCAGAGGTAGCCGAGGAGTTCGCCGCCGAAGCGGACGGCGACCGCCATCCTCGGCTTCGCGTGCGACGACGCGGGCCCGAGGAACAACGGCTCGTCCGACGCGGCCAGGCGCGCGAAATCGCCACGGGCCTCCAGCGCGTCGACGAGCCAGCCGGGCGCACGCCGTTCGAGGATCCCGGTCACCCGTTCCTGATCGGCCTCGTCCTGCCTGCCCGACCACGCGAGCACCGCGAGCGCGGTGTCCTCCAGCACGATCGGCGCGTCCAGCAGCACGGAAGCCGCGTCCAGCAAGGCGAACAGGTCGTCGGCGGGCGGCCCGTCCGCGGTGTCCGGCCGGGCGGGCGACCACGCGGTGGCCACAGCGCGCACGTCGTCCGCCAGCCGGGTCCAGTCGGCGCCCGCCGCGAGTTCGAGCACCGTCGTGCCGTGCTCGCGGGCCGCCCGGAGCAGCGCGTCGCCCGCCGGGACCGGGGCCCGGCAGACGATCGCGGGATGCCCGGCCGAGGCCACCGCGGCGAGCAGTTCCGGCAGGTCGTCCGCGGTGACACCGGGGGCCAGCAGCAGGCTGCCCGGCCGGGACGGGCCGGCGGGATCGTGGATGGCCACCTCGCGGATCGCCCGTCCGCCGCCCCCGTCCACGACGAGCCGGAGCACCGAGCGGCCCAGCGCGTCGACGATTTCGACCGCGGTCGGATGCGCTGCGACGTCGCGCGGTGTGGACACGTCTCTCCTCGTTTCGGGCCCGGCCAGCGGTTTCCCAGCATCCGGACCGGGCTGTGCCGATCACACTGCCACATCGGCCGAGAGTGTGCCGGTACCCGTTCCCCCGGCGGCGGCGCGGCGGAGATGCTGGGGTGGACGACGGATGACGACCAGGAAAGGACCGGCGATGACCGAGACGATCACGCGGCCCGTCGGGCGGGACCTCGCGTCCTACGACATCGACGCCGAACGCGGGTTCGTCCCCGGCACCGATCCGGTGCCCGCGCTCGCGCCGCGCTACCGGCCGTGGGAACGGATCGCCCGCGACCTCGGCCCCCTGATCATGACCGGCAGGCTGCGGGACACGGTCGACGCCCTGCCGCAGCTCTCGCCCGACGACCTCGACAGCCCCGGCGAGCGCGAACGCGCGTTCCTCCTGCTGTCGTGCCTCGGCAACGCGTACATGTGGGCGGAATCCCGTGCCGCCGAACGCTTTCCGGCGGCGCTGGCCGTTCCGTGGTGCACGCTGGCCGAGGCGCTCGGCCGCCCGCCGGTCCTCGCGCACTACTCCGCCGTGGTCAACAACTGGCGGCGGCTCGCGCCGGACGAACCGCTGAGCCTGACCAACATCGACACGCAGGTGACCTTCCTCGGCGGTGTCGACGAGAAGTGGTTCTACCTGGCCACCGTCGGGGTCGAACTCGCCGGGGCGCCCGCGCTGCCGCTGCTCCTCGCGGCACAGCACGCTGTCGCGGCCGACGACGCGGACCGCCTCACCGCGGCGCTGCGCGCGCTCGAACCGATCATCGCCACCACCACCGGCGCGTTCCTCGCCATGGAGAAGTGGTGTGATCCGCACGTCTTCTACCACCGGGTCCGCCCGTTCCTCGCCGGCTGGGCCGCCCCGGGTGTCGTCTACGAAGGTGTCTGGGACGAGCCGCGGACGATGACCGGCGCGAGCGCCGCGCAGAGTTCCCTCATCCAGGCCTTCGACGCCGGGCTGGGCATCCCGCACCCGCACGAGCGGACCGGGGTGTTCCTGCGCGGGATGCGCGAGCACATGCCGGTCCCCCACCGCCGGTTCCTCACCGACCTCGAAGCGGGACCGTCGGTGCACGGCTACGCCGCGCGCCGTCGTGACCGTCCACAGTTGACGGACGCCTACAACGCCTGCGTGCGCGCGGTGAGCGAGCTGCGGGCCCAGCACATCGGGCTGACCGGCCGGTACATCGGCCGGTTCGAGCGGTCCGGGACGGCGAAGGGCACCGGCGGCACCGACTTCGTGCGGTTGCTGGTGGACGCCCGCGAGGAGACCCGCGCCAGGGAACTGGACTGACCGTGGCGTATACCGGAGACACGCTCCCGTCCGAGAGGATCGCATGACCATCACCGACGACTCGCTGGCCGCACTCGACGCGGCCGACCCGCTCGCCGCGTTCCGGGACCGGTTCCGGCTCCCCAGCGACGTCGTCTACCTGGTCGGCAACTCCCTCGGCGCGCTGCCGGAGGCGGCGAGGACGCGGGTCACCGAGGTCGTCGACGAGGAGTGGGGCGACGGGCTCGTCGGCAGCTGGAACACGGCGGGCTGGTTCGACAAACCCCGCACCGCGGGCGAACTGGTCGCCCCGCTGATCGGCGCCGCGCCCGGCCAGGTCGTCGTCTGCGACACGACGTCGCTCAACCTGTACAAGGTGCTCTTCGCCGCGCTCGCGCTGCGGCCTGGGCGCGGTGTCGTGGTGGCCGAAGCCCACGCCTTCCCCACCGACCTCTACATGATCGAAGGGGCACTCGGCACGCAGGAAGGCAAGCAGCTACGGCTGATCGGCCGCGACGCGCCGGACCTCGCGGACGCGCTGGACAGCGACGTCGCGGTGGTGGTGCTGAGCCATGTCGACTACCGCACGAGCGCGCTGGCCGACCTCGCCGAGGCGACCCGCCAGGCGCAGGGGTGCGGTGCGCTGGTCGTCTGGGACCTCTGCCACAGCGTCGGCGCCCTGCCCGTCGAACTCGACGCGGCCGGGGCGGACTTCGCGGTCGGGTGCACGTACAAGTACCTCAACGGCGGCCCGGGATCGCCCGCGTTCGTGTACGTCGCCCGGCGGCACCAGGACACCGCGCGGCAGCCGCTTTCCGGCTGGCACGGGCATCGCGCGCCGTTCGCGTTCACCGTCGGCTACGAACCCGCCGACGGGATCGACCGCTTCCGGACGAGCACGCCGCAGATCCTCTCCTACGCGCCACTGGAAGCCAGCCTCCGGCTGTGGCAGGACGTCGATCTCGGCCAGGTGCGCAGCAAGAGCCTCGCGCTGACGGGGCTTTTCATGGACCTCGTCGAATCCCGGCTCGGCGATGCCGGGGTCGAAGTCGTGACGCCGCGGGACGAGCGGCGCGGCAGCCATGTCGCGCTGCGCCACGAACACAGCTACGGCATCGTCCGCGCGCTCGCCGATCGCGGGGTGCTCGGCGACTTCCGCGCGCCGGACACCATGCGCTTCGGGTTCGCCCCGCTGTACCTGCGCCACGCGGACGTCGGGAACGCCGTCGACGCAATGGAAGAAGCCATCGCGGCGCGGGCATGGGAACGCCCGGAGTACGCGAACCGGCCGACGGTGACCTGAGCGAGCTCAGCTCATCTGGTAGCCGATGCCGCGCACGGTGTGGATCAGCACCGGATCACGGAGCTTGCGCCGCAACCGGGCGATCACGACGTCCAGGACGTTCGACGCGGGATCCGCCGCCTCGTCCCAGGCGTACGAGATCAGCTCGGTGCGCGACACCGGCCGTCCGGCGGCCCGCATCAGCCGTTCCAGGACCAGGTATTCCTTACGGGTCAAGGTGAGCAGCACCCCGGCCCTGGTCACCTGGTGCCTGCCACCGTCCAGTTCGACGTCCGCGCAGCGGAGCACCATCGTCGGCGGCGGCCCGCCCGTGCCGCCGCGGCACAGGCTGCGCACCCTGGCCACCAGCTCCGGCATGGCGAACGGCTTGACCAGGTAGTCGCCCCCGCCCAGCCGCAGCCCGTCGATCCGGTCGGCCACGCTGTCGCGCGCGGTCAGGAACAGCACCGGCACACCCCAGCCCGCGTTCCGCCGCCGATGCACGTACCACAGCGCGTCGCCGGAAGGCAGCATCCGGTCGAACACCGCGCAGTCGTAGGCGTTCACGAACAGCGCCTCGTCGGCCGCGGGCAGATCGGCCGCGGTGTCCACCGCGAGCCCAGCGCCGCGCAGGGCGGCGTCGAGCGCCACCCGCAAGTTGTCGTCGTCCTCGGTCACCAGCACCCGCACACGCGCACGTTAGCGTGCGGCCGCGGCCACCACGTCGGCGACGACCAGAGTGCGCAGTTCCGCGACGGTCGGGACCCGGCCGAGCTGCCGCAACCGCTGCGACTGCGCCTTGCGCACGCCTTCGAACAGCCGGCGCGCGTCGCGTGCGTTGCCGAAGTTCGCCTCCCCGACGATCCGCTCGAAGAACCCGGTCAGCACCGGGTCGGCGGCCCGGTCCAGCTCGTAGTCCCCGGCTTCCACCATCCGGCCGACGATGCCCAGCAGTTCGTCCGGGGTGTAGTTCGCGAACTCGATCGTCTTGCCGAACCGGGACGCGAGACCGGGGTTGGCCGAAAGGAAGTCCGCCATCTCCCCGGTGTAGCCCGCCGCGATCACCGCCACCTCGTCGCGCTGGTCCTCCATCAGCTTGACCAGCGTGTCGATCGCCTCCTGCCCGAAGTCACCACCCGAGCCCGCCGAGCGGGACAGCGTGTAGGCCTCGTCGATGAACAGCACCCCGCCCCGGGATTCCTCGAACACCACCGCGGTCTTCTCCGCGGTGTGCCCGATGTACTGGCCGACCAGATCGCGCCGGGACACCTCGCGGAACTGGCCGCGCGGCAACACCCCCAGTGCCTTCAGCAGCTTGCCGTAGATCCGCGCCACCGTCGTCTTCCCGGTACCGGGCGCCCCGGCGAAGATCAGGTGGTGCCCGGTGGACCCCACGGGCAGCCCTGCCCGGCGGCGCCATTCGTTGACCTGCAGCTCGTCGATCAGCGAGCGCACCTCGGCCTTCACCCCCGGCAGGCCGATCATCGCGTCCAGCTCGGCGAGCAGCTCGTCCAGTTCCTGGCCGCCGGCGCTCGCCGGGTCCGCGCCGCCCGCCACGGTCGTGGTGGCCCCTTCGGCGATCGCGATGCCCGGCTCGGCGGTGTTCTCCACCCGGCACGCGGAAACGCTGCCCCCGCAGCCGGAAGCGAACGCGATCCCGGCGCCTCGCGTGTCGCGGACCGTGCAGTCGCGCAGCTCCGGCGTCCCGTGGTGGGCCACCGCGATGCCCTCGTGGCCGGTGCGCGTGATCTCGCACCGCTCGATGACCGGCCTGCCGTACTGGTAGACGTACACCCCGCGCAGCCCGCAGCCGGTCACCACGCAGTTCCGGAGCACCGGATCGGCCGCCATCCCGACGACGACGCCGTCGCCGGACACGTCCTCGACGGTGGTGTTCTCCAGCGTGCCGGACGCGCCCTCGATGAGGACGCCCTGTTCGCCGGTGGTGATCACACAGCCGGACACCTCGAAGCCCGCCATCCCCCGGATGTCGATCGCCGGGCCCCGCCCGCCGACGACGACGCAGTCGCGCGCGGTGAACGCGACGTCGTGCACGGCGACCGCGGGCGCGTCCCCGGCACGCAGCTCGATCCCGTGCAGGGCAAGGGAACCGCCCCTGGCCTCGAACACCGGCCGGTCCGCGCCGCGGCCGTCGACGAGCACCTTCGCGCCGTCCGCCGCGGTCAGTGTCACGCGGCGGGCGACGAGTTCGAAGACCTCGTGGTAGGTGCCCTCGGCGATGGTGACGACGGCGCCGTCCGGCGCGTCGGCCAGCGCGTCGCCGATCGTCGGGTAGGCGCCGGGCTGGTCCGCGACCACCAGCGTCCGGCCGGATGCGAGGTCCATCAGCCCGCCTTGGCCATCAGCCAGCCGCGGTCGACCGCCTTCGCGCCGGCCTGGAAGCGGCTGCGCGCGCCGAGCCGGTTCATGATGTCGGCGACCATCCGGCCCACCGTGCGGACCGAGATGCCCAGCTGCGCCGCGGCCGACTCGTCGGTGCTGCCGGAACACAGCAGGGCCAGCAGGTCCCGCTCCCGGTCGGTCAGCATCTGCTCGTCGGGGTCCGGCAGCTCGGTCGGCGCGAGCGGCACCGCGGCCTGCCAGATCCGCTCGAACAGCCCTGCCGTCGCGGTGACCACGCCGGGCAGCCGGAACACCGCGACGCCCGTCTGGTTCCCGCTGCCGGTCCGGTCCACCGGCAGCACCACCGACCGGCGGTCGATCACCAGCGCCTCCATCGGGACCTCGGCGTCGGTCCGCACCTGCGCCCCGGCGAGCGACAGCCCGCTCAGCGTGCTCGACAACCGCGCCGAGTCCGGGAACAGCGCCCGGCAACGCACCCCGGCGCGCAGGTTCGCGTGGGCGATCCGGCGGAACTCGCCGATCGGCCCGGAGTTCGCGTCGGCGCTCATGATCAGCACCTCGCTGACCGCTGACGCCACGAGCCCGTCCCATCCGGCCTGTCCACCCGGTACGCCGGGTCCCGGCGCCGGTGCGATGCTCTCGACGAGGCTGAGCCTGCTCGGCTGGTTCATGGCGCATCCCCTCACTTCCCGCCGCCGCCACGGCGACGGCCTGTTCATGCCAGATCTCGCGGATCCGATGGTCTACGCTCGCCGACGCGTTAGCGTTGCCGAGCATGCGCCCACCTTCTCTCCGCGCACATGAGGTTTTGATGACAACGGTGTTGGTCGTCGAGGACGACGAGAATCTGCGGGTCGCCCTGACCGCGCAACTGCGGGCGGCCGGTCTCGACGTCGGCGCCGAAGGCGACATCGTGGGCGCGGACCGGGCGCTGGGCGCCGGGCACTACGACTGCGTGGTGTTCGACCGGATGCTGCCCGACGGGGACGCCATCGGGTACGTCCACACGCGACGCGGGCACGGCTGGCGGACCCCGGTGCTGTTCCTCACCGCGCGCGACGCGCTGGCCGACCGGGTCGCCGGGTTCGAGCACGGCGGCGACGACTACCTGGTCAAGCCGTTCGCGATGGCCGAGCTGACCGAACGCGTGCTCAACCTGTGCCGCCGCGCCGGTGCCGACCGGCCGTCGATGCTGCGGCACGACGACCTGGTGATGGACTGCGCGCGCCGCGAGGTGCGCCGGGCCGGGGTGCTGCTCACCCTGTCGAACAAGGAGTTCGCGGTGCTGGAGTACCTGCTCGTGCGGGCGGGGCACACCGTGGCGCGGGCGGATCTGATCGAGCACTGCTGGGACAGCCAGACCGATCCGATGTCCAATGTGGTCGACGCGGTCGTGAAGCGGTTGCGCCGCAAGCTGCGGGAACCGGAGCTGATCCACGCCGTGCGCGGCCTCGGGTACCGGCTCGGCGCGCTGTGAGCCGCTCCTCGGCCGACGGGCTGCGCAGGCTGCGCTGGGCCCTGACCGCGCTGTTCACCGTGATCAACGCCGTCGGGCTGATCGCGTTCGCCTGGTTCATGATCAGCGAGGACAGCAAGCAGGGCACCGAGAAGATGGACGCCGACCTGCTCCGCGTCACCTCCTCGGTCAGCAGGCTGGTCAGCTTCGACGGCACCATCGGCTTCGACCTCGTCAAGCCCGACGTGCTGAACCGGCAGTGCCCGCAGTTCGCGATCCTGCCCGGCGGCGCGGCCACGTTCGATCCGCACGTGTCCCAGCGGACGTGCGTGCCGATGGACGTCCGGGTGCTCGACGGGCTCGCCACCGACGCCGTGCGCGGCCGCAAAGTCGTGACCGGCTACCAGCAGGGCTCGGGCGGCGAGTTGGTCCAGTTCCGGGCGGAACCGCTGCTCAACCGGACGGGCAAGCCGTTCGCCGCGGTGGTCGCGGTCGCCGACACCCGGCCCGTCGCGGCGGACCACACCCGGTTCGTGCTGCTCGTGGTCGGCAGCTGTGTCCTGCTCGTCGGCGCGCTCGGGTTCGCGGGACACCTGCTGTCCGGGCGGTCGATCCGGCCCGCGGCGGCGGCGTTGCAACAGCAGGAGGTGCTGCTGGCGGAGACCGCGCACGACCTGCGCACGCCGGTGGCCGCCTTGCGCGCGCTCGCCGAGACCGCGATGGCGCATCCGGACCAGCGCGCCGATCTGCTGCCCCGCACGGTCCGGCTGGCCGCCAGGATGGGCGGCATCATCGACGATCTGCTGGTGCGGGCCCGGCTCGCGGCGGGCGTGGAACAGCTGAGCATCCAGCCGGTGTGGCTGGACCAGCTGGTGGTCGGCGTCGTCGAGGACACCGAGCCGGACGGCGCGCAGGTCACCGTCACCGCCGCGCCGACCAAGGTGAACGCCGATCCGGCGCTGGTGCAGCGCGCGATCGGCAACCTTCTGAACAACGCCCTGCGGTACGGGCGGCAGCCGGGCGCGCCCGCGATCGTGCACGTCACCGTCGCCGGGGGCACGGTGACCGTCGCCGACCACGGGCCGGGCATCGACACCACCCTGACCGAAGACGCCTTCGACCGCTTCACCAGCACCGGCGGATCGTCGGGACTGGGACTGTCCATTGTGCGCTGGGTCGCCGAATCACACGGCGGCACGTTGTCGGTGTACAACGCCGACGAGGGCGGCGCGATCTTCGAACTGCGCTTCCCGGTGAGCGCGGCCTGAGTCCGGCAGAGCCCGGTGTCCACAGTGGACGAACCCCGCCTCGTCGCGCGACCGGGCGACGAGGCGGGGCAGGGTCACCGCGAGCCGATCAGTCGCTCGCTTCGATGAGCTCCACAGTGCCGGTGCCCGACTCGCTCAGGCTGTAGGGGCGGTGGGCGAAGCCCTCCTGGCCGGTGCCGCCCGCCCGGCCGCGGAGCGCAGCCGTCACCCCGTCGTTGCCGGTGGCCCGCCGCCGGCCGCCTGCCGACTGGCCGTCCGCGTTCTCGGCGGTGCCGGGGCGCAGGGTTCCCGCGGAGCCGGAGGCCGGGTTGTGCGGCGTCATCGGGGGCACCATCCCGCCCGTGCTGCCCCGGCCCGAACCGGCCGCGGCGCCCGAGGCGACCCCGGAATCCGCGCCGGAGCGCTTCCCCGTCCCTGCCCGCACCGCCGGGATCGCACCGAGCCCGCTGTTCGCCGCGCCGAGGGCCCCGAACGGCAGACCCGACGACGCCGGGGCCGAACCGGCCGGGGACAGGCCCGGCAGCCCACCTGCCGAACCGGCGGCGAGATCACCCGGGGTCAGGGAGCCCGGCCCCAGCCCGGCCAGTGACGGCCCCTGCCAGGACGCCCAGTCCTGCGGATTCCAGCCCACCGCCTGCGTGCCGTCCGAAAGACCGGGAACGTCGGGCAGCTTCGGCAACGTCCCGCCGCCACTACTACTGCCGCCGATCCCCGCCGCCTGCGCGAGGCTCTGCACCTCGGTCAGCAGATTCACGGCCGCGTCGGCGGTCTTGACCGCGTCGGCCGAGGAGATGTTGAAGTTGGGGATGAGATCCGCCGGGTTGGTGGCGCCGGCGGCCTGGCAGACCGACAGCATGACGCCGTCATAGTGCCCGCCCAGCGTGTTCATCGCCATCGCGGAGTTCTGCCAGGCCTGGATGGCCAGACCCCAGGTGAGCGGATTCATCCGCGTCGCCAGGTATTCGTCGAAGAAACCCTGCACGGCCAGCTGCGTCGCGGGCAGTGTGTCGGCCAGTGCGTTCAGCCGCGTCGTCACCTGGGACGCCGCGATCCGGTCGCTCCACATGGTCAGGTCGGCGATCGACCGCCCGACCTTGGCCTCGAAGGAATCCGCGGCCTTGTCCCGCCAGTCCGCCAGCGTCAGGTCACCCGCGTTCCGCCGCAGGTCCGCGGCCGCGGTCTGGCTCCAGGAATGCACTTCCTGCCACATGGCGGCCGCACTGCGGAGCGTGGGAATGTGCGCCTGCTCGGCGCTGATCATCGCGATATGCGCCTCGGGGGGCAGCACGTTGTAGGGAATCACCGGTCATCTCCTCTTCAGACGCTCTTCTGCGCGGGGTGATTCGCCGACGGACCGCCGGACGACGGGGTGCCGGTGGTGCCCGCCTGCTGATCGCCGCCGCCCGGCGTGGTTCCCGTCGCGTCGGTGCCCGGGGTTTTCCCGCCACCACTGCCTCCGGACAGCTGCTTCACGACGCCGAGGCCCTTGTCGGCCAGTTTCACCGTGGAAGTGGCCAGGTCGATGCTGTTGATCAGGTCGGTGGCGCTGTACTTCGCCGCGGCGGCCTTGACCTTCGCGGAAATGGTGGTCATGTCCTCGCTGGTGTTGGCGATGTAGGCGCCGGCCACCCCCGTGGCGGCCTTGTCCAGCACGGCCATCAGAATTCCCTCGATCGTCCCGGCCAATGCGGCCGGTTCGCCCAGCAGCCTGCCGAGCGAGGCAGGTGGCGCGGGCGCCTTCGTGTGCGCGGAGAACGTGGCCATGGCCTCCGGGTTGCCGTTGATGAACGAAGCGTCGGACATCTGCCCCTCCTCAGGTTCGGTAACTGCGTTCGGTGCCGGACGGGCCGACGCGCCAAAGCTCTTCGTCGAGCACTTCGACGGGCTCGCTGGGCACGGCCGGCGGTGGTTTCGGTTTCGGTTTCGGCTTCGTGGCCTTCGCCAGGGCCGGGGTTTCCTTGGTGTTCCTGCCCTTGCCGCCCTGCCCTTCCCGGCCGGACAGGACGACCCCGGCCCCGCTGCCGGGCTTGCGCGAGCGGACGGCGTTGACCTGTTCGGCCGCCCCTGGCCGGATACCGCCGGAAGCCCCGCGCCCCGCGCCGGACTGCGGCGGATACATCGGCGGCATGGCCCCGCTGCTGCCGGTTCCTGCGCCGCCCGTGGTGCCCGAGGCCGCGGGGACGGCCGCGCCCCCGGCGGTCCCGCCGCCGGACGACGGCGGCTGCGCCGGGTTCGTGACCGGGTTGCTGTCGAGACCGCCGAGCCCGGTGGCGCCCCCACCGAGTCCCCCGCCGCCGACTCCCCCACCACCGGCCGACGCCAGCCCGGGAAGTCCCGGATCCGCTTGCGGCACAAGGGAATCGGTGACGGCGGCGGGATCGATGGGGTGATACAGGTCCGCCGGGTCGAACGTGCCGCCGACCGGGTTGGGCACGTTTCCGGTTCCCCCGGACGCGTTCTTGGCGAGGTCGAGCAGCTTGCTCGCCACGTCCACCGCGTTCTTCGCGGTCACGAGCGGGGATTCCGGGGAATTCTCCTTGGTCTTGGTGGGATCGTTGGGGTTGGGAGCGTTCTGCGGGCCGGGGGTCTCCTCGGGGTTCACCGCGTTCGGGTCGGCACCGCCCGAATCCGACACACTGGGCGCCGGGCCCGGCCCTGGGCCCGGAGTGCCGTCCGGTCCGGACGAGGGCACCGCGGCCAGCGGCACCCCGGACAGGGACCTTCCGGTCGCCGCGCGCAGCTTGGCGGCCGCGTCGTGGTACGCCGGGGTCAGCAGGTTCATCACCCAGGCGACCGCGTCCCTGGCGTCGGTCTTGTCCTTGTCCGACGCGTTGGCGGGCAGCGTCTGCACCCGGTCGTCCGCGTAGCGCCGGACGTTGCATATGCCGTCCGCGAGGGACGTGAGCGCCCGGACGATGTCGTCCGTGGTGGCGGTGGTCGCCCACGGCGCCCCCGACTCGGGACGCGTGATCCCGCCGTCGGTCCAGGACCGCGCGACGGCGACCACCTTGCCGACCTCGCTGTCGAAGGTGGTGCCCGCCAGGTCCTTCCAGGACTCGCCGAGAGTGGTCCGGAGGCTCGCCAGCAGCCCGGCCCGCGAGTCCAGCCAGACGCGGCTCGCCTTCCACATCGCGGCGGCGGAAGTGAGCAGCGGGGCGTGCTGCTCCGCTTCCGCGACGATCATGGTGTGGAGTTCGTCGAGGGAGAGGGAACGATAGTCGATCATGGCCTACTCGTTGCCAGGGGACTCGAGGGAGGGCAGGACCCGGGGCAGGCCCTCGCCGGTCATCCCGGCGAAGGCGGTCCGGGTGTAATCGTCGAACGCGGCCCTGGCGATGTCGCGTTGGTTGGCGTCATCGGTGAAGTGGTAGGAGGTTCCGGCCTTGTGCGCGAAAAGACCCAGCGCGCTCGTGGCTTCCTTGAACCGGGTGAGGAACTCGTAGAGCTGGACAGTGGTCTCGTTGTCGGCGGCGAGTACCTCTTCGTGCCCGTTCATCCCGCCACCACACTGCCCGCCGCCCCGGCCGGCGACCTCCTTGGGCAGTGCGTCCCGCGCCAGGCTCACCGCGTTGTCGGCGAACCGCAGCATCGCCTTCGGGATACCGTCCATTTTGTCCGGTGGTGCCATCATGCGCTCCTGACTCGACTCGTCGCTGTCCACTCAAACACCGCGGGGGCGTGGCGGACGGGCGGCGGCAGGAACCCGCCATCCGCCGCCGCGATCCCCGCGCTAGTCCCGTGGCGGCTGCCAGGCCAGCTGCACCAGGCCCTTGTTCCCCCGCCGGTCGACCAGCCAGCCGCGGCCGGGCGGCAGTACCTGGGCACGCATCCCGCCGAGCAGCGGTCCCTCGTCCCGGTCGCCCGACATCATCAGACCGGGCGCGCCGACCTCGCGCAGCCGGTTCAGGAACGGCTCGTACAACCCCTTGCCCGCACCGCCGGAGCGGCGGGCCAGCACGACCCGGAGGCCGATGTCCGAGGCCTGCGCGGCGAGCGGGAGCAGCGGCATCAGCGGATGGTCCTTGTGCGTGGCCACCATGTCGTAGTCGTCGACGAGCACGAAGATTTCCGGCCCCTGCCACCAGTTCCGGGCCCGCAGCTGCTCGGGCGTGATGTCCGGTCCCGGCAGCCGCCGGGAAATCGCCGTGACCACCTCGTTCATCAGGGCGATGCTGTGCGCGTCGTTGGTGCCGGTCCCGAGCAGGTACTCGTCGGGGATCTCGCCGAGCAGTCCACGCCGGTGATCGATGAGCACGATCCTGGCCTGTTCGGGGGTGTGTGCCGCGCAGATGCGGCGGGCCAGTACCCGCAGGAACGAGGTCTTGCCGCATTCGGTGTCGGCCAGCACGAAGAAATGCGGGTCCTTGGCGAAATCCAGCCGCATCGGCGAAAGATCGTGCTCGTGGATGCCGACCGCGAGCCCGGCGCCGGGCCCGGTCCGGACGTCGGCGGCGGGGAGTTCCTCGTGGGGGAGCACCCCGGGGAGCAGCCGCACCGGTGGCGCGGCCTCGCCCGGCCAGGCCCGCGCGATCGCCTCGACCAGGCCGCCGATCCCGTCGGCAAGGTCCCCGGCGCCGGTCACGCCGTCGATGCGCGGCAGGGCGACGAGCATCTGGTGCTTGCTCATCGCGAGTCCCCGGCCGGGGCAGTCCGCGGGCACGCCCATCGCGGCGCGCCGGTCGATGATGGAGTCGATGGGATCGCCGATCTTCAGCTCCAGCCTGCTGGTGAACAGGTCCCGGACGTTCATCCGCAGGTCGAACGAGCGGGAGCAGCCCGCCACCACGTGCACGCCGTAGGCGAGCCCGCGCGCAGCGATGTCGCCGATCAGGTCCTCCTGCTGGTCGAAGTCGTTGCGCAGGGTCAGCCAGCCGTCGATGACGAGGAACACGTCGCCGTGCGGATCGTCGGCGAATTCGCCGGCCGCCTTCCTCGCCCGGTAGGTGACGATGCTGTCGATCTTGTGCTCGGCGAACCGCCGTTCGCGTTGCGCGAGCAGCGTGGCGACCTCGGCGACGGTACGGCGGACCGCGCCGGTGTCCAGCCGGCCCGCGACACCGGCGACATGGGGCAGGCCGTCCAGCGCGGCGAGCGTGCCGCCACCGAAGTCGAGACAGTAGAACTGCGCCTCGCGCGGGGTGTGGGTGAGCGCGAGGCTGAGGATCAGTGTGCGCAGGGCGGTGCTCTTGCCGGTCCGCGGCCCGCCGATCACCACCACGTGGCCCGCCGCCCCGGACAGGTCCAGGGTCAGCGGATCGCGCCGCTGCTCGAACGGCCGGTCCACGATGCCGAGCACCGGACGCAGCGCGCCTGCCAGCTCGGTCGAATTGGCGGTCAGCCCGCGCTCGCGATGGGTGACCAGCTCGGGCAGCAGCTGGTCCAGGGTCGGCGGCTCGTCCAGCGGGGGCAGCCACACCTGGTGCGCGGGCGTGCCCCGGCCGACCAGCTGATCGACCATGATGTCCAGCAGCGTCTCGCCGATCGCGGTGTCGGGATCGGGCACGGGTTCGGCGGCGGTGTCCTCGGCCTCGAGCGCCGGCGCGTGGTAGGCGGTGGTGTATTCGTGCAGTGCCAGATGTTCCGGTGCGCTGACGGACGTGCCGGACCGGCTGATCCGCCGGTGCACACCGGAGACGTAGGCGGAGCGGAACCGCACCATCGACTCCGTGCCGATCTTGAGGAAGCCGTTTCCGGGCGCCCTGGGCAGTTTGAACGCGTCGGGCACGCCCAGCACGGCCCTGCTCTCCATCTCGGAGAAGGTCCGCAGGCCGATCCGGTAGGACAGGTGGCCTTCCAGCCCGCGCAGCCTGCCCTCGTCCAGCCGCTGCGAGGCGAGCAGGAGGTGCACGCCGAGCGAACGGCCCAACCGTCCTATCTGGACGAACATGTCGATGAAATCCGGCTTGGCGGAAAGGAGTTCCGAGAACTCGTCGCAGATCACCACGAGGGTGGGCACCTCGGGCAGCGGCGCGCCCGCCTGACGGGCCTTCTCGTAGTCCCGCAGCGAGGAGAAGTTCCCGGCCGCGCGCAGCAGTTCCTGACGCCGGATCAGCTCGCCGTTGATCGCGTCGGTCATCCGGTCGACGAGATGGAGTTCCTCGGCCAGGTTCGTGATCACCGCGCTCGTGTGCGGCAGCTTGTCCAGCCGGGTGAAGGTCGCGCCGCCCTTGAAGTCGATCAGCGCGAAGTTCAGTGAGCTCGGTGGATGCGTGACCGCGAGCGCCAGCACGAGCGTCCGCAGCAGCTCCGACTTCCCGGAGCCGGTGGCCCCGATCAGCAGACCGTGCGGGCCCATGCCCTCCTGGGCCGACTCCTTCAGGTCGAGGTCGATCGGCGTGCCGTCCTCCTGGATGCCGAACCGGATCCGCAACCGGTCCCGGTTCGGCCGCAGCACCCACGTTTCGTCCGGGTCGAGGTCATAGGGATCGCCCAGTCCCAGCAATTCGGCGAGGCCCAGCTCGGAACTCATCGGCGCGTCCCCCCGGATGCCGGAGCTGAGCCGCAGCGGCGCGAGCTGCCTCGCCAGCCCTTCGGCGGCGACCGGGTCGAAGAAGTCCGCCTCGCCGAGGCGGGTGTTCCCCTCGGCCGTCCGGCTGGACAGGCTGCCGTCGTCGGCCACCTCCAGCACCACCGCGGACCGGTCCAGCGCCCGCGGCGGAGCGGTGGTCAGATCGACCACCGTGACGCCCTCGACGCCGCCGCCGGTCATCAGGTGATCGGATCCGGCGGACATCCCGCCGTCCAGGACGACGACCAGATACGGACCGGGCACGCTGACCTGTTCCGCGGGGTCGAACCGCGGGCGGGCGCCCAGTTCCTCTTCCAGGATCGACTCCAGCGCGGAAATGGACGGGGCGACCAGGCGCAGCGGGCCGAGCGCGTCGGAGCGCACGGGGTGTAGGGCGTGCGGAAGCCACTTCACCCATTCCCAGTCGGCGCGGCGGTCCTCGCTCACACAGACCGCGACGCGCAGATCCTCGGGTGACTGCAGGACGGCCAGCTGGGCCAGCACCGCACGCAGCATGCCCAGCGCGGCCTCGCGGTCCCCCTGAAGATAGACGCGGCTGAACCCGTTGACGGCGATCGCCAGCGGAAGCCCGTCGGCGGTGCTGTAGGTCGTGAGGAACCGGCGCAGCGCCAAGGCGGACAGCGGCTCGAGTTCTTCCAGCGGCAGGGTGTCCGGGGCGACGAGAGTCAGCGCCGGGCCCTGCGCGCCACGGCCGATCCGCGCGACGGCGAAGTCCTCGTCCTCCTTGCGGCGCTCCCACAGCCGGTAACTCGCCACGAGCGACCACAACGCCGTGGGCTCCGGATGCAGGTAGTCCAGGGCCGCGCGCTGACGGCGCACCGCCCGGCGGAGCCGCAACCGGTGCTGGGACAGGTGCCGCAGGTACTTGCGCCGCGCCTGCCCCATTTCGCGTTTGCTCGGGCCACCGCCCTGCAGGACGCCGACGGCGATCATCCCGAGCATCCCGACACCCATCAGCCCGTAGACCGCGAACCGCGCGGCGCCGGCCATGCCGCCCGAATACAGCAGCACGGTCGACGCCATCATCGCGACCATCGGCAGCACCATGAACACCTGCGCCCACTGCCGCCCCGGCGGGGCCGGGATCGCGGGCGGTGGTTGCAGGATCAGTTCGCCGGCGGGCATTTCCGGGGCCTGCTTCCGGGCGGGCCGCTTGACCAGGACAGTCGCCATGCCCACATCGTCGGTCACGCGGGAGCGGAGCCGGCCCTCGTGGCAGGAACGTGCCGTGCGGCCGGATCGGCCGTCCCGGCGAACTAGCGTCGGCGGGGTGAGGACGCGCCCCGGCCTGCCGGAAAGCGCCTCACGGTAACGGAACGGAGGGTGGTATGTCAGGTTTCGACTTCATCAACGGTGATCCCGACCAGATGCGCCGGGTCGCCGACAACTGGCGTCAGCACTGCGAGGACGTCGCGGGCCGGAACGCCCGCCTCAACGGTGGCAACACCGGCCTGGAGGCGGTGTGGAAGGGCCAGGGTGGCCGCATGTTCCAGGGCATCGAACCGGAGAGGTTCAGCCAGAACAAGGGGCTGACCACCACTGGGGACAGCCTGGCCGACACCATGGTGTCCTCGGCGACCCGGTACTTCGAGAACGATTCCGAAAACGGCCGCACGCTCGCCTCGGCCGGGGACTTCCACATCGACAGCGGGGCGATCAGCGCCGCCATGAACGTCTGATCGGTTCTCAGTAAGGAAAGGAGACAAACGTGTCCAACGACCAGATCCTGATGCATTTCGAACCGGTGCTGGGCCAGGTCGAGGAAATGCAGAAGACCGGCGGCCTCGACAGCGGGTCGTTCACCGACGTGTACCAGCACGCCAAGGACGCCAACGCGTCCTTCTTCTCCGACGGCAACGGGGAGGCGATGGTGGCGCGGCAGGGTGTGTACCACAAAGCCGCGAACGAATACCTCGACCAGGTCTCCCTGCTCAGCGGGAAGACCGCGGACTCGGTGTACCGTTCGCAGGACTGCGTGCAGGGTTGCGCGGCCACGTGGACGTGATCGGCGATTCCTCCCGCTGACAGCGCGCCCCGCACGATCGCGGGGCGCGCTTTCCTTTCTTTGTCCATTCTGGACTAGTCTATTGAGGACTAGGGGAACAGTGAAACCTGTTCGGGCGCCTCGGTTCCGGCGGGGTCGACGGGCACGGCCGGTGCCTGCGCGGGCCGCCACCCTCGCCGGCGGCCACGGCGCACGACGGCGACGGCCATGGCCACCAGCACCATCGCCCCGATCACCCCGGCCGCCAGCCACAACGCGGCGGACGTCGTGTCGCGCTCCCGCGCGGCGCGCGCCAGCGCGGCGTGATCCGCCGGCGCCGGGTGGTAGGCCGGAAGACCCGCCGCCGGGGCGAAGTCCGTCCCGTCGGTGACCGCGCGGTACGGGTTCACCAGGCCCGCCCCGTAGGCAGCACTCGCCTGACCGCCCCGGGCGGGACTGGCAGTGGCCTTCAACCGCCGAACGACCTCCGCGGCGGACAACCGCGGCCAGGCGGCTCGCACCAGCGCCGCCGTCCCCGCGACGAAGGGCGTCGCGAAACTGGTGCCGTCCACGTAGGCGTGACCGTCCACTCGCGTCGCGGCCAGCACCTTCGCGCCCGGCGCGACAAGGCCGACGTACGGCCCGATCTGGGAGGTGGACATCCGTGCCCCGTTGATGTCCACCGCGCCCACGCCGAGCACGCCGGGATAGGCGGCGGGATACGAGGGCAGTTCCGTCGCCATGCCCTGCTGCGCATTGCCCGCCGCCGCCACCACGACGACGTCGCGAGCCACCGCGTAGGCCACGGCGTCCCGGATGGCGGGGAAGTCCGCGGTGCCGGACAGGGAAAGGTTGAGTACCCGCGCGCCCTGGTCGACCGCGTAGCGGATGCCGTCGCCGATCGACTGGGGGCTGATCCGCAGGGACTCGCCCCGGTCCCCGATCTCGCGGTCGCTGACCCGCACCGGCAGGATCACCGCGTCCGGGGCCACGCCGTGGAAACCGACGCCCGGCAGGGCACCGCCCGCGATGATGCTCGCCACGGCGGTGCCGTGGGAATCGCAGTCGAAGTTGCCCGGCAGGTTCCGCGCCGCCACGAAATCCCGGCCGGGGAGCACCTTGCCGGGCTGCCGCAACTGCGGATGGCCGGCGTCCACTCCGGAATCGACCACGGCCACCGGCACCCCTCCCCCGCGGCTGTGCGGCCAGGCCGCCTCGGGCGCGAGCATCTGCTGCGCCCAGGGCTGGGCCGCGATCTCGGGATGCGCCGGTTGGGCGTCGTTACAGGCTCCCGCCGGGGGCGCCGCCCGTGCCGGGCCCCCGCCGAGGGCGAACTGGAGCGTCGCCATCGCGACGACGGTGAGGATCGAGGCCGGACGGTGTCGGTTCACCCTCGCGATACTGCGGCAGTCCCGTCCCGGTGACCGCGGCGTGGCAGCAACAGGTCATCCGGCGGACCGGGACCGATCTTCGCGCCAGACTGGTGCCCGGACGAGAAAAGGGGGCCGGCATGGACACACCGCTCCACCTGAGCATGTACGGCGAGTACCAGCGGATGGCCGAAGACGTCCGGGCCGCGCAGGCCCGCGTGACCGAGATCCGTACCGAGGCCACTTCCGAGGACGGGACGATCACCGCGATCGCCGGCGGTTCCGGGGAACTCGTCGAGCTGCGGCTGGATTCCCGGATCTACCGGACCCCGGATTCCGACCAGCTCGCGACCGACATCACCGCCGTCGTCCACCAGGCGGCGCACCTCGCCCGGCAGGAGACCTTCGAGATCCTGTCCGGCTTCCTGCCGCCCGGCGCCCGCCCGGAAACGACCGACCTGCGGGCCGATCCGCTGTTGCACGAACTCGACCGGCAGGTCGCGGGGAGGGAACGCTGATGGCGCCGCCGGACGAACGCGGAATCACCGTCACCAACGCCGACGGCCTCATCGACATGTATCCCGACGCGACCGAGCGGGTGTTCCGGGCACTGGACATGATTCGCCAGACCTTCAGCACCACGCTGCCCGCCATTCGCGAGGTCCTGGAGCGGGAAATGACACTGGGGAACGGGAAACCGGGCGAGATGTTCATGGACAACTACCGCAAGCCCGCGGTCGAGACCTTTCGTTACGCCAACCAGACCCCGCGAGTGCTCGACCACTACGCGCAGAACGGCCTCGGGCAGGTCACCGAGTACCGGACAGCGGACGCGAAGAACGCCGCCGGCCTGCGGGCGCAGCAGCCCGGAAACTAGGACCAGGTCATGGCCGACCCGAGTGACATCCAGGAACCGAGCGACGAACTCTTCATCCGGGTCAAGAAGATCTGGGGAGTGGACGCGGTCTGGCCACGCGACAGCGAAGGGGACGCGCAGAAACTGGGCGAGGCCTGGGAATCCCTGGCGACCGCGTTGACGAAGCTGGCGACCGACGGCCAGGCACAGCTCAAGGATCTTCACGAGGCATGGCAGGATCTCGCCGGCGTCGCGGCCTACGACTCCCTTCGCGCCCTCTTCGCGGGATCCGACGGCAAGAGCGGCATCCAGGCGCTGGCCGGCCAGTGCACCCAGCTCGCCGAGTTGTGCAAGGGATACGCCAAGCAGATCTCCGACATGAAGGGCGAGATCATCGCGGATCTCGCCATCAACGTCGCACTGTTCGCCCTGTCCTTCGCACTGGCCGGACCAGCGGGCGAGGCCTTTTTCGCGGCCCGGTTCGGTGCCATGATCGCGGCGAGGATGGCGCAGTTCGCCGAGGCCGTCGAGGCGATGGGCGCCGGGCTCAGGTTCGGGTTGCAGGCCGGGATGAACGCGGGTTTCGGCGCGCTCGCCGGCGGGCTGGGCAACCTCGCGGGCCAGGAACTGAGCAACCTTCGCGGCTACGGACCCATCAACTGGGACAACGTCGGACACGCCGCGGGCGCCGGTGCCGTCGCGGGCGCCATCGCGCACGGGGTCTTCACCGGGGCCGGAAAACCGCTCAGCACGGGCGTGACCCGGTTGGCCGGCAAGGCGCCGGGGATCTCCGACACCGTGGCGGGCCAGATCGGCAACATCGCCGGGGTGGCCGCGACGGGTGCGGGCGCCGGCGCGGCGACCGCCGCGGTCTTCGGTCAGGACGCGATCGACGGCGCGATCGGCGGTGCGGCCATCGGGGGCAGCGCGGCGCTGGCCATCCACGGCGGGCGCAACACCTACGAGCACGTCACCGGCAACAAGGCGAACTCCCTGCAGGACTTGATCAAACCTCCCGGCGGGGGCGACGGCGACCCGCCGGGCCCCGGCGCGAGCCGCTCGGCCGGAGGGGATCCCCCACCCGCAGGGACATCGGAACGGCACAGCCCCGGAACCGCCGAGAACGCACAGACCGGCGCGGCATCACAGCATTCCGCTCAGGAAACCGCCCAGCACGGTGAAGGACCGGTCGCCCGCGCGGGCGCGCAGGGCGCCGATCACCCGGGGGCGACGCAGGAAACCACCGTGGCCGAGAACCGGCAAACCGCCACGCCGCCCGGTCACGAGACCACCGCGAACGCCGGGCCGCCGACCGGGGAAACCGTCTCGAACGCGGTGCCGCGGACGACGGCTCAGATGCCCGCGGCGACGACGGTCGAAAATGTCCACAGTGGATCCTCGACCGTCTCGCACGGGACGAACTCGTCCACCGTCCCGGCGAAGTCCGCGAGCGTCGAGCCCCCGGTACGGCAGTCAGCGAGCGGAGACACTCCAGCACAGCAGGCATCGGCCGCGGAGACGTCCAAGACCCAGCAGGCGGCGAGCCGGAACACGGAGAGTCCGGAGCAGGCGTCCCCGAAGCCGAAGCAGGGAGAGCAACCCGGCAAGGGCGGCGAGCAACCCGCCAAGAGCACGGAAACCGCCACCCCACCGGAGAAATCCGCACCGGCGGCGGCCAAGCAGCCTGCCGAGGGCCAAGCGGAAACGCGCGGCCGGAACGGCCGCTCGCAGCAGGCGGTACTCCAGCCGGGCGAGAATCCGAAGGCCACCCCCGGCCCGGCGGTGGCCGAGCGGGCCGAGGCCCGGCCGGGAGAGCGCGAATCCGGCAGCGACGACAAGCGCGGCTCCGCCCCGGAGCCACCGAAACCGTCCGAACACACCAGCGCAGGGCGTGGCCCCGACGGTGCCGAGCCGCGCGGACGGCAGGGCGAGCGCGGGCTGGTCGTCGAGAAGATCACCACACCGGAGCCGCTGACCCTGGCGGACGGGACGAGCCACACACTGCCCGCCGGAAGCGAGATAGTGCGGGACAGGGCAACGCGCGAAACGGTCGCGTACCGGCAGACGACCGGCGAAGACGGCAAACCGCTCGCCAAGCCCGCCACGTTCTTTCCCACCCACGACGGCGTCTGGGCCAGGACGGAAAAGCCGCTGGACCCGGCGATGCACGAGGCGTGGCTGGCGAACGCGAACTACTCGCACGAGACCGCCCGGCTCCTGGACGACCTCGGCAAGCGCTACAGCGAAGACCTGCCCAAACGCGAACGCCTGAACAACCTGCGCTGGCACGAGCTGAAGAATCTGCTGCGCGGTAGTGCCGACGATGTGGCCGCCGCGATTTTCGAGGCGATCCGGCGGCGGGAGGGGATCTTCCTGCGCTGGACGCAGTTGTCGGCGGCGGACGCGCTCGGCAGCGGCAAGATCGTGAACATGGCCGCGGGCGAGGGCAAGTCCTATGTGTACCTGGTGCACGCCGTGCGTGAGGCGATGCGGAACGGCGTCGACGCGGTGAACGTGATCCAGACCCGCGGCCATCTGGCCGACCGGGAACTGGAACGGTACCGCAAGGTGCTGGGCAAACTGGACATCGACGTCCACCGGATCACCCCGGACGAGCCGATGCCGGTGCCCGAACCCGGCAGGCCGACGATCTACATCGGCACCCAGCAGGAGCTCGAATTCACGGTGCTCAAGCAGAAACAGGTTCCGGGCCAGGTCGCGGACGGTTCCAACAAGATCCACGCCGTCGTCGACGAAATCGACGAAGCGTTCGTCTACTCCGACACCAAATACGTCCTCAGCGAGGGCGCGGACCAGCTCGCCCCGCCGGAAATCGCCCAGGAAGTCCACTGGGCCCAGGAATTCCTCGACACCAACCTGACCCGGGAACATTTCAGCCCCGCCGGGGGCCGCGAGGGACAGCTTCTCGCCCTGAACAAGGCCGGCGGGATCAAGGTGGTGGAACTGCTGGGCGAGGCGCCGCCGGTCAAGCTGGCCCAGCGGCTGAACATGGCGGCCAACGCCAAATGGATATTCGAAAAGGACGTCCACTACATCGTCGACGACGGGGCGCACCCCAAGGGCCCCGGCGCGTCCGGGCCCGAGGGCCCGTCGGTCAAGATCATCGACCCGGTCACCCACGAGGTCCTCTACGACCCGAAGACCGCGACGGAGAGCCGGTGGAACGGCGGGCTGGCCCAGGCGGTCGAGGCCAGGGAAGGCCTGCCGGTCCGCGACGACCCGATCGGCCACAACGAGATCACCGCCGGAGAGACCTACGGCAAGGGCAAGCTGATCGAAAGCGTGACCGGCGCCTCGGGAACGGCCAATGGCCACGGGGAGCGTTTCAGCTCCCAAGGCCTCCCCGGCGAGGTCGCCGACACCCCCCGTTACTACAATTCGCGACTGCACCAGCTCGACGATGTCTTCACCTTGAACTCGGCCGAGAAACTGAAGACCATGGCGCAGGAAATCAAAGATTTCCAAACGAGCGAAGAGCGCCCCCAGCTCGTCCTGCTGCACCGCAACGACCTGGTCGGCAAACTTTCGGACCTGCTCACCAAGGACGGCGTCGAGCACGTCGCAGTCGACGCGAAACAGTTCACGAAATGGGGTACCAACCGGCCGGAGGAGTTCAAGAAGATCCTCGACGAGGCCGGCGGGAAACGCAAGGTGCTGGTGGTCAACATGCAGGGCGCCCGGGGTGTCGACATCAAGGTCGCTCCGGAGATGCAGGCGCAGGGCGGCCTGCGGGTCCGGGTCAGTGCCCGGTCCCCCTTCGCGGACATCGACATCCAGGCGGAGAACCGCACGGCCCGCAACGGGGAACCGGGCGACGTGGTCTATTACCCGTCCCTGGACGACGAAGTGTTCAGACTGGCGCCCGACGCCCAGGTCGAGCACGCGATCGTCAGGTACGAGAAGGCACACGCCGAGCACGAGAGCGCCGCCGCCGAACACAGCGCGAACCCCACCCCGGAGAACCGTCAGGCGCTCACCAACGCCGAACAGGAACTCTCCCATGCTGGAAAGGGGCTCACCGGCTCCCTTCCGCAACTGCGGACCCACGCCCTCGCGGGACGGATCGCGCTCCAGACGCTGCCCACCCACCAGCCCAACGCCCCGCCCGGCCCTGCCCAGCCCACCGGAGACCTCCCCACCGCGCCGGAGTCGAAGCCGCCCCAATCGCCGCGGCACACCCTGCTGACAGCTCAGCCGGGCGAACAGCCCGATTCGCCGATCGCACGGCCGGCGCCCGAGATCCGGCCGCAGTTGCCCGCCGCGGTGCACACCGTCGCGACCGAGCTCGCCGACCTGGTGGGACAGCACCACGCGGGGACGATCCTGACGCACCACATCGCCGAGATCGCGGCGGCGGGCCACGTCCCCGAGGGCGCCGGTCCCGCCGACCACCTGGCATCGCTGGCGGACCCGTCGCGGCAGGAGGAACTGCATCGGCGGCTGCGGGAGGCCGTCGCCCAGGCCAGGGCCGAGGGGCCCGGTCCGACGGCGCAGCTTGGCGAAAACACCGCCGCTCCAACGAATTTCAGCACTGTCCACGCCGTGATCGCCGGCGAGACCGGACCGGCGGTGCCGCAGACGACGGGCGAGCACCAGGGCCCTGCCGAGCAGGCCGCGGAATCACCGAAGCGGCCCGAACAGGCCGAAACGCCGGAACCCGGGCCGGTTCCGGCCTCCGAGGCTCAGCCCGCCACGCCCCAGCCCTCCACACCCCAGCCCGTCGCGAGCCCGGCACCCGCCGCCCCGCAGCCCGCCGCTGCCCTACCGCCGACCGGAACCCCGCCGGGCCGGGGATCCGAAGGCCCCACCTGGCCACGGCCGCGTTCACTGGCGAAGGCGTCTCGCCCGCTCACCGGCACCATCGAAATCCACGGTCCGCTCAGCACGGTCCGGGGCGCCCGGCAGAAGCGGACGGCCGAAGAGATTTCCCGCTCGCGGCTGCTGCCCGCGGCGACCGCGGCGGACGTGCGCGTCGTCGAGAACGTCCCGTTCCCCCTGCCCTCGGCGGACGCGGTGGTGCTCGAGGGTGCCGGGGTGCCGTTCGTCTTCCAGACCATCCACGTGCCGAACCTCGGCCACTCCACGGCGAAACCGATCACCTTCCAGGTCTATCTGGAAGCCACGTCGAGCCTGCCACTGCCCCGGGTCGTCCTGCGCCTGCCCGACTGGCTGACGCCGGACCAGGCGGTCCTGCCGATGGCACACGCGATGGCGGCGGGCGCCGCGATGGTGGCCGAACGAGCCCGCGGCGGCTTGGCCTCCCTCCACGAGCAGCACCTCGGCCATGACCTGTTTCCCGGTCAGGCACCGGTGCTCACGCCGACAGATCTGGGCCACATCGCCCAGATCGTCGCGCTGGGCAAGGAAATCGAGCAGACACGGTGGCGCGACCGGCGGCGGCTGCGGGCGCAGCTGGGACGGTTGCTGTCGGACCTCGGACTCGCCGAGGACGACCCGCACAGCAACGTCCGGCTGCGCGCGCTCGCCGGGTACGGCACCAGAATCCGGATGAACGCACCGCCCGAAGCACGCGACGCGGCGACAGCGGCCGACAGCGCGCTCATCATCGCCAACCGGTACCGGCCGGCCAAGGCGGTCAAGGGATACCGATCCGTCCACCGGCCGGTCGAGGACCCGGCCGTGGAAATCGGCTACCGCGTTCCGGTGGATGCCCACGCCCGGCCCTTCGGCCGCGCCGCCGCGGTCGGGGCGGCCGTGCGCGAGCACCTCGGCAAGGCCGGATCGCGGGCCGGGGTGCGGCTGGTCCCCAGCGGACCGGACCTGCGCTACGACGCCTTCGTCGGCGAGCGGAAGATCTTCACCGCGGTCTTCCACGTGCTGCCCGGCCGCACGCTCGAAACGACCGGTGTTTCGGTGCACCCCGGCAAGCAACTGCTGTCCGGCTACCTCCCCGCCCGGACGCGGCTACGGGACGTCGAGGAGGTCGTCAGCGCCGCGATCGCTTACGGGGCAAGGTATTTCACCACGGCGACCGCCGATCCGCACGCGCACACCCTGCACCGGGACACCGATCTGGACGCGCTGCCCCCGGGGCCGGCCGACCGCGCCTTCGAGGCCAGGATCGAGGTGCTCGGCGATCGCGTCGTCACCACCCCGGCGTGGCGGCCGTGGCGCAGGCGGCAGCTGGTCTCCCAGCTGCGCAAGCTGCTCGAACGGGCCGGGCTGGAAAAGCAGCTGCCGGGCTATTCCTACCGGGCGGGCTCGCTCGGCCCGCACGCCCGCGCGGTGGTGGACGAGTTCGCCAGGACCAGGTCCCACGCGGACTACCTGCCCACCTGGTTCCACGTCGGGACCGCGCTCTTCAACGAGTACCCGGCGATGCTGGCGATGGGCGTCACCTTCACCATCGCCGGCGCCGCGCAGAACCACGCGGGCAACGGCATCGGCTATCTCGTATACGGCCTGGTGGCCACCCTGACGGGTGCGGCACTGGCGCGGAACTACGACATCGCCAGCGACAAACAGGCTGCCAAGAAGAAGAAATGGGACGAGATCCGCGCCGCGGTCGACCATGGCCGCGCGCTGGCGGATTCGGTCAACAGCTGGCGCCGCGACCACCTCGGCCGGGCGCCGAAGCACAACGCCGAAGTGCCCTCCGCCGCGCAGCTCCAGGGCGAAGCCCCCGACATCGCCCCGAGCCTGACCCGGCGGTATCTCCGCTTCGGGACGCCCCGGGTGGCGGGCCTGGCAGCCGGGCTGGCCGCGGGCTGGCCGCTGGGCATCGCCGCCTCATCCGTGCTGGGCCTGCTGTTCGCGGCGCTCGCCACGACCGTTCTGCAGCCGCTGGCCGAGGGGATCAGCCGCCGCTCGCGCAAGGGTGCCGAGCTGGCCCAGCAGGACGACCTCCGGCGCACGCTGAACAGTTACGACATCGAGGAGATCAACGATCTGTACCGGCAGATCGAGCAGGCCTTCGCCGTGATCGACGGTCATCTCGCGGACACGCCACTGCCGGCGGACGTACTGGCCAGGCTGACACCGGTACCCGCCGAGCGCCCCGGCGTGGCCTACGACGTACGCGAGCCGGTGCTGGGGACGCTGAGTGCCTCGTCGGGCTTCATCCCCTATGTGCCCGATCCGAACAAACTCGCGCGTCCGTCGCCGAGCCTCAAGCCGATCGGGCCCATCCTGGAGCACCTCAACGCGCACGCGACCGTGGTGGCCTTCGATCTGGTACGGCTGGCCGTCGCGGGCAGTGTCTCCGCGTGGGCGGAGAACCGGCTGGCGGTGCGCGAGGTGAACAACAAGCTCACCCGGCTGGCCATGCGGATGCGGGCCGAGCGCGAAACACAGCTCCCGATGAAGACACAGGACCGGGACCAGCTGCTGCGGGACATCATCGTGCAGGCCCTGCGGATCGTGGCCGATTCCGCGCAAGCGAACCCGGCGGAGAACGCCTGGCTGCCGCCGGTCACGTCCCTGCCCCCGGAACTGGACCGGCTGTTCGGCACCATCCGGTCGCACGCGCCCCGGCTGCCGGACCCGGTTTCCCGGAAGGCTTCGGCGTCCCGGTGGTCCTACGCGGGATTCATCGCCACCAAATCGGCGGCCGCGGGCGCGGTCACGGTCATTCCGAGCGCGCTGCTCGGCATGCCGGGGTCGTATCTGCTCGGCGCGAGCGCGGCCGCGGTGGCCGGGCTGCTCGCGGTGGCGGGCAGGCCGTTCCACCGGATCAGGGAAATCCTCGTCGACGACCGGGCGGGCTCGCCCGTGGAGAAACAGAGCGACCAGGCCGCTCTCGAAAACCGCCACGTCCTCCAGCAGGTGCTGGAATCCGGGCTCAGGGGCTACGCGGAGAAGTACGGCGAGGCCCTGCCCGGCGCTCTGGTGGAGCGGGTTTCGCACTTCGTCACCTCGCACGAGCAGCCGACGCTGCCCGCGGTGACGCCGCTGGCCGAGTTCGAGCCCATCTCCTTCACCGACGAAAGCCTGCGGTCCGGGGAGTGGGCGCGGGAGGTCCGGGTCAGGCTGGCCTCGCTGGCACAGGCCATCGAGAACGAACTCCGCCTCTGGGGTTTCCGCCCCACGCTGGAACGCAGGCAGGCGTTGCTGCGGGACGAACTGCCCCGGCTCGCCGCCCGGGTGGAAACCCAGCTGGGCAAGTACGAAGGCACCGGCGACAGTCTCCTGGCCGACCGGCTGGCCACGGTGCTGCGGGACTACCTGCGTACCGGGGAAGGCGACTTCACCATGCAGGTGCAGCACGTGCTCTGGGAGCACGAGGCCGTGGACGTCGCGCTGGTCAGGGACCTGAAAACGCTGGCACGGCAGTACGAAAGCACCGGGCGGGGCGACCTCGGCAGGCAGCTGGTCGACCTGTTGTGGCGGCACGGCTACGACCGGGACCGCCAGCTCGTCGACCGGGTGGCCGAGCTGACGAACATCCGGTTCGGCGACGACCGGCTCGCCGCGCACCTGAAGATGCTGCTGCACTGGTACGAAACCGGGGGCGACGGCCACCTCGCCCGGCAGGTGCACACCCTGCTGCGGCGGCTGCCCCCGGGCACCGCGCTCCCCGGGCAGATCGCGAACCTGCTGCACCCGTTCGAGAACGAACGCGCTCGCGCCGCGCGCCTCGCGGTGGAGGCCATTCGCGAACTCAACGAACTCGTCGCGGAATACCAGAAAGCCAGTGATCCGGTGCGGTTCACCCGTGTCGACGACCCCGCCCCCGAACTCCCCGAACCGGTCTACCGGACGCCCGGTCAGCTGCTGATGGACAAGTTCGCCGAGGAGCTGAAGCCACCACGGACGGTCCTGGGTTCCCGTTATCTAGCGGACCGGCTCCCCGAGGACTGGGCGAAACGGCTGCGCGAGCGGGCAACGGACCTGCTGGCGGACGCCAGGAGGAGCGCGGCGCTCGCCGTCTGGGCCGGTGAGAAGACCGGGAAGTACACCCGGGTGGCGGCCACCGCCGACACGGCACCGCCCGCGGTGCTCGAGTCGCTCCTGCGCGACGAAGTCCCCCAACTGTCGAAGATCAACCCGAAACACAGCGAGTGGCTGCCGGGCCGCGAGCCGTACCGGACCAACTGCGTGCCCGCCACGAGTGCCTTCCTGCACGCGCTGGCGGGCTGGGACACCGGGGCCGTCGCGGCGAAGCCGGAGCGGGCCACCCTGGCCGCGCTCTGGCAGGAGGTGGGTGGCACCTGGCAAGCCCACGGCACCAGGTACGACAACGTCATCGCCGCGATGACCGGCCGCAAGGGGATGGCGGCGGCGCTGGCCGTCGTGTCGCGGGGGCGCCACGGCGAAAAGGTCCGGCACGTGAGCGCGGTGGTGGTGAGCGAGAAGACCGGGGTGCCGATCTTCGTGGATCCGCTGACCGGCTACGCGACGAAACTCCCCAGCCACCCCAAGGCGATCTACCTGCTGCCGGTCGACCTGGCGGCGCTGCGGTCGATGAAGGACGTCGAACTGCCGCCCGACGGGCTGGCGAAGCTGCCGGACGCCGAGCGGACGGCGGCCTACCACGGCCAACGGGGACGCGAGCTGTACGAGCTGGTGCGGCAGTCACCGCTGTTCAAGTCGAAGGGACTGCCCCCGCTTCCGGCCGCGCGGCCGGACACGACGCAGTATTTCGAGCGGCATCCGCTGTTCCAGCTCTGGGGACGATCGCCGCTGGCGAAGGCGAACCGGATGCACGCGCTGCCCGCGATCGACGCCGGTACCGCGTCCAGGGCGGAAGAGGCGAGGTTCCTCCGGGAAAACCACCCGGACTACGCCCAGCCGAACCCGCACTTCTACGGCACCGCCTGGCGCGACGACGGCTGGGTCGATCAGGGCTACCTCGCCCACTGGTTCGGCGGATTCTGGTTCCACCACCTCGATTCCTACGACAGCGTGATCGTCGCGATGGCCGACCGGCCGATCGGCGCGCGCGCCCTGATGCTGGTCGTCACCTCCGACGAACAGGGGGTGGAGGAACACCGGCTGGGCTACGTGGCCCACGGCCCGTACGGCGTCGCGTTCTTCGACCGGCAGCTCGGCCGGTTGCTGCACCTGCCGGAGTACCCGGACCGGCTCGCCCTGCTGCCCTACACCGACCCGTTCCTGCCGTGGCGGGACGCACCACCCGAGTATCAGCCCGCGCCGGGGAAGCTCTTCGTGCCGGATGCCCCACCGGCCCGCCACGACGAGGAGCCGCGGGCGGACGTACAACCGGCCGAGCCATCCCTTCCGTCCTTTGTGGACGATGTGCGGATCACACCGGCCGGTCCGCGTAACCGGCCCCGGCCGCCGATGCGCCAGGCACCGCATCCCTCCCGCCCGGATCCGTCCGGCCCGCCGCCCTCCAGCCCGCCGCCCTCCGGCCCGGGTCCGGACCACGGCCCGGAGGCGGCGAAACCGGCCAGGTACGGCCCGTACCACCGGGCGGAAAGCTCAAGCCAGTCACCGGAAGTGGCGAAGATGATGGTGGAATCGAACGAGCTCTGGGGGAAAGCCGCCCGGTTCGGCAACAGCGCCGTTGTCCAGGCGTGGAACGGCCCGCTGCCGGACGGCGACCGCGGCGTCGAGTTCTACACGGACGTCAAGCCGCGGTTCTACGGCACCAAGGTCTCGCTCCGGGAATGGCGGGAAGGCCAGAACGTCACCTTGGACGGCGACTACGTGAAAGTCGCCATCGTGGTCACCAAGAACACCCAGACGACGCCGGAGGCCGACGCGGGCGGAACGGCGGAAATCCCGTGACGCGCGAAGGAGAAGCGATGGAAGCGCGGGAAGCGGTCGAGAAGGTCGAGCACTGGTTGCGTTCCGGCACGTCCGCCGACCTGACCGACGGCGAGCACGCGGTGCGGGTCGACCACGAAAACGTGGTGCGCGTGCCGGAAGGCTGGTACGTCCCCTACGACTCGGTCCGGTCGCTCGACACGGGAGACCGGCTGGCCGCGCTGGTGCCGCAGCCCGCGCTCGTCGTGCGTGCGGACGGCGCGCTGCGCAGGCCCGACCTCGGCCCGGAAGGCAGGCTGCCGAGCGTGCCGGTGGCCATGGCCGGTGCGGCGGACTGGCAGGAGATCCTCGAGCCGGAGTTCGAGCACAGCGGGGTGGCCTACCTCGGCGTTCCGCGAAGCGCCGTGCTCGCCTGGCGGAAGTACACCGACGGCGAGCCAACGGACGAAGTGCGGGTCAATCCGGAGTATCAGCAGGGCCCGGAGCGGCTGGGCTACCCGCCCATGGACACCCCGCTGGAGCATCTGCTGAGCTACGCCGCGACCGGACGCTACGAGCGTGCCCAGTACCTGTCCGGCTTGCTGGGCGCGGAAGTGCTCATCCCCCTCGATCCGTATACCGGGCAGCCACTGGAGCGGCAGTGGGAGGAAGGCCGGACGCTTCTGCGGGTGTACAGCTCCCGGCGCCGCCTGCCGGTGGGCACCGCGCGCTGGTCGCGCGCCGAAGTGCTGTCGGTCATCGAAGACTTTCCCGGCACCGGCCTGCTGATCAACCCCGGTTCGTTCCCGTCGGACCGGCTCGACGCCGGCGAGCTGGCCGCCACGCGGGCCGCGTGGCCCCTGTTCCGCAAGTCGCCGCCGGTCGTGGAGGTCTCACCCGAGTACTCCGAGTGGGTGGCCGAAACGGGCAGGCTCGTCGCGGAGCGGTTCGGGCTTGACGAGCCGCTCGCCGGTCTGCGCGAGGCGATGGCGAAAGCCAGGGCCGCCGGTTTCGAACTGTCCGAAGTGGAGTGTGAACGCTTCGTCGTCGGCCGGGCGTGGGAACGGCGCAACGGCGTGCGCCCCGACGGAGTCGACTCGCCAGGGGAAGACCGGTCCGGCCGGCAGTGGCCGGAAGACCTGACGGCGAACGGCCTGGTGGCCAGGTACGACGCGCTCGGCCGGGTCCGGCCGCACGCGGGGAGTTCGGGCAAGTTCTCCCGGCGGGACGCCGACGAAGCCGGCTTTCAGTGGCACCGCGTCACCGGGGCCTTCGTCGGGTTCGCCATGGGCGAGTCCCTCGGCCTCGCGGTGGACACGCTGAGCACGCCGGAGATCCAGGCCCGGTTCGGCGACGGCCTGCTGGACCGGGTCGGCAGGCCCGGCCCGCTGACCGAGCAACTGCTGTTCCACACCGAGGGTCTGCTCCGGGCGCTGCCCGCCCCGGTGACCCCGGCCCTGCGGACGGTCGGGGTCCGTGCTCTGCGCCGCTGGCGGGAAACCGGCGGCGACGACGGCTGGTTGACGCGAGTCGCGGAACTGCGCGATCGCACGCCCCTTCCGGCCGGGCCCGGCGACGACGTGAGCTTCCTCGTGCCGGGTCTGGCAGCCGCGCTCTGCGGTGGCGCCCCGGATTCGGACGAGAAGACCGCCGCGGAAGCCGGCAGGCTGCTCGCGGCGGGTGCCGGCGCCGACGAACCCACGGCGGACGCGGCGGCGGCGCTGGCGGAGCTGTTCGCCCGGCTCTTCCGGCGGGCCGACCCGGCCTATCCCCCGCACATCCACGTTCAGCGGCAGCTGGACGTGGGAACGGTGTCCGGCCCGGTGGCCGGGGCATTCGCCGGCGCCCTCCGCGCCAGGGTCGAGCTGATCCGCCCCGACCACGAGGAACTGGACGCGGCGGGCACGGGGCAGAGCGCCGTGGACGCGGTGGGACGGACGATGATCGCGGTGTTCCGGCGGTTCTTCGACCCGCGCTGGACGCTGGTGTCCGCGGTCGGCCACTCCGGCCGAAGCGCGATCACCGGAGCGCTGGCCGGGGCGATGCTCGGTGCCCGGTACGGTATCCCCAGCCTGCCCGCGGACTGGCTGCACCAGCTGGAACTACGCGACTTGACCGAAACCGTCGCCGACGACGCGTTCTGGCACTTTTCCGCCCATCCGCCGCTCGCCGACAGCCGCTACGCCGCCGAGTGGGCCGCCCGCTATCCGCGCGATGTGTCCTGAGTGGACGGACAGACGCCGCAGGCACCGCACTATCCACAGTAGACGGACAGCAGGGGCTCAGCCGCCCAGCGTCTGGTTCTTCGCGGCGTTCGGATCGAGCCCCGGGCCCTCCGGCAGCCGTGCCACCAGCCCGGCGGGCAGCCGGACGGCGCGATCGGCCGGGTAGCCGAGCATCTTCAGCACGTCCGGCGCGGCCAGCGGATAACGGCGGCCCAGGTCGGTCACCAGGGTCAGGGTTCCGCTCGGCGCCTGCGCCGAGGGCATCGCCTCGACGACCGCGGCGCTGCCCGGCGGCACGAACACCCGGTCGGCGAGCGGGGTGCCGTCCGCGGACCGGCGCGAGGTGGCCGCCATCGGATCCGCGGGCGGCAGCGCCGGATCGACGGTCAGCCGCGGCGCGGTCCCGCCCGGCGCGAAGGTGGCGCACACCGTGGACTCCCGGTCCCGCAGCCGCGCGATCGACGGCCGCGTGGCTGGGGCCGCACCCGCCACGGCGTCGGCCGGGTCGAGCCGCCGGGAGGTGGTCGCCAGCGACGGCGGCAGGGAAACCGCCATCGGCTCACCCCCCGGATAGGCGGCCGACGTCTGCGCGGCGGCCCGCTGGATGTCGTACTGCAGCGCGGAAATCGGGCGCAGCGCGTCCCGCTCGGCGAGGTAGTACTGCCGTCCGCCGCCCGAGGGCTGCACCACCAGCAGCATCCCGGCGCGGATGTCGGCCCGGCCCGGCACCGCCGTCGACGGCTCCCCCGGCTGTGCCACCGCGAGCGGCCCGATCGGGGCGCCCTCCGGCAGGACGTCGAGCCACGGCCTGCCCACCCGTGCCCACGGTTCGGCGGTCAGCGCGAGCCCGGTGCCGACCGCGCCGTAGTCCTCGATCCGGTGCCGGTGACCCCGCCAGACCAGATACCGGTCCCCGTTCGTCACCAGTTCCACCAGCAGCGCCTGATCGCCCAGCCCGGCCCCGCCCGCCGGGTCGGCCCCGGCCAGCAGCACCGACTCCTCGATCCGGCTGCCCGCCACGTCGCTGGCGGGCGCCGAACACAGCGACCACGAGCCGGTGAGCAGCCGGTCGGCGGCGGGCAGCGCGTCCGGCGCGTCCGGGATGCCGATCCGCGGCCCGCGCGGCACCCCGGCCAGCGACTCGCGGGAAACCTGTTCCGTGGCGCGGTGATCGCCGAGCAGCAGCAGCGCGGAGGTGTAGTTGGCGACCGGGTGCAGCCGGTCGCCGAGGTAGACGTACCTCGTCCCGGTCTCCTTCTCCACGATCACCGCGGATTCCTTGCGCCAGGCCGTGTTCCCGCCCGGCACGATCATCCCGTACACCCCGACCGCGGCGAGCGACACGATGCCCAGCGCGATCCCGGCGAACGACGCGCTCCCGGTGCGGCGGAACGGCGGCTGCTCCGGATCGGTCTCGCGGGTCACCAGCGCGGACGTCGCCCGCCGGACGAGGAACTGGTACGCCTGCAGCTGGTCGCGTTTGGACGCCACGGGTCAGCCTCCCAGCCCGCGCACGGCGGCATACAGATCGAGCACCCAGCACGCCACCGGCACGATCGCGACCATGAGCAGGATCTCGAAGTACTCGGCGAACCGGCCGAGATAGGGATTCGCGCGGCGGGTGCTGAGCAGGACGCTGGACGCGATCGCGCCCGCCGCCACGGCGAACAGCAGCGGACCGGCCGTCAGCAGCGCACCCGCCCCGTCCGCGATCAGCGGGCCGAGCGCGAGACAGCCGAGCCCGGACATCCCGGTGACGAGCAACGGAACGCGCTGACGCAGGACCGGATACAGCCGCGCGCGCAGCAGGAAACCCAGTGCCAGCACGGAAACCAGCACCACGGGCGCGGTGCCGCCCGCGCGGATCAGCACCACCTGGCAGACCGTCACCACCACCGACGTCCCGGCCAGCATGCCGGTGAGCAGACCGTCGGCCCTGGCCACGGCGGCGTGCACGAGCGCGAGCGGCGGCTGTGGATCGTCGCGGACCAGATCGGCCGTGCTGCGCGGCAGCACCGGCATCGGCACCCGGCCCAGCCGCAGGGCCAGCGGGGCGAACGCGCCGGACAACGCCAGCAGCGCCCCGCCGAGCACGGCCGCCGACCGGTACCCTGCGACGTCGTCGAAAGTGGCCAGCCAGCCGCCGAGCACGGTGAGCAGCCCCACCATGACCGCCCCGGCGAACAGCGTCTGCGCCGCGGTCACCCCGAGGTAGCCCACGAGCGCCGCCAGCAGCAGGGCCGCACCCGCGAGCACCAGCTGCCCGGCGGAGAGCCCGGTCACCGGATTGCCGCCCGCCAGCAGCAAACCGCCGCCCGCGAAGGCGTAGGGCAACGCGACCGCGGCAAGCACGGCTCCGGCACCGGCGTCCCGCATCGCGCGTGCCAGCGCGACACCCGCGATCAGCAACAGCGCCGCCGCGCCGAGCGCCCACGCCGCCGCGCCCGGCAACGGTGGTCCGGCGCGCAGCACCGCGGCCAGCCCCAGCACCAGGGCCACGGCGCCCGCGGAGAGCCCGGCCAGCCGGGTGTGCCGCGGGCCCCAGGCACGACCGGTCTGCCCCGAGCCGGTGGCGATGGCGTCGACCACGTCGTCGTACTCCAGCTCCGGCCAGTCGGCGCGGCGCGGTGTCAGGTGCAGGATCTCCCCGTCGCGCACGCGGTGCGAGCCGAGCGTCCGATCGAGGTCGAACGCCGTCCCGTCACCGCGGCGCAACACCCAGCCGCCTCCGGGAACGCCGTCGTCGGCGAGCCCTTCGCCCGCGCGTGCCAGCAGGCCGGGCAGGAGCTCGGCGACGGCCATGTGCTCCGGTAACGCCATGTCGATACGCCGATGCGGGGTGGCGATGGTGAGTCGGACCAGGCCGGCAGTCTGCATAGGGGAAGCCTCGGGCACCACGCGCGGACGCGGGCGCCGAAGGCAGGAACCTGCCGCGCGAAACGCACGTGGGAATGGCCTCGATGCGCGAGAATGGACACATGAGCATCGAGAACGCGGCCGTCGACCTGCGGCTCGTCGCCCAAGGCCCGATCGCCACGGTCTACGCGGCCCGGTCGGCCGACGGCGGCGCCGAGGCCGTCAAGGTGTTCCCCGAACGGTTCGACCGCGACACCGCGGCCTGGCTCGACCGGGAGCGCAAGGCGCTGGACACCGCCCGGTCGACGCCGTCGCTCCTGCCGATCGAGGGACTGGTCGAGTTCCCGCAGGGACGTTCGGGCGTGCGGATGCGGCTGTGCGACGGATCGCTGGCCGGGCTGCTCGACGCCGGTGTCCGCCTGCCCGTCTCCGACGTGCTCAGGCTGGGCGCGGCGATCGCCTCGGCGCTGGCCGCAGCCCATCGGGTGGACGTCCTGCACGGTGGGGTGACCCCGCACAACGTGCTCTACCGCGCCTCCGGTGAGTTCTTTCTCGCCGACTTCGGGCAGGCGCTGCGCCGCCGGTTCCCCCGCGATCCGATGTACGCGGTGGAATACACCGCGCCGGAGACGTTGCGCGACGACACGTTGTCCACCGCCTCCGATCTCTACGGGCTGGGCGCGGTGCTGTACACCCTGTTGACGGGCGCGCCGCCGTTCCCGCGCCGCACCGGGCAGCAACCCGGCGAACGGATTCTCCAGGTACTGCGGGAACCGGTGGCGCCGATCCGCGGCACGCAGGTGCCCGCCGGACTGTCCGAAATGGTCATCCGGCTGCTGGCCAAGGAGCCGGACGAGCGGCCCCACGAGGCGGGCGCCGTCGCGGAGCTGTTCGAAAACCTGCGCCGCGCGCCGCAAGGTCACGGTGTTCCCGCGCCTGTCCAGGAGCAGCTACCGGAGCGCACCGAGACGACCGCTGTGCCCGAAACCCCCGAGGACGAGCCGGAGCGGGAGGACGTCGAGTTCGACGATTTCGCCGAACTGCCAAGGCCTTCGCCCGTCTCGCCCGCGCCCGCGCCCGTGCCCGCTGAACCCGTGGCGCCGCCGCCCGCACCGGCGAACCCCGGTGGCCGCACGTTGATCCGTACCTTCGGCGGCCCGGCCACCGCCACGCGGAACACCGCTTCGGGCGCCGGCTGGCGTACCGGAATCCTGGTGGGCGCGGGTGTCGTCGTCGTGGGTCTCGCCGTGGTGCCGATGCTCGCCGGGCCGGAGAAGGTGTCCGGGCAGGCCAGCCCGGTGACGCTGGTCGCGCAGCCGGCGAACGGCATGCCGCCCGCCGAACAGGCCCCGGACATGCACCTCGAACTCGCCCAGCCCGCCGACCTCGGCGACCGCGTCCGCCTCAGCTGGCGCGCCGACGGTGACCTCGATTTCGCCGTTGTCGTGGCGGGCGAGCGGATCGACACGATGGTGCTCGTCGCGCACCGCCAGCGCGCCATGGACGTCCCGGTCGACCCGGCACGCCGGTACTGCTTCCAGATCCGTGCCACCGACGGCAGGCACGTCTACACCAGCGCGCCCGTCCCGATCCGCGGCGGCCGCTGCACCCCGTGAGCTGAAGGGGACTTTCCTCGCATCCCCTGCGACGAAAGTCCCCTTCAGCTACCGTCCCTTGGCCCGCTTGGGAGGCGACGGCGGCAGCAGCGTCCGCGGGTCCAGCGCCGCGCGCAGCCGGGCCCGCAGCGGCTGCCCGGCCAGGCCCTTGCGCACCTCGCCCACCTCGTGCCAGGCCCGCCGGACGGCGCCCTCGGACGCCGGGACTCCGGACCACAGCGCCATGTCCAGCACCTTGCCCAGCCGCGTGATGGGGTCGCGGGTCCGGTCCCCCGCCACCGCGTCCGCCAGATCGGCGAGATCCCGTGGTGTCATGCCGACGCGGTAGGGCACGCCGTACGCGCGCAGCCGGTCGCGGGCCTCCGCCCACGCGCCGATGACGCCCGCCGACCCGGAAAGGCGGCGACGGCGACGGCCGCGGACGGTCTTCGCCAGCGGCACTCCCCACAGCCAGCAGACAAGCAGTGCGCCGACCGCGATCGCCGCCACGATCCCCCACTGGCTCACACTCGGCCCAGTCGAACTGTCCACTTCGGACTCCTGGTGCCCCGGTGGCAACTGCGGTGGTCGCAACGACTGCTCGGGCGGCAGTTGCTGCCGCGCCAGCGCGGTCGCCTTGGCGAGACCGGACTGCTCCCGTCCGGCCCTGGCCGCCGCGGCCGTCGGGTCCAGCGGCACCCAGCCCACCCCGGCGACCGCGACCTCGGGCCACGCCAGCACGTCGCGGTTGCGCACGACCCGGTCGGCACCGTCCACTTCGGACGAACCGCCGAACCCGACCACCAGTCGCGCCGGGATACCGTTCATCCGCGCCAAAACCACGTACGCGGCGGCGAACTGCTCGCTCGTGCCGCGCTTGCTCTCCAGCAGGAACCGCCGCAGCTGGGGCCAGCCGTGCCCGGTCGGCAGATCGTTTCCGACCGCCACCTGGTAGTTCGCGCTGAGGAACCGTTCGAGCTGCAACGCCGACTGGAACGTCGGGCGCAGTCCGTGCACCGCGTCTTTGGCCACCCGGCCGATGTCGGCGGGCACCTGGCCGAGGCCGCCGAGCCCGCCCTCGGCGCGCGCGTCGACCTCCGCCAGCCCGAGCTTGGCGGCGTCGACCTCCGGCGATGACCACGACAACCGGTAACGCCGCTCCTGCCCCGGTGCCGCGGGCGGGTCCAGCAGGAGCGTGCCCGCGGACTGGTCCACCAGCGGCGCGAGCCCGTCCACCCCGGTCAGCGACGGCTGGCTGGGCAACCACGGTCCCGGCAGCGCGCGCACCCGGACATCGGCGGTCCGGGCGGCTCCGCCCGACGCGCTCTCCAAGCGGAGACCGAGCCGACGCAGCTTCGCGTCGGCCGACCAGTTGGACCCGTCGAAGCCGTCGAGCACGATCAGGCGCCAGCGGTCGACGGGTGCGTCACTGCGGTAGCGGAACACTTCCTGGCCGGGGCTGGCACTGCGCTCGCCGACCTCGTCCAGCGGATTGCCGAGCCGGTTCTGTGAAAGCGGAGCCACCTGGGCGTCGCTGAAACGGTACGGATTCCGGCCCGCCGGGTCGAGCTGGCCCAGTGCCGCCGCCCCGGCCACGAGTGCGACCACAGTGGACAGTGCGAGCCAGGTGCCCGCCGCGGACAGCCGCCGCGCCGGTCGTGGCCCGCCCCGTGACCGGCGGGCCGCACCGGGGCGCTCCGCCCACAACATCAAGGCCGCCATGACCGCGTACGCCACCGCGGCCGCCAGCGCGGTGAAGCCGGTCAATGCCTGGTACGCCTGGGAAAGCGCTGCGACGAGCAGACTCGGCAGCAGGGCGAGGAGCGGTTTTCGCAGCCGTAGCACCAACTCCAGGCCGAGCACCACCGCGAGCAGCACGGCCAGCGGGACGAACAGCAGCTGCTCGGGGACCGGGCGGGCGGGCCAGGTCGACTGCAACGTCAGCAGCCAGCCCTCGGTGAACCCGCGCACCAGGACGTTCAGCGTCTCGCCGGTGGGCAGGCCCGCGAGCGTGGTCGGGAACAGCACCGACTCGATCAGCCCGAGAAGTCCGCCCAGCACAACGAAAAGCGGCCGGTACGGCGTCAGTTTCGGCCAGCGCGCGCAGACTTCGACACAGACGTACCCGACGGCGACCACCACGAGGACCGGGAGGAGCAGCGACGGCAGGCCGAACACCGGCGTGAACAGCAGCCCGGCCACCGCGGTCGCGCCGAGCACTCCGGCGACCGCGAGCCGGTCCAACCTGTCGTTCATGCGATCGCCTCGCTCCGCGAGACAGTGTTGAATCCCTTTTGGCGCATGATATCCATGATTCGCTCGCAAGCGTCGCTCATGCCGTACCCGCCAACAGCGAGTTCCACTGCGCAGCCGCGTCGGCCGCGTCCGCGGCGACGATGGTCCCGGCTCCCGCGGACACGCCGCGCTGCCGGGCGCCGAGCCGGATCACCGTGTCCGGGCGCCAGCGGCGGGCCGGGCCGAGGTCGGCTTCCATGCCGGTGAGCACGAGGACGACACCGCCGGGCCGCCGCCCGGCCGCCAGCGGTGCGGCCAGCAAGGGCGCGTCGTCGGCGGCGTCCTGGGTGACCAGGCAAAGCTCGTCCAGCACCGCCCTTGCCACCCGCAGTCCGCTGTCCACCGGGGTGTCGGTGCCGGTCGTGGTGATCAACCGGCAGTGCTGCCCCGCCGACGCCGACGCGAACAACACCGAGGCCGCCACCTCGACGGCCTCCTCGAACACGGCCGGGGTCATCGCGGCGGGCCGGGTGTCGAGCAGGACGGTGCACCGCAGCTGCGCCGGATCGGCGTACTCGCGCACCATGAGCTGGCCGGTGCGGGCGGTCGCCTTCCAGTGCAGGAGCCGCACCTCGTCGCCGACCACGTACTGCCGGACCACCTGCAGATCCGCCGAACCGCGCAGCGGCGGGTCGGTGATCGGGCCGTCGTGGTGATGCCGCGGGTGCCCGGCCTGCGCCGGGCGCACCGCGTGCCGTCGCGGATACACCCACAGCCGCGCGGTGCCGCCCACGGTCCGCTCGCCGCGGGCGAGGTCGAACAGGTCCGGCCGGTTCAGCACGAGCGGCCCGACCTCGAGCCGTCCTCGTTTCGACGTCGGGAGTTCGTAGTGGTACGTGGCTTCGGCGCCGGGCGCGAGCGGACGCACCCGCACCCCGTGCGTCTCGGTGCCGATCCGGTCGCCCGCGGCGAAACCCCCGTGCCTGCGCGTGCCGGCGTTGCGCACGGTCAGCGAGGCCAGCGCGGGCTTGCCCCGTTCGATCCGGTCCGGGTGCACCGTCCGGTCCACCTCGACCTTCGGCCGGAAGCGGGCGACGGCCACCGCGACGAGCACCGCGCCCAGCGCGATCCCCGCCAGTGCCCGGAAAAGCGGGTACCCGGCCAGCTCGCCGGCGGCGTAACAGACTGCCGCCGCGGCGAGCACGAAGACGCCGCGGCGGGTGAGCCGCACCGCTACCTCCCTGCCGCGGCCGCCGGGGCGGGCGTGTCGGCCAGCAGTTCGTCCACGACCTCGCTGGTCTGCCGCTGGTTCAGCTCCGCGTCCGGGGTGAGCACGAGCCGGTGCCCGAGCACCGGATGCGTCACGTCCTTGACGTCGTCGGGCGTGACGAAGTCGCGGCCGTGGGTGGCAGCCAGCGCCTGCGCCGCGCGGATCAGCGCGATACTCCCGCGCGGGCTCGCGCCGTACCGGACGGCGGGATGCTGGCGGCTCGCCGCAGCCAGCCGGACCGCGTAGGACACGATTTCCGGCGCCAGATGGGATTTCCGCACCTCGGTGATCACCTGCTGCACGGCGCCGAGGTCGATCACCGGCCGCAGTTCGTCCGGGGTCACCCCGGCGCAGTCCCCCATCACGACCCGCATTTCGGCGTCGTGGTCCGGATAGCCGACCGACAGCCGCATCAGGAAGCGGTCCAGCTGGGCCTCGGGCAGCCGGTAGGTGCCCTCCAGTTCGATCGGGTTCTGCGTCGCCACCACGAAGAACGGCCGCGGCACGTCCTGGCTGACCGCGTCGACGGTCACCCGCCGCTCGGCCATCACCTCCAGCAGCGCCGACTGCGTTTTCGGCGTGCCCCGGTTGATCTCGTCGGCGAGCACCACGTTGGCGAAGATCCCGCCGGGGTGGAACTGGAACCGTTCGGCGTTCTGGTGGTACACCATCACGCCGGTGATGTCGCCGGGCAGCAGGTCCGGGGTGAACTGGATCCGGCTCCACCGGCCGCCGATGCTGGCCGCGACGCACCGGGCCATGGTCGTCTTCCCGACACCGGGCACGTCCTCGATCAGCAGGTGCCCCTCGGCGAACAACGCCGCCACGGCGAGCCGGACGAGCTCCGGCTTACCCCGCACCACCGTCTGGACGTTTTCCGCGATCAGCTCGTAGGCCGCCCTCGGAGTAGGTGTCACAACAGGCCCTTTTCCTTTTCCACCTTGGTTTTTCCTTTGCCGTGCCGCAGTCCCACCAGCGCGACCGGCCCGATCCAGAACAGGAAGCCACCGGACGAGCCGGGCGCTCCGCCACCTCCACCCACCTCGGGCGTGCCCTGCCAGTTGTCCTCGCGGGTCCCCGCCGCGGTCGTGATGGTGGCCTTGACCGTCGCGCCCCCGAACCACTGGACGTTCGGGATGGTGAGCTGCGTGCTGCCACTGCAGGCGACGGAACTCGACGAGGCCTTGCCGAACACGGTCGCCTGGCACGTCGCGGGCGAGCCCTTCCCGTCGGCGCTGACCGTCACGACCAGGTCGAGGTTGGACATGGTGCGCACGCGGGTGATCTTGATCGTCGGTGGTTCCGTCGGGACGGTGGCCGTCTTGCTGCCCGCACTCCCGGTGAGCGCCGGGCCCGAGCCGTACTGGGTGACCGCGCGGACCGTGACGGTGACCGCGCCGGACATCCCGGAGAAGTCGGCGGACGTGCCGGACACCTGGCGGTCGCCCTGTCCCGTCGCGCTGACGACGTAATGCAGCAACGTCGCGCCGTGCAGGTCGGGCTGGGACCAGCTCGCCGAGACCTGTCCGCCGAGCTTCGCGTTCACGGTGACGCTCGGCGCCCCGGCCGGGGGTCCCTGGATCAGCACCCTGGCGCCCGCACCGGCCCCTCGGCCCGCCGAGTTCTCCGCGACCACGGTGATCGTGTAGGACGTCCCGGCGGTCAGCCCGTTCACCGTGGCGCTGCGCGCCGATCCGCCGACCGTCGCCGACCCGCCCGGCCAGGACAGGTGATAGGCGGTGATCCGCGCGCCGTTTTCGGGCGCGGCGCCCCACGAAACGGTGGCGGCGCCGTTCCCCGCGGAGGCACTGACGTTTCTCGGCGCACCCGGCGGCGTCGCTGCCGCGACTGGCGGAGCGGACTGCCTCGACGGCGGAGGCGAGGCGGGTGGTTGCGCCGAGGGCGGCTGGGGGTTGTCCGCCGGTTGCGAAGCGGGCGGCGCGGCGCTCGTGGTCTGGTTCCTGGCCTGTTCGTCGACGGCCACCTCGACGACCGATCCGTTGTCGCCGTTGACGACCAGTACGTGCGAACCGTCCGCGCTGTCGACGTAGATCCGGTTGTCCTCGCCGTGCGCCAGCCGCGGCCGATCACTCTTGCCGGGCACCTTCTTCGTGCTCTTCAGTGAGCCGGTGCTGTCGTAGGTCCAGACCTCGTTGCGGGTCTCGTCGACCATGGCGACGACGTGTGTCGTGGCGACCGGTCCGGCGAACCGGCCGTCCTTGGGCAGTTCGATCGAAACCGGTTTGCCCGCCGGGCGCTTGCCGGCCAGCCCGGCGGTGTCGATCAGGTGCAGCTGGTTGCGCTCGGGATCGGCGACGGCCAGCCGCCCGTCGACGGAGGTGTTCGCCACCTGGGCCGAGGGCGGCAGCTTGACGCCGATGCCGACCGGTTCGCCGAGCCCGTCCTTGCCGATCACGCTCAGCGTGTCCGCCGTGATGTCGAGCAGCACCGGCTGGTCGTCGACGAGCGCGAGCAGCCCGCTGTGTCCCGGTGGCAGTTGCGCGGGGCAAGCCAGACGAGTCGCGCCACGCGGCAGTTCGCACACCGAGCCGTTGTCGATCCGGTGCACCCACAGCGTTCCGGCGGACGTCACGATCGGCGGCGACAGCGGGCCGCCCGCCGGGACGGTCGCCGTCGGGTCGCCGAGCCGGACGATCTGGCCGGCGTTGCGGTAAACCAGGTACGGGCCGCCCACGGCCTCCAGCACCGCCGGTGTCTCGGTGGCGGGTGGCGTGGCGGCGTTCTCGACGCTCAACGTCGACTTGTCGAACATCGTGATCCGTGACCGTTCGACCACGTAGCCGGACCGCTCCCCCTGCGCGACCTGGCTGCCCTGCTCGGCCCCCGGCACGCTCGCGCGCGCGTCCACCTGGCTGGTCCCGCCGTCGATGTGCAGCGCGGACTGCAGTTCGCTGCTGTACACCCAGTGTCCGACCTGGACGAACTGCAGCCCGGCCGGCATCGGCGCCCGGCCGGAGACGGCCACGCCGATCAGCACCAGGCACGCGGTGACCAGCAGGGCGATGGCCAGGCGAGTACGCACCACGGCGCTGAACCCGCGGCGGGCGGCGGCTTTCGGCTCCGTGGCGTTCACGGTCACGCCCCGGGAACGGTCCATAGCGGCTGACGCTAATGACCGACCATGAAATTTTGATGAAACGCCCCTGCCGCCGAACTCTGTCATCGAAACCTCATGTCGGCCGTGGACGCTGTCGGTGACCGGACGAGGAGGCACAGTGACTGATCTCGGCGCGGCGACCGAACTCGGCGCGGCCAGGCCAGACCGGCGAGGCGGCGTGCCCGCACCCCCGCGGCCCCAGGCCATGACCGCCCCGCCGGGCATCGCGTACGGCACGCTCTCCGTCGCGGACTCGGCCTCGCGGGCCGCGGCGCGTGAAGCGGCGCGCGTGGCGTTGTCCGCGGCACGGCAACCACAAGCACGCGTCGCGACACCGATCGCGGCGCCCGCGCCTCCCGCCGCCGGACCGCGGAAAGCGGCCGCGCCGCCGAGGTCCGGCGACACTCGCGGCGCCGGCAGGCCGGGCGGGATCGGGATCGGGGTCGCCCAGCTCGTCAGCTGGCAGCTCGTGCTGGTCGCGCTCGTACTGGCGCTGGGCAGGCCGTGGCCCGTGCTCGCCGCGGTCGTCGTCCTGGCCGCGATCGTCGTGACACTGACCGCCGTCCGGTTCCGCGGTCGCTGGTTGTACGCCTGGCTCGCGGTGGGCTCGGGTTACCTGCTGCGCGACCGGGTCCGCGATCTGCGGAGCGAGAGCGAGGCGGGCCGGGCGCTGCTGCGCCTGATCTCGCCGGAGGCCGCCGGCAGCACCGACGAGGACGGCGCGTTCCTGCTCAGCCGCGCCGCCGGGATCACCGCTGTGCTGCAACCGAAATCGGCCGTGCGGGATCTGACGAAGGCGATGCCCGCCCCCGAATCCCTGCTCCCCCCACCGCACGAACAGGCGCAGGCGATCGCCGCGCAGGTCGTCCACCACGCCGGGATCAGCAGGGACCGCCCGCCGCGGGTGTGGGTGACGCTGCAGGCCTTGCGCACGGTCGACGTGCACCACGACGCCGATGTCCGGCGAACGCTCCGGAACGCCCTCCGGCGGGTGCAGCGCCAGCTCCGCCGGGCCGGCCTGCCCGCGCGTGCGCTGGCCGAGCACGAGGTGCTGGGCACACTGGCCTCGCTCGCCCACGTCACCGCCGGCCGGGGACAGGTCCGCGAGGACTGGCGGGGCTGGCACAGCGGCCCGGTCACGCAGGCGACGTTCCGGCTCGACGGCTGGGCGGAGCTGTCCCCCGCGGTCGCCCCGCAGATGGTGCGCTGGCTGCTCGCCGCCGTCCCCCAGGCCGCCGTGACCGTCGCGGTCACCGCGCACCGCCCGGCCGGCGCGGCCGTCGCCAGGACCGACGCCGCGGTGCGCATCGCGGCCACCGGTTCCCCGGCGCTGGAGCACGCGGCACGCGAACTGGCCCGGCTCGCCGGCGAATGGGGCCTCGGCATGGAACGTCTCGACGGCAGGCACGCCTGGGGCATGGGCGCCACGCTGCCGATCGGCGTCACCTCCCCGTGACGGCCAGTCTCGAACGGCGTCAGCGTGCGGACGGCTCGAAATGGGTGAGCAGTTCGGCGACCGGCTTGCGGCCGGACGGGATCACCGACCGGCCCGGAGGCGCCACGGCGGGCCGCCCCAGCGCGATCGCGTGCCCGGCCCGCCACGGCGCCGGACGCCCGACCAGCCGGGCGGCCTCGATCGCGTTCGCCTCCGGGTACAGCGTGACCGGGCAGGTCCCCAGCGACCGGCTGTGCGCGGCGAGCAGGAGCGACTGGCAGATCCGGCCGAGATCGAACTCGGTGTCCGCGCCCGCTTCCGCGTCGGACAGCAGGATCAGCACGGCGGGCGCGGCCGCGAGCAATCCCGCGTACTGACCCAGCCGGGACAGCCGCTCACGCGTGCGCCGGTCGCGCACCGCCACGAAGCACCACGGCTGACGGTTCCGCGCGGAACCCGTCCACCGCGCCACCTCGACCATCGCCTCGATGTCCGCGCGTGCCACCGGCTCGTCGCGGAAGAACCGGGTGGCACGGAGGGAACTGATCAGCTTGACATCGTCCACAAGCGACTACTGTGCCACTCGCCGGGACGATCGCTCAGCGGGCTTCGCGGCCGCGCGCCATCAGCGCGACACCCCCGATGATGCAGACGGCTTCGGTGATCACGCCCCAGTATTCGGGCTGGCTGTTGAACTGGTCGTGCTGGCCGAGGAATCCCACGGTCGCCGCGAGCACGTACGAACCGAGCGTCAGCGCCCCGAACCCGAACGCGCCGAGCGCGGGCAGCCAATGCCGCCACGCCAGCACCGCGATCGCCAGCACCAGCCCGCCGACCGCGTTCAGCAGGAACAACGGGCCGATGACGCCGGGGTACCCCTGCGTCCACAGGAAATAGTGCACCCCGGCCGAGCCGAGCAGCGCGACCGCGACGACGGTTCGCAACACCCATCCGATCATGACGTCCTCCACCTCTGAACCCGCACCTCACCTCCTATACGGACGCGACGGCGATCCGGTTCACCACCGCCTTGCCGCCACACGGTGACGCACGGCGCGGAAAGCGTTACCATCCGCGCCCATGATCGAGAACGACTCCCCGGCGGGCCAGGTCGCCGCGCGCCGTCCCGGCTATCTCGCCGATCTGGCCGAAGGCGTGGACCGGTTCTTCGAACCCCGGCGTGCCTCCTGCCCGTGGTGCGGCTCGGCGGCGCTGCGGACCCGGTTGCGCACGACCGACCTGCTGCAGCACAAGCCGGGGCGATTCGTGCTCGACGGCTGCCGCGACTGCGGGCACACCTTCCAGAATCCCCGGCTCACCCCGGCCGGGCTCGAGTTCTACTACCGGGATTGCTACGACGGGCTCGGCGAGAAGTCCATGAGCGGGATGTTCGAGGGCAACCGGGCGGGCTACCGCTCGCGGGCCGAGCTGGTCCGCGGCTTCGGCGAGCCCGGGGAGTGGCTCGACGTCGGCATGGGGCACGGTCATTTCTGCCGCGAGGCCGGGGACCTGTTACCCGGCACCAAGTTCGACGGTCTCGACCTCAGCGACGGGGTGGAAGTGGCGCAGCGGAAGGGCTGGGTCCGCACCGCCCACCGCGGCTCCTTCGTGGACCTGGCCGGCGAGCTCGGCGGCCGGTACGACGTGGTCAGCATGTACCACTACCTGGAACACACCCCGGATCCGAAGCGCGAACTGACGGCGGCGCGCACGGCGCTGCGGCCGGGCGGGCTGCTGGCGATCGAACTGCCCGACCCGGAATGCCGGTGGGCGAAGGTGCTCGGCCGCTGGTGGCTGCCCTGGCTGCAGCCCCAGCATCTCAACCTGATCCCGATCGGCAACCTGCGCACCGAGCTGGCCGCGCGGGGCTTCACCGTGATCGCCGAACAACGCGGCGAACCCCACGCCGCGATCGACGTGCTGGCCGCGTCGGTGATGGCGGTCAACGCGCTGACGATCGGCGGCGAGGACCTGGCCTGGCGGCCCGCCGCGCCCGGCAGGCCGCGGCGGATCCTGCGCAAGGCCGCGTTCGTGGCGTGCGTCCCGGTGTTCGTGCTGGCCGCGCTGCTCGACCGGCTCAGCGCGCCGTTCGGCCGGAAACGCGGCTGGTCCAACGCCTACCGCGTGGTGGCGCGACGCGACGACGACACCGGCGGATAGCTGACGACCCAGCGGTGCCGCACCTCCCACGTGCCGCCGTCCGCGCTCGCGCCCCGCAGGCCGTGCAGAACGTCGCCTCCGGTGAGTGCCGGGACCCGCGAATCCCGCAGGGAAGCGAAAGCGAAGCTCCGAGCCGGGTCCCAGCCCGTGCTGTGACGCAGCCGCCGGACGAGCTGGGCGAAGCCGAGCGGCGCGGCGGCGAACACCCACGCGTCCGGGCTTTCCGCGGTGAGCCGCTGCGCGGGCCGCAGCCACGAGGCCGCGGTTTCCGGCCACTCGGCCATCGCGAGAACCGTCCCGCCCCGCGCCCGCCATGCGGCCGCGAACGCGGCGGCCGACGAGCGCGAGACGTCGTCTCGGCTGTGCCCGATCGTCACGGTCTCGATCCTCGGCCGGGGCCGCGTCAGCAATCCGGCGAGCGCGGCGAGTTCGGCATCGGTGTGCGGAGCGGGCGACGGCACGCCGCCGTACTCGGCCACGTCCGCGGCGGGGATCAGGGGTGAGCGGTTTCCTCGTGTCATCAGGTTTTCCGGTTCGCCTTCCAGTGGGCGTACTGTTCGGGGAGACAGACGGCGCACGGCCGGTAGCCCGCCGCGATCGCGGTGGCCTCGTCCGGGAAGAAGACCCGGTTCGCGGCGTAGTGACCGCGGGCCAGCGCGCGCAGGGCCGACGGGCAGTCGAGCCGCCCGTACAGCCGTCCGCGGCGGTGGCCGCCGAGAGTGCCGGGCACCGCGCTGCGGTAGCCCCGCCCGTCCGGCCCGATCAGCTCGTACACCGGATCAAGCGGCGTCGTGGAAGACGAGGCCGAGTGCACGGCGGCGCCCGGACCGGACGACGCTGACACCGTGCCGCATGACGCCCGCCGACCAGCCGCGTTTCGTGGCCACCGGCCGGTCGCGGGTGGTGAACACCAGACCGTGGCCCTGCCGGAGCGCGGTGGTGGTGCCCCGGGACTGGGCGCGCGGCCGCTGTTCGACGAGCAGGAACTCCCCGCCGGTGTAGTCGGTGCCGTACTCGTCGAGCCCGATCACCACCTGGAGCGGGAACAGCATGTCGCCGAACACGTCGCGGTGCAGCGCGTTCCAGTCGCCTTCGGCGTACCGCAACAGGATCTGCGCGGAACGGTCCTGCCCCGCCCGGTGGCAGTCGGCCACCCATTCCTCGAGGCTGTCCGGCCACGGCGCGGGCCTGCCGAGCCGCTCGGCCCAGTCCCGCGCGATCGGCAGCAACCGAGGGTAGAGCGCGGCACGCAGCGCGGCGATCGGCTCGGGCAGTTCGTGGGTGAAGTACCGGTACTGGCCGGACCCGAACCGGTGCCGTGCCATGTCGACGGTCGTCCTGAACAGTTCGGTCCGTTCGTACAGTCCCGCGATGTCCGCGCATTCCGCGGACGTGAGCAGCCGCGGGGTGAGCGCGCATCCGTATTCGTCCAGTTCCCCGGCCAGCCGCCCCCAGCCGGCCTTGTCCACGCGCCGGGCGATCGTGTCAGTCTTGACAGGCATCGATGTTCTCCGGAATCTTCGGTGTTTCAGACGGCCAGCGCGACGCCCTCGTGGGCGAGCAGCCGAACCTTGCGCTCGACACCAGCGGCGTACCCCCGCATGCCGCCGTCCGCGCCGATCACGCGATGACAGGGCCGCATCAGCAGCACCGGGTTCGCCCCGACCGCTGCCCCCACCGCCCGCACCCGCTCGCGAGGCAGCCCGAGGCGCTCGGCGAGTTCGCCGTACGTCGTGGTGGCACCGAACGGAATGGCCGCCACCTCCTGCCAGACCCGCTGCTGGAACCCGGACCCGGTGGTGGTGAACTCGAGCTCGAACTCCGTCAGCTCCCCGTCGAAGAACGCCCTGATCTGCCGAATCGCCTCGGCGAACGCGTCGTCGTCACGCCGCCACTCCGGCCGCACCGCGGGCGCGTTCTTCTGCTCCGGCATGGACAGCGACGCGATGGCGACCCCACCCGGCGCGGTACCGGACTCCTCCCCCACCAGCAACAGCTCCCCGAGCGGACTGTCCGTCGTCGTGTAGACGGTCATGGCCGACGACTCCCTTCGTGTGTCGCTTCTCTTTCCTTCCACCAGTCTGCGTGCGCGCGGGAGCGGACACTGGCGGAATTCGGACATCACGACAGAGCGTTCACTCTGGACGAGGTCGTCTCAGCCCGCCTGGGAACACCGCGCCAAAGATGTGACAATTGACCATCGGCCGCAACGCCGACATGGATCTTACCGACGTCGTAGATCACCCGTCACAACGAAGAACCGGACAGCGCCAATGCCTTACAAACTCGACGGCCGACTCGTTGTCGGCATCGCCTCAAGCGCATTATTCGACCTCAGCGAATCCGATGCGGTACTTCACACAGAAGGAGAAGAAGCCTATCGCAGGTATCAAGAAGACTGACTTGACGACCCCGTCGACAGGGGCGTGGATTTTCCGTTCATCAAGCGCCTTCTCTCGCTTAACGATTTCAGCGAGCAGAACGACCCACTTGTGGAAGTGATCATCCTATCACGCAATGCACCGGATACCGGACTGCGCGTCATGAGGTCAATAGCCGACCACAACCTGTCGATCACCAGCGCGATCTTCACACGAGGCGAATCTCCCTACCGGTTCATGAGGGCACTCAACATGTCCCTCTTCTTGTCTGCCAACGAACGTGACGTTCGCGAAGCGATCGCGTGCGGGCTGCCGGCGGGGCGCGTACTCAACGGCTCCTTCGTCGACGACGAGGCCGAAGAACTCCGCGTCGCCTTCGACTTCGACGGAGTACTAGCCGACAACAAATCCGAGCGCATCATGCAGAGCAGCACTCTGGAGGAGTTTCACTCACATGAATCCGCCAACCTGATGGAGCCACACTCTGCCGGGCCTCCACATGGTTTCTTGCTCAACGTCAACAGGATTCAGCAACTCGAGGAAGCACGTCGAGCATCGGACGAAAGTTGCAAACTTCGCGTACGCGTATCGATAGTGACAGCACGTAGCGCACCATCACATGAGCGCGCAGTTTTGAGCCTCAAGTCATGGGGAGTGACCGTCGACAATGCTTTCTTCCTAGGGGGAATAGAGAAGGTATCGGTGCTGGGCATATTGAAGCCCCACATATTTTTCGACGATCAAAGCAGGCACCTTGATCCGGCCTGCCTGATTGTGCCCTGCGTGCACGTACCATTCGGCGTCGCCAACGAGAGGTAGCACGACCGATCACTCAGCGTGACGCGGTGCGGATACGGTCCTTCAGCCGGTGTTCGAACGTCGTGTACTCCGAGTCGTAACCATCCACCACGACCAGCTCACCGGCCGGAGTAACGCAGCAGACGCACACGACGGAATCCCGCCGGATACCGACCATTTCCTCGGGTCGCGCCTGCCTGGCGGCGGGATAGTCCCGGTACAACAGTTCCGACATCAGTTGTGTGCCGAACTCGTCGTCCTCCAGGAACCGCGGGAACCGAGACGGCCAGTCGTGGCCGACTTCGACCAACTCTCCCTCGACGGTGATGGCCACACCACCTGCGGAAAAGAGAACATCCACCCGGCAGGTCTCGGTCACCACCCTGCCGAAGCGTTTCTTCACCGTCCGTTTCCCCGAGATACCCCACGGGACCATGCCGATTTCGGCGGCCACTCTCGCGAACGAGGCGGCCTGACTTCTCCAGACCGCCCGGTACTCCGGGAGCTTCGCCATGACCTCGTCGATCACCTGACGCTCACGGCTCCTGGTCTGCCGCACCTCGTCGGCCTGCGCGCGAAGCTCTTCCTCGAAATCACTCATGGAGCGACAGTACCGTCGCGGCAGGAGATGAGACTGTTCCCAGATCGGTGTTCCGGCCCGACGGGATGGGCACTGTGAGTGCCTGCCCTGTCGTTGTACGCGAAGGGAATGACAACCGGGTGTCGAAGGCGACGATTTCGCGTATCACCGACCGGGCAGGCCGCAACGCCTTCGCCATCACCTTCGGTGACCGCTGGCCGGGAGCCGAAACCTACTGATCAACAACGCCGGAAACCGACCACGGGATAGGCTTGAGTGCTTGACTCAAGGCGGCTCACGTTCGTAGGTGGATGGTATTGCGTCGGGGTGTGCGGGTCGCGTCCAGCCAGGCGGGCGGCACGAACTCGGGTAGTCCGTCGCTGGCGATGCGGACTTCCCATTCGGAGCTGTGGATGAGCTTGTGGTGAACAGAACATACGAGCACGAGATTGTCCACTTCGGTCTCACCATGATGTGCCCAAAACACCACATGATGCGCCGTACAACGATAAGCAGGAGCATCGCAGCCCGGGAAGGCGCACCCACCGTCACGGCGGATCAGCGCCCGTCGGATGGCCGGGGTGGCCAGCCGTTGTGCCCGGCCCACGTCGAGGGGTTCGCCGTGCGAGCCCAGCACCATCGGAATGATCTTGGCGTCGCAGGCCAGCCGCCGCGCCTCGGACGCGGTGATCTCCCCGAGCAGGTCGAGGGTGGCTTGCCCGACCCCGGATCGCAGCTCTTCCAGGCTGACTGTCACGACGATGTGGGTGGCTTCCCCGGCTTGCGTCGGCAGATCGGGATGTTCGGCCCACATCCGCACCAGCTCGGAGAACGCGCAACCCCGCCGCTCCCACTGGGTCCGTGTGTCGCGGGCCTCTTCCTCGGTGGCGGGCCGTGGCTTCGCGAGTGGATCCAGCATCGCTTGCAGTCGCGCGGAGGTTTCGTCGTCGACGCGTGCCTTGATCTGATGCCCGCCATCGCGATGCGGAGCGATCGAGAACTCGGGCTGGAACGGTTTCGGTTCCCGGGTTTTCGGCTCTTTCCCGTCGGGGTCGAGCTGGGAGATCAGGCGTCGTCCGGCGGCGCGGATTTCTCGGGGTCCGGCGGCGCGGGCGAGTTCGGCGAGGATTTTCTCCGCCTGCTCCCGATCCTCCATCGACACGGTCTTGGGAAGCTTGTCCAGCGCCCGCAGGATCTCATCGATCTGCGCTGCGCCGACCGCACCCTCGGCGGCGGCCTGCGCGGTCGCCGGAGCCTGCGGCGGCTGCTCGCCGCTGGTGAGATCGCGGGTGCCGTTCAACGCCAACGCTCGCGCCGCGCGAGCTTTCGCCTCGGCGTACGGGATGTTCAGCGTCTCCTGCAACAGCCGCACGAGGCTGCCGTATCCGGTGGTGTCGCGTATCCCGCGCCGTTCCAGCTCGGCCATGACCTCGCCCTGGACAGCGGCCTCACGACGCTGCACACACTCGGACTCCAGAAGCCGCTCCAGCAGGCAGCCGACATCCTCGCGCCACCACTCGGTGCGCGATGCCTGGGTGCTGCCCTCGACGGCCACAACACCACCCTACTCCACCCGATCGAACATGTGTGCTATCGATCGAGTGAACTGTAGGACGCAATTTTCCTTGCTATGTAAGGGTTTTGCGATGTCACAGCGAATGAGGGAACTCTGTTAGTCGAATGGCGAACTGATCGGGCCGCGCGGAGATCGAGCGGTTGCGGTCGGGCAATCCTCCGCCGAAGCCGTTGCGGCGCAGGGAAATTTCGACCACGAGCGCAGGCCGGAGCGAGGTTGTCTCCGACGGAGGCCCCGGACAAGATCATGAGCCTTCATCGTGTTGGCGTGGCGGTGCGCATTTGCGACAACGTGACGACGTCCGGCGTGGTGCGTCGTCACGTTGTCAAGCCGCCCGTGGCGCGCCCGGTGGCGACCGAGCCTCGCTTGCGCCGACGGCGCATCTGCTGACGTATCAGTCCGAACCACCGCGCGAGGCTGACCCGAGAGACCTGCCACTATGCCACCGGCAGCGAGGCAACCGGCGCATGGCGCCCGCGCCACAAGACCGGACACGATCCCCAGCGCATCCCGCAACCAACATGATGACTTACGCGCGACTCTCCCCGATCAGAAATCCCAACAGGCGACGCACAGGTCACACCAAAGGTAGTGAAGGGGTCCTTCACAGCGCTCACCGCACCGAAGGACCCCTTCACCGCCCCAAAGTCCACAAAGGACAACAACCCGCCGCGTGCCGCCCCCGGCACCCCATTCGATCCGTCAGGACTGGTATCGCGGGTTGGTGGCGTGCCACTCGACGCCGCCGCCCATCCACGCCCGCACTCCCTTGAGGAACCGGTGCAGCTCCGGGGACGGCACGACCATCAGCTCCCGATGGCCGTCCTCGAAATCGTGGACGAACCGGTTGTGCAGGTCGACGGTCACCTCCGTCGCCTCCTCGATCGAGCACTTCCGGTCCTCCGCGATCTGCAGGACCATGTTGCAGACCGGGTTCTCGTCCGCGGCGTCCTTGGCGACCGAGAACAGGTCGTTCACCATCACCGACGCGGTACCCGCCTGCATCATCATCCGGCGGACCCGGGGGTCGTAGTAGAAGTGCGCGGGCAGTTCGTACCCGTCCACGACGTCCACCAGGGTCATGGACGTGTAGAAACTGTCGTGCTGCCGGGTCGCCAGGTACTTCCACGCCTCCGGGTATTCGGCCGTGTGGCGCCACGCGGCGTACGCACACCAACCGACGAACATCGCGAACGTCGAGTAGCAGACACGCTGGGCCTGCACGGGCGAACCGTGCCGGAGCAGGTGGTCGATGCCGGAACGCAGCGAGACCAGGATCGGGTCCGACCGCAACGCCTCATCGAGCGGAGCGGAGAATTCCCCGGCCGGGGCCACCGGGTCCATGGCCGCCATCGCCATCGCCAGGCGCGGCGGGAGACTGGTCGGTGTCGCACCCAGGGAACTGTCGTCGGCGTAGTAGTCGTCGGCGGCCCACCAGGCCGCGTTCAGCTGCGCCGCGATCAGCAGCAGGTCCGGGTCCTCGGAACCCGAATGCGCGAGCATGACCAGCCGCCCGAGCTGGGAGCGGCGGATCTGCTCCAGCCCGCCGCCGGTGTACCCGCAGTCCTCCGCCCATTCGTCCAGTCGCCGCTGGACCTCCTCGGCCAGCGGGTCGTTGAACCGCTCCACCACGGGGCAGTAGAGCGGCGACGCCGTCCCGTCGCCCCACGGCCGTTCGACGTACGCCGGGTCGTGCCCGGGAGCGGGGGTACCTTCCGGCATGAGATCGGCCGCGGTGGTGCCCAGCCCGGAGAGCCCAAGGTGCGCCATCACATCCGGCGGGCTCACCGGGGCCGGCGAAGCCACGGCAGGCGGAGCCACGTCGGCCTCGCCTGCCGTGGTGAAGAGCCGGGCCGCCGCGGTGCCGAGTCCCGTCGGCCCGGTCCGGAACACCGACGGCCCCGCCGCACCGGCCGCGCCGCCGGTACTCACCGGACTGTCCGGAATGGACGGACGGCCGGGACGCGCACCCACCACTCCCGGCCCTGTCACGGGGGCTGTGTCGACCATCGTGTTCCCTTCTCCTCGTCAGCCGGGCGCCCGCCCCGGGATCAGACCCGGTCCGCGGCGATGAGCAGGTAGTGGAAGCTGCCTTCCCGATAGGCGGTGAGGAACGCGTCCTCGATCCCGGTGGTGACCGAGGATCGCGCGCGCAGCTCCCAGTAGGGAATCGTCGCCGCGGTCAGATCCACGACGCTGATCGGCACGAACCCGTTGGCCGCGAGCGCCTTGAAATACTGGCTCCTGGCGTGGATGTTGCAGATGTAGTGCTGGTCGATCTGGCTCACCGCCCGCGACCGGCCGCCGGTGACGTCGTTGTAGCACCCGGTGATGGTGACGTAGCGGCCGCCCGGCGCGAGCTGGCGGGCGTGTTCGGCGAACAGGTCGAACAGGTCGACGTACATCGTGCTCTCGTTGTTCCAGATGCCCTTGAACGCGCCCGTGTCGAACCCGGTGTCCAGCATGTTGCGCAGGTGGTACCGCACTTCGCCCGCGACGCCGCGCCGCGCCGCCTCCGCGTTGGCGAAATCGACCTGCTGCTGGGAGATCGACACCCCGTCGACCTGGCAGCCGAACCGCTGGTTCGCCATGATGCTGCTCCCGCCGCGACCGCAGCCGGCGTCGAGCAGCCGGTCGGTGGGCGCGATGTCGCCGAGGTAGTCGAGCAGGACCTGGGCCTGGGCCGTCTCCAGCCGGTGCATTTCGGCGATGATGGCCTCGTCGCGCTGCGCCGCCGGCGCCTCGAGCACGGCGGCGTCGTAGTCACCGATGCCGTAGTGGTGGTGATAGAGGTGGTCGATGTCGCCGAGCCGGAGGTTGACGGCGTTCTTCTCGTTGTTCCAGTAGTCCGCGACCGACCGCTGATAGGGGGTGCGCAGCACGGGCTGGTCGATGGAGGTCATCGGTGACGGGCTCCTTCTCAGGCGGTGACGTCGGCAGAACGGACGGCTGCTTCCGGCACCGTGGATCGGAACACAGGCAGCATCCGCGGTTTCCTTCGTATATGGATTCGACTGGCTGAGGCGGTTTTCCAGGCTCGGGTAATTGCGCGGCCGGACCGGAATTCCGGCCCTGACCACCGGGTTCGGTGCCTACCTCGGCCAACGCTAGTGGCAGGCATGCGGCCCGACAAGAAGCTCGACCGCGGTTCACTCAGGTAAATCCGGAAGCGGCGATTTCGTTCCCGAATCGGCCTATTCCCCTTGGCTCAGGGGTGATTTCCCCGGCGTGCGCAAAACTCCTTCGAGACTGCTTCTTTCCCGACCGGATGACGACAGGCGACTGTCCGTGACCCGCGACGGCTACCATCGGCCGGTGATCACCGACGGCACGTCCGGCGCCCTGCTCGTCACCGGTCCGGTCGGGGTCGGCAAGACGACGATCGCCGAGGCCGTGGGAGACCTGCTCGCCGCCGCGGCGATCCCCCACGCCGTCATCGACCTCGACGCGCTCCGCGGCCGCTGGCCCGCGCCCGCCGACGACCCGTTCGATCTCGCCATGGAACTGCGGAACCTGAGGTCCGTGGCCCGCAACTACCGCGACGCGGGCGCGCATCGCCTGGTACTGGCGGGAGTGGTCGAAAGCCGGGAAGACCGGCGACGGTACGCGGAGGCGCTCGGCGTGGAACCCGCGGTGTGCAGGCTGACCGCGGCCGAGGCGGTCATCGACCGCAGGCTCGCCCGCAGGCACGGACCCGAGGACGAGGCAGGACTGCGGTGGCACCTCGAACGCGCACGGGAACTCGACGGGATCTTCCGCCGCGCCGGCGTCGAGGATTTCGTCGTCACCGCCGACGGTTCCGTGGCCGACGTGGCCAAGGCCGTGGCGGAAGCGGCGGGCTGGCCGTGATCCGGCGAGCCCGCCACCGACCGGCGAGGCGGGTTATTCCTTCCACTCCAACGGCGAGCGGGCCGCCAGTTCCGCGTCCCGGTGCGTGAACTCCGCGAGGTCGGCCAGCATCGTGTTGTGGAACGCGACGATCCGGCCGTCCCGGACGATCTTCGTCTGGATGGCCGCCCAGTCCCCTTCCCTCGGCCCGCCGGGCACCCGCAGCTTCGACGTCGTGTGCAGCACCAGCGCGTCCGCGCCGATCGGCCGGACGTCCAGCTGCCGGATCTCGAGCCGGCTGCCCCGGTAGATCGTGTCGAAGATCTTCTGGTGTTCCTCCGCGATCACCTTCCTGCCGCGCTGCACACGCCCCACGACGTCCACGAAGTCGGCGTCCTCGGCGAAGTACGAGCCCCACGCGGCGCCGTCACCGGCGTTCCACGCGCGCTCCAGCCCGGTGATGATCTCCTCAGCAGTCATCGCTACCCTAACTTAGAATGGTAGTCCAGTTGTTAGAACGATGTTCTAAGTTGGAGTGTACATGCCAGCCGACCTGCCCGGCATCGTCCGGCTGCGGGACCAGCGCGAGGCGCTGACCCTGCGCGCGATCCTCACCGCGGCACGCGGGCTCTTCGCCGAACACGGCTACGCCCGCACCTCGATCCGCCGCCTCGCCCAGGAAGCCGGCGTCGTACCGCAGACCATCTACGCGCATTACGGGTCCAAGGCCGGAGTCCTCACCGGGCTCGTCGATCTCCTCGACGACGAAGCGGGCTTGCCCGAACTGATGGCGCGGTCCGCGGAACTCGACGAACCCGTCGAACTGCTCCGCCTGCTGGCGAAGGCGAGCAGGCAGGTCCAGGAGCGCTGCGGTGACATCGTCGCGATGCTGAACTCGGGCGCGGCCGTCGATCCCGACATCGCGGCCACACGCGCGGAAGGCGCGCGCCGCAACCGGCTCGGCGTGGAGATGATCATCGGCCGCGTCCGGGAAACGGGCGGGCGCCTCGTTCCCCGCGCCGGCGACATCGCCGTCGCACTGATGACCGACGGCGTCCACAACAGCCTCGTCCACGAAGCGGGCTGGTCCCACGACGATTACGAAACCTGGCTCACCGCAACCCTGACCGCCGCCGTCCTGCGCTGAACATCCCCGGCCGATAAAATCTCGGTAAAGCCAAGCGGAAATCACCTGAAAGTGTCGCCATAACACACCGTTCCGCCGCACGCATCCCGTTATTTTCACATTTTTAACACTGTCGGCACCGTCACACGGCAAATCGGGAACTCACCAGTGTTTCGCGAAAATTCGCCTATTACCGGCGTGGTCACGCGCGATTAACGGCTACTTGACAACGGCCCTACGCAGCGGACCTTACGTTGACCATGTCGATCTTTTACGATACGGTTACCTACATCGGGAGACATCCACTCTCCCTTTCCCATCCTGTGCTTGTGACCTGCTCCGATGTCGCAGCGGTCGACGAACCCTCCCCTTTTCCTATTGTGGACGGTGTTACGCATGCTCTCCCCCGAAAAAGGAACCATCGGCGTATCGGCGACCCTGGTACGCGGCGGAACGAGCAAATGCTGGCTGTTCGACGTGGCCGACATCCACGGGCGCGGCGCGTCGACCGAGGACGTGCTTCTCGCCGCGTTCGGCGCGCGGGACCACAGCCAGATCGACGGCGTCGGCGGGGCGACCTCGACGACGTCGAAGGCCGCGATCGTGGCCCACTCCTACGAGCCGGGAGTGGACATCGACTACACCTTCGCGCAGGTCGGCGTCGGCGTCGAACAGGTGGAATGGGGCAGCAACTGCGGCAACTGCGCCACCGCGGTGGGGCTGTACGCGGTGCAGTCCGGGCTGGTCCGGCCGCGCGGCGACCGCACCAGGGTGCGCATGCGCAACACCAACAGCGGTTCCCGGATCGACGCGGTCGTGGCCACGCCCGGCGCGCGGTTCCGCCCCACCGGCGACGCGGTGGTGCCGGGCGTCTCCTCGCCCGGCGTGCCGGTGGGCCTGGAGTTCCTGAATCCCGTCGGCGGCAGCCTGCTGCCGACCGGCCGCGCCGTCGACATGCTGGAATCGCGCGAAAAAACCGCGAAGGCGACACTGGTCGACGCCGGAGCACCGGCCGCACTGGTCGACGCGCCGTCGCTGGGCCTGACCGGTTCGGAGAGCGTCGCCGAGTTCGGCGAACGGCTCCCCTCGCTGCTCGGCCTGCGCCGTGCGGCCGCGATCAGGATGGGACTGTCCACTCCGGACAGTCCGGTCAGCCACGCGGTGCCGAAGCTCGGCATCGTCGGTCCCGCCGCGGACTACACGACCACCGGCGGCACGCACGTCACCGCCGGGGAGTTCGACGTCGCGGTGCGGATGGCCTCCATGCACGCGCCGCACCCGGTGATCGGCCTGACCTCGATGGTCGCGGTGGCCGCCGCGGCCACGGTCCCCGGCAGCACGGTCCGCGCCCACACCGCCGCGGAGAACGGGGAGATCCGGATCGGCACCGCGGCGGGCGTCGTCTCGGCCAGCCTGCGCACGAGCGGCGACGGCGCGCTCACCGGCGTCACCCTCAACCGGTCGGCCCGGGTGATCGCCCGCGCGGACATCTTCGTCCCGGCGGCGGCCCGCGAGGCCCGCGAGCCGGCGGTCGCCCGGTGACCACGGCGACCAGGCCGGGCACCGCTTTCGACGCGAAATTCCTCACCCCGCTGGTCATCGGCACACTGCTCAACGCGGTCAACTCGTCGATGATCGCGGTGACCCTGGTCCCGATCGGCCGGGACCTCGGCGTCGGGGCGGGGCACACGGTGTGGCTGGTCACTGTGCTGTACCTGACCACGGCCACCGCCCAGCCGGTGATGGGCCGCTTGGTCGACACGCTCGGCGCCCGGCGGGTGCTGGCCGCGGGCCTCGTGCTGGTCGCGGCGGCGGGCCTGCTCGGCACGTTCGCCCCCGCCTTCGAGGTCCTGCTCGTGGCCAGGATCCTGCTCGGCCTCGGCACCGCCACGGGATTCCCGGCGGCGATGGCGATGGTCCGGGCACGGGCGAACGCCGCGGACGTCCCGGTGCCGGGGCGGGCACTGGCCACGCTCGCCACGTCCACCCAGGCGAGCATGGCCGTCGGCCCGACACTCGGCGGCCTGCTGGTCGGCCTCGGCGACTGGCGCTGGACGTTCGCGGTGAACGTGCCGGTCGCCGCGCTCGGGCTGCTGCTGGTGTGGCGGTGGCTGCCCCCGGACGAACGCCGCGAGCGCACCGGCCCCCGGCCGCCGCTCGACCTGGTCGGTATCGGGCTCTTCACGCTCACCCTCACCGCGCTGCTGCTGTGCCTGACCCGCTCGGGCGCGACGCCGTGGCCGTTCCTGCTGACCGGCGTGCTCGCGGGCGCCGGGCTGATCGCGTGGGAACTGCGCGTGCGGGACCCGTTCCTCGATCTGCGTACCCTGGCCCGCAACCGGCCGCTCGCCGCGACCTATCTCCGGCAGGGCTGCGGTTACCTGGTGATCTACGCGTTCCTCTACGGCTATCCGCAATGGCTCGCGGAAGGCTACCGGCTGCCGGAATCGACGATCGGCCTCGCGCTGCTGCCGATGTCGATCACCACCGTCGCGCTGTCCGCCTTCGGCGCCCGGCTGTGCACCGGCGTCCGCGCGCGGCTGCTGCTCACCGCGGGCGCGCTGGTGATCGGCTCGATGGCCCTGCTGACGCTGTCCTCGGGCACCGCGCTGTGGCTCGTGGTCGCGATCGGCCTGCTCTTCGGTGTCGGGCAAGGGCTCAGCACCGTGGCGAACCAGACGGTCCTCTACGCGCAGGCCCCCGCGGACCGGATCGGCACAATGTCCGGCCTCTTCCGCACCGCCCAGTACATCGGCGCGCTGGCTTCCACCAGCGTGCTCGCGCTGGCGTTCGGCGCGGAAGCCACCGATGGCGGACTCGGCACGCTGGCGCTGGTGCTCAGCGTGGCCGCCGCCGCGCTGCTCTCGGTCACCGCCGCCGACCGCTCACTCCGCGCCCTCGACCCGCACTGACAGTCCACAATGGAGGATCAGAGTTCCGGGGACCACACGGCGACCTGCTCCCGGAGCACGGCGACGAACGCGTCCACCGCCGGGGTGTTGACGCCCTCGACGGTGGCCACGCCGATGGTGCGGGTGATCGACGGCGCGGTGCGCAGGAACCGGACCCCGTCCGGCTGCGGATGCCGGGCCATCCGCGGGACCAGCGCGACGGCGAGCCCGGCGGCGACCAGCAGGAGGTGGGTGGTGTAGTCGAGCACGCAGTAGGGCACGTCCGCGCCGACGTTGTGCGCGCGCAGCGCGTGCACCAGCGCCTCGTGGGGATCGGTGCCGGGCGCGCAGCTCACCCAGGTCAGCCCGCCCAGCTCACCGAGCGGGATCGGCTCGCGGCGGTCGGCGAGCGGATGGCCCTCCGGGACGGCGAGGTGGACGTCCTCGCGGATCAGCTCGGTCAGGTGAATCCCCGGCGGATACCGCGACGGCCTGCTGGACCAGCTCTCGGTGAGGACCGCGTCGAGGTGACGCGATCGCAACGCGGGGATCATGTCGATGACCTCACCGTCCCGCAGCGCCGGGACCAGCCGGGGATGCCGGGCGGTCAGGGTGTGCAGCACGCGCGGGATCAGCGCGCGCAACGCGCTGGCTACCGCCCCGATGCGCAGCGGCCCGACGATCTGGCCGTGCAGGTTCGCCAGATCGCGCTCGGCCTCGGCGACCGTGCCCGCGACGTGCAGCGCCGTGTCGGCCAGCACCCGTCCTGCGGTGGTGAGCCGGATGCCCCTGCCGTCCGGCTCGACCAGCGGGCAGCGCACCTCGCGTTCCAGCTTGCGCACGTGCTGGGTCACCGCCGAACCGGTGATGTGCAGGGCCTCCGCCGCGCCGGAGATCGAGCCGTGCTCGGCGACGGCGGCGAACACGCGGAGCCGCTCCCAGACAATCATCTAAGCCATGCTAATCAGAAGTCCTCATAAATCATAACTAGTGCTGGTGAGTCCTGGTTGGCACCGTGGAGGACGTGGACACGACCTTCCCCCTGCCGAAGACCCGGCGGCCCGCCCTGCCCGCGCTGTCCGTCGTCGCGGGTGCGGTCTGCCTGTCCGGCTCCGCGACGTTCGTCAAGCTCGCGGACGTCAGCGCCGGGACCGCCGCGTTCCTCCGGTGCGCCATCGCCTTGGTGGTGCTGATCCCGCTGGCGTATGCCGAACTCCGGCGCGAGGGACCGCTGGGCGGCCCGTTGCTCGGCTGCGCCGCCGCGGCCGGCGTGTTCCTCGGGATCGACTACGTGCTCTGGACCGCCAGCATCCTCGACGTCGGGGCGGCCATCGCGACCGTGCTGATCACCGTCCAGGTCATCGTGTTCCCGTTGCTGGGCAAGGTGTTCGGCGGCACGCCGATCGCGCGCCGCTTCCTGGCCGCCGCCCCGCTGATGATCGCCGGGATCGCGCTGGCCAGCGGTGCGCTGGGGCACAGTGCCCAGGTGACGAACCCGGTGCGCGGCTCGATCATGGGCATCGCCGCCGGCGTCGCCTACTCCGGTTTCCTTTACCTGAACCGGGTTTCCGGACGGCGGAGCCCGCGCCACCTGGTGACGCCCATCGCGGTGGCGACCGCCGCCGCCACCGCGACCGCGGGGGTGATCGGCGCGAGCACCGGCGGCATCAGCCTCTCGCTGGACGCGGCGTCGTGGGGCTGGATGATCGCGCTCGCCCTGCTCGGCCAGGTCGCCGCGTGGCTGTTCGTCAGCACGGGAACCGCCCGGCTGCTGCCGAACACCGCCGCCGCGCTGCTCACGCTGCAGCCGGTGCTGGCCATCGGGTTCGGCCTGGTGGTGCTGGGCGAAACGCCGACCGCCGCCCAGCTCGCCGGATGCGTCGTGGTGATCCTGGCCGTCTGGTTCGCCAATCGCACACCCCGGACTCGGGAGCGGAAGCCCGAGCCCCAGCTGAGCGGGCATCGGTAACTCCCGCGCCACTGTCCTTTGTGGATACAAAGTGCTGAAGGACGCCTTCGGTGCACCTACCGCGCCGAAGGACGCCTTCAGTGCACTCAGCGCGCTGAAAGCGTCCTTCAGCACCCGGCCCTGGCACGCGACACCGCGACGACCGGTGTAACGGGGGTACGGCCGAGACGGTTGCCTGGCAAGATCGTATCGCTTATCGTATACGAAATTGCTTCCTCTCGGTGCTGCGAGGTAAGTCGTGACCGTCGCCCTTCACCCGTCCACCACGCTGGTCGCGCGGGATTTCACCGACTTCCGCACGGCGGTGTCCCAGTCGTTCGTCCCACTGCACGTCACCAGCCCGCACCACGACCACTTCCGCGGCCGGATCCGGTCCGGTGGCGCGGACGACGTCCAGTTCTCCGAGATCACCGCCTCCGCGCACAACGTCGAGCGCACCCCGGAGCTCATCGCCAGGGCCGACCGGCGCTACTACAAGCTCAGTCTCATCCTCGCCGGGACCGGGCTGCTCGTGCAGGACGACCGGCAGGCCGTGCTGCAGCCCGGCGACGTCGCGCTCTACGACACCCACCGGCCGTATTCCCTGGTGTTCGAGGAGGATTTCCGCACGCTCGTGGTGATGTTCCCGCAGCGGCTGCTCGACCTGCCCGCCGAACTGGTCGGCCAGCTGACCGCCGTGCGGATGTCCGGCCGCGAAGGCGTCGGCAACGTCGTCGTGCCGTTCCTCGCCCAGCTCGGCACGAACCTCGACCAGCTGGCCGGTCCCGCCGGGGTGCGCCTCGCACACAGCGCGGTGGACCTGCTGGCCACGATGTTCGCCGCCGAACTCGACCTGGCGCGCACCACGGCCGACCCGCATTACGAGCTGATGCGGCGGATCCGCGCGTACGTCGACGCGAACCTGTCCTCGCCCGAACTCGGCCCGGCGCAGATCGCCGCCGAGCACTACATCTCGACCCGCCATCTGCACGGGCTGTTCCAGGAACAGGGCACCACCGTATCGGGCTGGATCCGCACCCGGCGTCTGGAGCACTGCCGCCGCGAGCTGCTCGATCCGGTGCACTCGACCCGCCCGGTCGCGGCCATCGCCGCGAAATGGGGGTTCGTCGACGCCGCCCATTTCAGCCGCGTGTTCAAGGCCGCCTACGGCCGCTCGCCGAGCGAACTGCGCGCCGCGGGTTGACCGAGAGCGACCGGTCCTTGCCCTCCAGTGCGTGATCGCTGGCCGTCCCCCGGCGCGGCGCCGAGGATGAGGCCATGTCCGAAACACCGGAAGAACAGTGGCGCACCTATGACGAGTTCGCCGCCGGGATAGCCACCTACCGCCTGCCGAACGCGGACCTCACCGGCCGCGAACTCACCGTCACGCTCGACGACGACACGAAACTCGAGCTGCGTTTCGAGGACGCCGAGCACGTCGTCTGCAACGGGGTCAAGGATCCCTATGACGCGGTCGCGGTGCGCGAAGACGTCTTCTTCGTCAACCTGCCGTTCGCCAGCGTCGAAGGCGAAGCACTCACGGTGATCTTCTCGACCACCACCCACCGCGCGCTCGCGATCCGGTCGGTCATCGGAACCGAGGACGTCGAGGGTGTGCCCCGCGTGTCGCAGACGTTCCGCGCGGGCACCACCGACGGCGGCACGCCGTCCGGTGCCGTGCCGGGCCCGTCCCGCGACCTGATCGGCAAGCGCAACATCTACCGCTACAGCCCGAACCATCTCTACGAGCACGTCTACGTCTCCTCGCAGCGCTACGCCTGGCAGTGTCTCGAAGGCGTGCAACGCGGTCACGGCGACATGGACCTGTCCACGGTCTGGAAGTTCGCCGACGGCCTCTACCTGTTCTGCTTCCGCGAATTCCGCATCGCCGTGGCCAGCGTCTGGCTGCACGACCTCGGCTACGCGCTCAAGACCACCGGCGTGTTCCTCGGCATCACCGGCGACGGCCGCTCCGAACATTCCCGCGCCGGCGGCCACATCTACCCGCTCGGTTCCGTCAGTTACCCCGACGCCCAACCCGTCTAGCCCAGCCCGTCTGAAGGAGAACCCAGTGTCCAATCTGGACGTCATCACCGCGCACTACGCCGCCAGCGACCGCGGCGATCTCGAGGGCATGCTGGCGCCGCTCGGGCCGGGGACCACCTGGACCGAGGCCGCCGGTTTCCCTTACGGCGGAACGTACACCGGCCCCGACGAAGTCAAGAAGAACGTCTTCGAGGCGATCGGCAGGGACTGGGAGGGCTACACGTTCACCTTGGCGGAACTGCACGACGCCGGGGACACGATCATCGGCCTCGGAACCTACACCGGTACGCACCGCAAATCCGGTCAGTCGTTCACCGCGCGGGTCGCGCACGTGTGGAAGTTCGACGGCGGCGAGCTGGCCAGTTTCGAGCAGATCGTGGACTCCGTGCCGGTGGTCGCCGCGACGGCGTGAGCCCGTGCCGCACCGGACAACACCCGTGCCCGCAGAGACAAGGCGCGCCGCCGTGGCCGCTCGTAGGGTCCATCCACCTCGACTAGCCACAGGACGGGAACCGCCATGAGAAAGATCTTGGGCAGCCTGGCGTTCGCCACCGCTGTCGTGCTGTTCGCGGGGGGATGCGCCGGGACCGACGCCGGGACGAGCGGGCCGATCGTGGTCGGCTCGGTCAACGCGCTCAGCGGCGCCGCCACCTTCCCCGAATCGTCACAGGCCGCGAAGGCGGTGTTCGACGCGACCAACGCCGCGGGCGGGATCAACGGCCGGAAGATCGAGTACAAGGCGATCGACGACAAGGGCGACCCGGCGGCGGCCGCCGCCGCGGCCCGCGAACTCGTCGGCGGTGACAAGGCAGTCGCGCTGGCGGGCTCGTCCAGCCTCATCGAGTGCCAGATCAACGCGAAGTACTACGAGCAGCAGAAGATCCTTTCGGTCCCGGGGATCGGCGTCGACCCGGCGTGCTTCACCAGCCCCAACATCTCCCCCGCCAACGTCGGCCCGTTCCACGACATGACGCTGACGCTGCTGTACGGGTCCGAAGTGCTGAAGCTGAACGACATCTGCGCGTTGCTGGAGATCGCGGGCAACACGCTGCCCTCGTACCAGGCGGCCATCGACGAATGGTCGGCGATCACCGGCAAGAAGCTCAAGTACGTCGACGCGACCGTGCCCTACGGCGGCTCCGACTACACCTCCTACGTCGTCAAGGCGCGGGCCGCGGGCTGCAAGGCGATCACCGTCAACCCCGTCGAACCCGATTCGATCGGCCAGCTCAAGGCCGCGCAGGCACAGGGCTGGAACGACGTCACGTGGCTGCTGCTGACCAGCGTCTACAGCGAAAACTACGCCAAGGCGGTCCAGAACGCGGGCGCGGGCGTCTACGTCCCCGCGGAGTTCTACCCGTTCACCGACGCGGCCAGCCCGCAGAACAAGGAATGGCGCGACCTGATGACGAAGGGCGGCATCCCGCTCACCTCGTTCAGTCAGGGCGGCTATCTCGCGGCGAAGTACTTCGTCGCGGTGCTCAAGGGCATCAAGGGTGACATCAACCGCGAGAGCGTCACCAAGGCACTGCACGAAATGCAGCCGATCGTCGATCCGATGGTCGGGACGCCGTACGTGTTCGGGACCGGCAAGACCCATCACGACAACACCGCGGGCTGGCCGGTCAAACTCGCTTCCGGCGCGGGCAAATGGGAACTGGCCGCGAACGACTGGCTGCACATCCCCAAGAAGTAGAGCCCGAAAGAAGTAGAGGAGTATCCCGATGCTGCAGGGAGCGCTGGCAGGCCTGGCCGCCGGCGGGCTGTACGCGGTGCTGGCGGTGTGCCTGACCCTGATGTCCCGGCTGGTCCGGGTGGTCAACTTCGCGCAGGCGGCGACCGCGATGTTCGGCTCGTACGTCGCGGTCTACCTGGCCGTCCACATCGGACTCCCGGTGTGGCTGGCGACGGTCGTGGGCATCCTGCTCGGCGGTGCGCTGAGCGCGCTGCTCGGCTGGGTGATCTCGACCTGGCTCGCCGAGGCGGACACCGGAACGCGTTCGGCGGTGACCGTCGCGGTGCTCCTGCTGCTCATTTCGCTGTCGTTCATCCTGTTCGGCAACAAGCCCCAGCCGTTCCAGCCGATCCTCGCCGGCCCTGCCTTCGAGGTCGGCGGAGTGGTGGTCAGCCAGGTCACCGTGGTCACTGTCGGGCTGGCGGTGCTGGTCTCGCTGGGCTGCCGGGCGGTGCTGACGCGGACGTCGGCGGGTGTCGCGTTGCGTGCCCTGTCGGAGCGGCCGACGACGGCGGAGTTGCTGGGCATCCCGGCGAAACCGCTCAGTGTCGCGGTCTGGGCGGTCACCGGGCTGATCAGCACGCTGATGATCTCGATCGTCGCGCCGTCGCAGTCCAACGACGCGACGTCGCTGGCGATGCTGGTCGTCCCGTCCGCCGCCGCGGCCCTGCTGGGCGGGTTCCGGCGGCTGGATCTCGCGGTGATCGGCGGGCTGGTGCTCGGCATGCTGCAAGGCGCGCTGGCCCAGTCCGACAGCCTTTCGATCGCGCGGTACTTCCTGCCCTTCGTCGTCATCGCCGGACTGCTGCTGTGGTCGCAGCGCAAGGAGGTGTGGGATGCCGCTCGCTGATCGCCGGACGCTTCCCCGGTTGGGAATCCCCCTGCTCGTCGCCGTCGTCGCGGTGGCCGCGGGGTACGCGCTGAGTGTCGGGCTCGAAGGGTACTTCGTCTACCTCGGCATGAGCGCGGTCGTGGCCGCGATCGCGTTGCTCGGGCTCGGCGTCGTCACCGGCAGCGCCGGGATGATCTCCTTGTGCCAGCTGACTTTCGCCGCGGTCGGGGCCTGGGTGGTGTCCGCGCTCAACAAGGCGGAGGCGCCCGGCGGGTTCCTGGTGTGGCTGCTGCTGGGCGGCCTCGCCGCCGGGGCCGTCGGCGTGCTCGTCGGGCTTCCGGCGCTGCGGCTGCGCGGGATCAACCTCGCGGTCGTCACTCTCGGCCTCGCCGCTGCGGCGGATCTCACCCTGGTGCAGCTCCAGTTCCCCGGCGTGAGCGAGGGGATCTCGGTCATGCGGCCCGACGCGTTCTCCGACGACCGCGCCTACTTCCTGCTCGGCGTGATCGTGCTGGTGCTGTGCTGTCTCGCGGTGTACTTCCTGCGCCGGGGCCGCTGGGGCAGCGGCTGGCAGGCGGTGGCGTTCTCCGAACGCGGCACGGCCGCGGCGGGGGCCAGCGTGCGGACGTCGAAGCTGACGGCGTTCGCGGTGAGCGCGACGCTCGGCGGCATCAGCGGCGGGCTGCTCACCGGGCAGGTCGGCCTGGCGTTCCCGGCGAGCTTCACCTCCATCCAGTCGCTGGCGCTGTACGTGCTGGCGATCATGTCGGGCGCGCATCTGATCGACATGGCGGTGTTCGGCGCGGTGCTCTGGGTCGCCGTGCCGGAACTGCTCAAACGCTGGGGCGTGCCGCAGGACTGGGGCTATGTGGTGTTCGGCCTCCTCGGCATCCAGGCGCTCACCAGCGGCGGGAACCTCGGCACGGCGCTGCGGGAACTGTGGCACCGGCGCGCCAGGGCCCGCGACGGCAACGGGCATGTCGGGATCGAGCACCGCGACGTCGAGGCCGTTGGCGAGGCGCCGCCACCGGGCGATCCGGTACTGGTGGTGCGCGGATTGAGTGTCCGATTCGGACATGTCGACGCACTGTCCTCAGTAGACATAGCGGTTCCGGAGCACGGGATCCTCGGCGTGATCGGGCCCAACGGTGCCGGGAAGTCCACTTTGGTCGACGCGATCAGCGGCTTCCTCCCACAGGCGCAGGGCGCCGTCGAACTCGACGGCCGCCCGTTGACCGGCTCACCCACCCGCCGGGCGCGCGCGGGCCTGCGGCGGACGTTCCAGCAGGACCGGGTCCCGCCGGGGCTGACCGTCGAGTCCTATGTCCGGTTCGTGGCACGACGGCGGCTGGCCGCGGCGGAGATCGCCGACGCGCTGGAGTTCTTCGGCTGTCCCGCCGCCCGCACCCCACTGTCCCGAGTGGACGTCGGCGCGCGGCGGCTGGTCGAGGTCGTCGGCCATCTGCTGGCCGGTCCGCGCATCCTCCTGCTCGACGAACCCGCCGCGGGACTGCCGCACGAGGAACACGTCGCGTTCGGGGAACGGCTGCGGCGGGTGCCCGCCCGGTTCGGCGTGTCGTTGCTGCTCATCGAGCACGACCTGGACCTGGTGCGGTCGGTCTGCGACACGATCACCGTGCTCGACTTCGGCCAGGTGCTGGCGACCGGCCCGCAGGCCGAGGTGCTGGCCGATCCCGCGGTGCTCAAGGCATACATGGGCGAAACGGAGCTGCTGTGAACGCGTTGCGAGTGGCGGGCTTGACGGTCTCGCGCGGGGCGGGCCCGGTGATCAGGGACGTCGGCTTCGAGCTGGCGCCCGGCCGGATCACCGCGCTCGTCGGGCCGAACGGAGCCGGGAAGACGAGCCTGCTGGAGGCGGTGTCCGGGGTGATCCCGGCGGCGCGCGGAAGTGTCCACATCGGACACACCGAGATCACGAAGCACTCGCGAGTGGCGCGTGCGCGGCTCGGGCTCGCGCACATCGAGCAGGGCCGCGCGGTGTTCGGCGGGCTCACCGTGCTGGAGAACCTCCGGTTGACGGCGCGCACCAGGGCGCGGGTCGACGAGGTCCTGGAGTTGTTCCCGGAGCTGGAAAAACGCCGCGACTCCCCCGCCGCGCTGCTGTCCGGCGGGGAACAGCAGATGGTGGTGCTGGCCCGCGCTTTCGCCGCGCGGCCGGCGTTCCTGCTGATCGACGAGATGTCGCTCGGCCTCGCGCCGGTGGTGTTCACCCGCCTGCTCCCGGTCATCACCCGGTTCGCTTCCGACGGGGCGGCTATTCTGCTCGTCGAGCAGTTCACGCATCTGGCACTGGGCGTCGCGCAGGACGCCGTCGTGGTGTCGTCGGGCCGGGTCACCTTCTCCGGCGAGGCACGCACCCTGCTGGACTCCCCCGACACCCTGCACACCGCCTACCTCGGCGAATCCTGACCCCGCACCTCTCAAGCGCCCCATTGTGGCATTGGGTGCATCCAACGCACCGAACGCCACATTGGGGCGCATGACCGCGCCTACGAACCCATGCCCGCGCGTTCGAAGGCCAGGGTGGGCAGGTCGACCGCGTGGGCGCCGCCGTCGGCGACCAGCACCGCGCCGGTGATGTACGACGACTCCGACGAACCCAGGAAGCGGACGATGGACGCGATCTCGTCCGGCTCGGCGGGCCGTCGCAGCGGGACCTCGGCGGTGACCCGGCGATAGCCCTCGTCGTGACCGCCGGTGAATCCGGCCGCCTCGGCGAACTGGTCCATCTCGCCGTCGGCCATCGGGGTGCGGACCCAGCCGGGACACACAGCGTTGGCGCGGACACCGCGGGGGCCGTAGTCCCGGGCGATCGACCGGGTGAGCCCGATGAGCGCGTGCTTCGCGACGGTGTACCCCGCGACGTTCGGCCCGGCGAACAGGCCGGCCAGTGACGACACGATCACCACCTGTCCCCCGGTCTCCACCAGCGACGGCAACGTCGCCCGGCAGAACACGAACGCGCTCGACAGGTTCGAGCGCAGCGCGAGCTCCCATTCCTCGTCGCCGGTGTCGACCACCGACGAAAGGCCATGCCCGCCCGCGTTCGCGACCACGACGTCCAGCCGCCCGAACCGGCCGATGATCTCCGCCACCGCGTTCTCCGCGTCCGAAGCCACACTCGCGTCGCAGGAGATGACGTGCGCGCCGGTCTCGGCCGCCACCTTCTCCAGCGGTTCGCGCCGCCGTCCGAGGACCACGACGTTCGCGCCCTCGGCCGCGTACCGCCGGGCCACCGCCGCGCCGATGCCCGTGCCGCCGCCGGTGATCGCGACGACCTTGCTCTCTGTACCCACCGTGAAGGTCCTTTCCTTGTCCTGAAACGAAGTCCTAAGCGGGCTGTGTCTACGCAGGCTGTGTCTACGCCGGAAAACCGGATCGCGCCGACACCCCGAAGTCGGCGAGCACCGCCTGGCCGTTGACCGTCCGCGACCGCGCGGAGGCCAGGTACAGCACGTGCTGCGCGACGTCCTCGACCGCCTGCACGGGAAACACCGGATCGTCCAGCACCGCGCCGAGATCGCCGCGGGCCATCGGGGTGTCCACCACCGACGGGCACACGCAGTTCACCCGCACGCCGCCCCACTCGACGGACAGGGCCCTGGTCAACGCGACCACGGCGCCCTTCGACGCGCAATAGGGCACCATGCCCGGCGCGCACACGAACGCGGAGTCGCTCGCGAGGAACACCACGGACGCGCCGGGCGAAAGCCACGGGCGCGCGTGCTTGGCCAGCAGGAACTGCCCGGTCACGTTCACCGACAGCACCGTCGTGAAGTCCTCGACCGTGGTCTCGGCCAGCGGCTTGCCGACCGGGCCGGAGACCCCGGCGCAGCCGACGACGACGTCGAGGCCGCCGAACCGGCGCGCGACCGTGGCGACCGCCGCGCCGAGCCTCGGTTCGTCCGTGACGTCGGCCCGCACCGCCACGACGTCGCCGTCCAGCAGTGGAACCGACGCGCGGTCGACCAGCCCGACCCGGGCGCCCTCGGCGAGGAACGCCCGCGCGCAGGCCAGTCCGATTCCCGAGGCCGCGCCGGTCACCAGTACCGCCTTGCCCGCCAGATCCAGTCGCATGCCGTCATCCTCGATCCCCGTGCCGCCGCGCGGGTTGGCCGCGAGCGCATCCCTCTTGACCGATACCGCACGACGCCGTCCGCCCCGTTCCACCCGCCGGGAAATCGGGCGAAACTACCCCCGACGAGACTCCGACCACTGAGGACGAGCCGATGCCCGAGACCGCGCTGAACCTGTCCGACACCTCGACCTGGCTGCCGCTGGACGGCCTGGCCCCCGGATTCGACGCGAACAAGGCCCCCACCGTCGGTGACCTGCACGGCCGCTCGTTCGTGCTCCACTGCGCGGACGGCACGACGTTCTCGGCGAAGTTCACCGGTGCCCGTATCGAGTGGAGCCACGGCGCGTCCGGGACCGACGACTGCGAGACGTTCCTCGTCGACGACGACCTGTACTACGTCCAGTTCCATCCCCGGACCCGGCAGGAGCGGGCCTACACCGTGTTCCTCGACCTGCGTCAGGGCCGGGCGCTCGTCGTGGTCACCGAGATCGGCGACGGCCTCCCGCGCGTCGGGCAGACGTTCCTGCCCGCCACCATCGAGGGCCTCGAAGCGCGAGGCGAACAGATCGCGCCGAGCACGTCGCTCGTCGGCAGGCGAGTGATGTGGGTGTACAGCGCCGCCCACGCCTACGAGCACGTCTACCTCAGCCCGCACTGGTACACCTGGCAGTGCCTCGCCGGACCGGAGAAGGGCCTCGCCGACACCGACGAGAACTCCGTCTACCAGCTGCGGCCGGGCATCTACGTCTTCACGTGGCGGGAGAAGGTGATCCCGTGCGCCTCGGTCACCGTCGCCGACCACCGCGACGTCCGCGCGCTGCGTTCGCACGGTGTCCTCTTCGGACTCGACGCGACCGGCCGGACTCCCACCCACTTCACCTTCGGCGCCCACGGCAGGCTGCTGAGCACGACCGTGCACCCCGCGCCCTACGACCCGGCCGGGGACTGAACCATGGCGGCCGACCTGATCCTCACCAACGCGACGGTGTACACAGTGGACACCGCGCGGCCGTGGGCGTCCTCGCTGGCCGTCGAGGACGGGAAGGTGCTCGCCCTCGAAGACGTCGACCGTGGACCGAAAACCGAAGTGCTCGACCTCGGCGGGGCGTTCGTCATGCCCGGGTTCGTCGACGTCCACAACCACCACGCGCTCGCCGGGCGCGCCGCGCTGTTCGAACTCACCTTCGGCGGGGACGCCGGTTTCGAGGACATCCTCGCCGCCGTCCGCGATCGGGCCCGCGGTCTCGGCCGTGACGAGTGGGTGATCGGCGGCGCGTGGGCGTCCACTTTGGTCAGTACGCTGTCGCAGCACTCCGCCCGGCTCGCGCTCGACGAAGCCGCGGGCGGCCGTCCCGTCGTCCTCTCCGACGACAGCAGGCACAACCGCTGGGTCAGCAGCCGGGCACTGGAACTGGCCGGGATCACATCGTCCACAGTGGACCCGACGAGCGGAGTCATCGTCCGCGACCAGGACGGGACACCGACCGGTGTCCTGCTCGAAGCGGCGGGCATGCTCGTCGAACGGGAGCAGCGGGAGAACAGCGCGTTGAGCGCGGAACAGCACGCGCGCGCCTCCCGCCACGGAATCGAGATCCTGCATTCGTACGGTGTCACGGCGTTCCAGGACGCCGGGGTCTCCGTCGACATCATGGCCGCGCTGAAGACGCTGGACGACGCGGGCGAGCTCGACGCGTGGGTGGTGTCCTCACTGCTGGTGAACGACCCGATCTTCGGCGTCGACCCGATCGGGCGCCCGCTGATCGAGGTCCGCGAGCGCTATCGCACCGAGCATCACCGGCCGGACTTCGTCAAGATCTTCCTCGACGGGGTGCCGCCGACCCGCACCGCGGCCTTCCTGGAGCCGTACCGGCCGGACGAGGTCCACGGGGCGTGTTTCCACGGCGCGACCACGATGACCCCACCGGAACTGGAGGGGTGGCTGCGCACGGCGGCCGAGGCCGGGCTGTCGGCGAAGATCCACTGCACCGGGGACGCCTCCGTACGCGCGACGCTCGACGCCGTCGAAAAGGTCCGCGCCGAAGGCTACCCGGACACCAAGTTCCAGGTCGCGCACGGCCAGTTCGTGCACCCGGACGACATCCCGCGTTTCGCCGAGCTGGGCGTCGCCGCGGACATCTCGCCGTTCCTGTGGGTGCCCGGGGTCATCCCGTCCGCGATCGCCGGCGTCCTGCCCGCCGAGCGGGCCGAGCGGATGCAGCCCAACCGGTCGCTGCTGGACCGGGGCGCGCTGGTCGCGGGCGGCTCGGACTGGCCGGTCAGCGAATCGCCCGACGCCTGGGAGGGCATCGAGGGCCTGGTCACCCGGCAGGATCCGAGCGGGGCCTTCCCCGGTGCGCTGTGGCCGGAGCAGGCCATCACGCTCAGTGAGGCCATCGAGGTGTTCACCCTCGGCGCGGCCAGGGCGTGCGGCCTCGACGACGTCACCGGATCCTTGACACCGGGGAAGTCCGCCGACTTCCTCGTGCTGGACCGGGACCCCTTCCGGACCACGGCTGGGGCGCTCGCCACCACGAAGGTGGCCGAGACGTGGTTCGCCGGGCGCCGGGTGTTCAGGCGCGGCTGAGCACCCGGCGCACTACCGGCCGATACTTTCTCCTACACTGGTAGACAAACCAGTGCGGGAGGTGCCGCGATGCCGAAGATCATCGACCACGACCAGCGACGAAGCGACATCGTCGACGTGACGTGGGACCTGATCATCCAGGGCGGGATCGAAGCCGCCACGATGCGGGAGATCGCCGCCGCGGCGGGCTTCGCCAACGGTGCGCTCAAGCACTACTTCCCCAGCAAGGAAGACATCATCGAGGCCACCTACGTACGGGCGCTGGACATGATGCGCGAATACGTCGAACTGGACGGCCTGCGCGGGCTCGCCGCGCTGCGCGAGCTGTGCGTGTCCTCGATGCCGATCGACGCCGAGCGCATCACCGCGGGCCGGGTGCTGCTGACCTTCTGGCAGATGTCGCTGTCGAACCGGAAGCTGCACGACAAGTACCTGGAGCACATCCGCTCGTGGCGGGGCCTGCTGCACCGCTATATCACCGAGGGCCGCGAGGACGGCGACATCGTCACCGAGACCCCGGACGAGCAACTGGTCGACGAGGTCGTGCTGCTCAACGCCGGCGCCAACGTGATGAGCCTGGTCGCCGGGGAGTTCTCCACGGTCCCGCTGCAGCACCGGCACCTGGAGTCCTTTTTGGACCGCTTGACCCGCCCCTGAGGTTCCCGGCTCAGGAGAAGACCTCTCGGAGGAAGGCAGCGGCCTGGGCGTGTGAGCGTGGTGACGCCGGGAGGTCCGTGTACAGGCCGTAGAAGCCGTGGATCTGCCCGGTGTAGCGAGTCAGTTCCACCGGGACACCGGCGTCGGCGAGGCGGCGGGCGAACTCCTCGCCCTCGTCGCGCAGGACGTCGTATTCCGCGGTCAGCACCAGCGCCGGGGGCAGGCCGCCGAGGTCGGAAGCGCGCAACGGCAGCACGTACGGGTCGTTCAGCTGCGCCGGATCGGTGACGTACTGCGCGAAGAAGAACCGCATCGCCGCGGCGGTCATCCCGAAGCCTTCCGCGCAGTCCACATAGGACGCGAAGCCGTCGTCGGGATGGCCGTAGACCGGGCAGATCAGCACCTGCGCGGCGATCGGCGGGCCGCCGCCGTCGCGGGACATCATCGAGACCACTGTGGACAGATTGCCCCCGGCGCTCTCCCCGCCCACCGCGATCCGGGAACCATCCACAGTGGATCCGGCACCTCCGGCGTGCAGCCACTCGACGACGGCATAACAGTCCTGCGGCGCCGCGGGGTAAGGATTTTCCGGCGCGAGCCGGTAGTCCACCGCGACGACGGCGACTTTCGCCGCGTTGCACACCGCCCGCGAGGCGACGTCGTTCTCGTCGATGGAGCCGATCGTCCAGCCGCCGCCGTGGATCCACACGAACACCGGCACCGGCCCGTCCGATTCCGGCAGGTACAGCCGGACCCGGACGTCTCCGCCGGGGCCGGGCACCTGATGCTCGGTCACCGACTCGACCGCCTCGACCGAGGCAGGACGAGGCCAGGACGCGTCGAAGGCGGCACGCAGCTCCACCGCCGTGGGCGGCCTGGCGGGAGCGGCGGAGGAGGCCGATGCGCTGCGGGCGAGCAGCTCCCGGACCGCGGGATCGAGAGCCACGGTCATTCCGCCTTGGCCACGAGCACGCGAGGACTGCCCGGCAGGGTCAGCCGGTCCACCGGCCGCCAGCCCGCGCCCATGAGCCAGGCCCGCACCTCTGCCTCGGGGTACACCACGGTCCCGTCGATCACCAGGTACTCCCCCGCGTGCAACGCGTCGAGCGGCCGCTGGACCGCGTCGTCATCGAGGAAGAAATCGAGCAACAACAGGGTCGCGCCGGGCGCGGCGGCCGCACGAGCGCGGCGCAGGATCTCCGTGTTCTCCCTGGCGGTGAACCGGTGGACGACGTGGTTGACCATGACGAGGTCGAACTCCCCCGACGGCCGCGCTTCGGTGGCCGGCTCGCCCACCACGGTGCTTCGCCCGGCGAATCCGGCGTCGGCCACCGCGCGGGTGACCGGCTCGACCGACCGCGGGTCGAAGACGAACGTCGTGTGCAGTTTTTCGTTGACACGCATGGCTTCCAGCGCGAATTCGCTCGACAGCCCGCCGAGGTCGAGGAGTTTTTCGTGCGGCCCGTAGTCGAACGCGGCGGCCAGCATCCGGGCGTGTAGGGCGTTATACGTCATGACACCGGAGAGGAACGTGTCCCAGCGATCGCCCCCGACGTCGAGCTTGCCCGGCTCGCCGGTGTCGGCGGTGTGCTCGAACTGGAGCCAGTGCGGATAGCTGATCGAGTCGAGGAACGTCAGGAACGGTGAGAGGTCCAGACCGCCTCCGGCGAGGTACGCGGCGGCGTCGGCACCCAGCTCATAGCGGCCCTCAACGCGCGAGAGCAGGCCCAGCGAGGACATCGTGTCGCCGAGGATGCGGGCGATCTGCGCCGGTTTCCCGATCTTCGCGGCCAGCGCGGCGGCGTCGAGCGGGCCGTCCGCGAGCGCGGCGAACAAACCGATCCGGCTCGCGGCGAAGAGCTGTTTCGCCGCCATGTAGCCCACGGCGATGTCCACGATCCGGTCGGGACTGGCTGTTCTGGTTGACCCGGTCACGGTCACTCTCCTCAGGGTTGACTCGCCGGACACTCTACAACCGTAGACAAAAAAATCCAGGGTCGATTTTCCTCGCACAGCAAGCAAAACCGGGCGGAAATCGACTTCCTACATTTGTAGAATAAAACCATTGACACGACCGGTCACCGGTGTCAACATGCGTAGAACTACCCCTGCCGGAGCCGTTCGCCCGGCAGTCCGGCCCGTGCGACACGACGGGCACGAGGAAGGGGACTTACCAATGAGGCCGAAAGTAGGCCAACAAGGAGATCGGACAGACCTACGGGAACCGCCTACTTTCGGTCGGTTTGGTATCTACCAGCACAGCAGCATGACGCTGCTCGCGATCCGGGATCTCACAGTCGGCGTCGTCACCGACGATGTCGAACGTGAGCTCGTACGAGAGCTTTCCCTCGATCTCGCCGAGGGCCGCACGCTCTGTGTGGTGGGCGAGTCCGGCAGCGGGAAGACCGTGACGGCGCTGTCGATCATCCGGCTGCTCGAGTTCGTCGCGCCGGTCCGCACACGCGGAGAGATCACTGTGGACGGTGTGGACGTCACCACGCTGTCCGCTGAAGAAATGCGCGCTTACCGGGGGCCGCGGATCGGGATGATCTTCCAGGAGGCGCTCGATTCGCTCAACCCCGGGCAGCGCGTCGGGAAACAGCTGATCGAGGCGTACCGTAAACCCGGATCCGCGCCACGCCAGGCGGTCCGCCGCCGATCGCCGCTGCACCAGGAAGCCGACGCCAAGGCGCGGGGCCTGCTGGCGGAGGTCGGCCTGCCCGACGCCGACCGGACCATGGCGCTCTACCCGCATCAGATGTCCGGCGGCATGCAGCAGCGCGTGATGATCGCGCTGGCGCTGATGGCGGATCCGGACCTGCTCATCGCGGACGAGCCGACCACCGCTCTCGACGTCACCACCCAGGCCGAGATCCTCACGCTGCTCGACCGCGTCCGCCGCGACCACGGCATGGCGTGCGTGTTCATCACCCACGACATGGGCGTGGCCGCGCAGGTCGCCGACCGGATCGCGGTGATGTACCGCGGTTCCCTCGTCGAATCAGGGGCAGGAGAGGACATTCTGTTCCGAGCGAAGCACCCGTACACGCGCGCGTTGCTGAGCTGCGTTCCCCAGCTGGGCGTCAGCAGGCGTGACGGATTCCCGACGATCTCCGAGACCCTGCTCGAAGCCGCGATGACGGGGGAATCGACCACCGCCACGGAGACCAGGACGCTCTCCCCCCAACGTCCCGCCACCGAGGGCAAGGGCACGGTGCTCACCATCGACTCGGTGTCCAAAGTGTACGGACGACGTGGGCGGTTCTCCCTGAACCGCGAACCGGAAGTGCACGCGGTACGCGAAGTGTCACTCGAAATCGCGCCCGGCGAGTTCTTCGGGCTGGTCGGCGAATCCGGCTCCGGCAAGTCGACGCTGGGCCGTCTGGTGAGCGCACTGGAAACCCCGACGTCCGGAACGATCACCTTCGGCGAGCACCGCTGCACCGCCGACGGGCTGGACGGCGACGAACGCGCGTTCCGGCGGCGCACGCAGCTCATCTTCCAGGACCCGCAGAGTTCGCTCGATCCCCGCCACACCGCGGCCCGGATTATCGCCGAACCCTTGCGGGAACTCACTTCCCTGCGCGGCGCCGAACTCGAACGACGCGTGCGGGATCTGCTCGACGAGGTCGGCCTGCCCCGGGACACCGCCGGAAAACTGCCGTCCCAGCTGTCCGGCGGACAACGTCAGCGCGTCTCGATCGCCCGCGCCATCGCCGCCGAGCCGGAGCTCATCGTCGCCGACGAGCCGACCTCCGCGCTCGACGTCTCGGTGCAGGGCCAGGTGATGAACCTGCTGCTGGAACTGCGACGCACCCGCACTCTCAGCCTGCTGTTCATCACGCACAACCTGAGCCTGGTGCTCTCGGTGGCCGACCGCGTCGGGGTGATGTACCGCGGCGAGCTGATCGAGGTCGACACCCCGGACGCCGTCCGGCTCACCCCGCGTCACGAGTACACCCGCCGCCTGCTCGCGGCGAATCCCGAACTCCCCGTCCCCCACACAGGATCGCAGGGCTCATGACCTCCTCTCCCGTACGGCGGCGCACCGCCGTCCTCGCCGCGCTCGGTGCCACGAGCACCCTCCTGCTCACCTCGTGCATGGGCGACGCCCCGGGCGCGCAGTCCGCGGACGGCCCGCCGGTCCGCGGCGGCAACCTGACCGTCGCGGTGCCGACCGATCCGCAGTCGCTCGACATGGTCGCCAATCCCGGCCAGGTCACCGCGCACATCGGCAACATGATGTACGAGAAACTGTTCGAAGTGGACAAGACGTTCACCGCGCGGCCGATGCTCGCCGACAGCTTCACGACGAGCCCGGACAAGCTCACCTACACCTTCAAACTCCGGCAGGGCGTCACCTTCCAGGACGGCAACCCGCTCACCGCGAACGACGTGGTGGCCAGCCTGCAGCGCTGGGAAAAGGCCCACCGGACCGGGCAGCTGGTCGCCCCGGACATCGAGTCGGTCACCGGACCGGATCCGGCGACGGTGGTGATCAAGCTCAAGAAGCCACGCTATCCGCTGATCGACGAACTCGCCGGCGCGGGCACCGAGATCTACGAGGCGAAGAACCTCGAAGGCCTGCCCGCGACGGGGTTCGGGCAGGACAAGGCGATCGGCACCGGGCCGTACAAGCTCAAGAGCTGGGATATCGGCCAGCAGCTGGTGTTGCAGCGCTACGACGGCTACAAGTCACGGTCCGAAGAGGACTGGGGCGGACAGGCCGGCGCCAAGCACGCCTATCTCGACACCGTCACCTACAAGGTCGTCGCCGATCAGGACGCGCTGATCAACGGATTGCAGACCGGCCAGTGGGACCATGCGATGCCGACCAACGACCAGTACGAAATCCTCAAGAAGAATCCGGGCGTCGTGGTGCACAACCTGCCGGGTGGCAACGAGAACGTCATCATCCCGAACTTCAACCCCGGCTCCCGCTTCGCCGATCCGCGGGCGCGGGAGGCGCTGAACCTGCTGCTCGACAAGCCCGCGATCAACGCCGCGACCGGGGGCAGCAAGGAACTCACCGTCGAGACCGGCGCGTTCGCTTCCCCCGACAACAAGGCGTTCTATTCGACCGTCGGCGACGACGTCTACCGGCGGCACGATCCGGCGCGGGCCAAGCAGCTGCTGGCCGAGGCCGGAGTCACCGCCGGGACGCCGATCCGCATCGTCACCAGCAACTCCTACCCCGAGTTCGCCAAATGGTCGGTGCTGATCCAGGATTCGCTGTCCAAGATCGGGCTGACCGCCAAGATCGACACCTACGACTTCGCGACGATGCTCGGCACCCTGATGAAGGAGCCGGGTGGCTGGGACCTGACCACTCTGTTCTTCGATGCGGCACTGACCGCACCCGCGCAGATGCCCGCGCTCACCCTCGGCACGCTCAACGGCTCGTCCTCTCCCGAGATGGACAAGCTGATGGCCGGCTACAACGCGTCGAACTCGCCCGAGCAGGCCAAGGCGGTGGTCGACAAGTTCCAGACGTTCACCTGGAAGCAGCTGTCGGTGATCACGTTGAGCCAGTCGAGGCTGTACGCGGCCTACACGCCCCGGGTGAAGGGATACGGCGACTTCTACCGCGTCTTCTGGAACACCTGGCTGGCGGCGTCATGACCGGAGTGCTGCTGCGCCGGCTGCGCGATCTCGTCCTCATCCTGGTGATCGTCGGCACGATGATGTTCTTCGTCATCCGGCTGATCCCCGGCGATCCGGCGCTGGCGATCCTCGGGCCGACGGCACGTCCGTCCGATGTGGACGCGCTGCGGGCGAGCATGGGCCTGGACGGGCCGCTGTGGCAGCAATACCTGAGCTGGGCGGGCCACGTCGTCCAAGGCGACTTCGGCACGTCGATCACCTATCACGCGCCGGTGCTGAAGGTGGTCGCCGAGCACATCCTCCCGACACTGACCCTGGCCGTGCTCTCGACCGTCATCAGTTTCCTGTTGTCGGTGGCGATCACCACCTGGCAGGCCGTGTCGCCGCGCAACCCGGTGGCGCGGGCGTTCGACCGGCTGTCCTCGCTCGGGATGGCCATGCCGGACTTCTGGATCTCGCTGGTACTCGTGCTGATCTTCTCGGTGACGCTCCGCTGGTTTCCCTCCAGCGGCTACCACAACCTGTTCACCGATCCGGTCGCCTCAGTGCCCGCACTCGTGCTGCCGCTGGCGGTGCTCGTCATCGGGCAGACGGCGTTGTTCGTGCTGACGCTGCGGGAAAGCCTGCTCGGCGAACTCCCCCTGGCGTACCTGCGCACCGCGCGCGTCAAGGGACTCTCGGAACGTCAGGTGCTGCTGAAACACGTGCTGCCGAACGCGATGATGCCGCTGATCACCCAGCTGGGCAGCAACTTCGCCATGCTGGTCGGCGGTATCGTGATCATCGAGTCGATCTTCGTGATCCCCGGCCTCGGCCATCTGCTCATGGGCGCGGTGTCGACCCGTGACTTCCCGCTCATCCAGGGCGTGACGTTGTTCGTCGCGGTGCTGTTCGTGCTGGTCAACATGCTGGTCGACCTGTCGTACGCGCTGCTCGACCCGAAGGTGCGTGTCTCGTGAGTGTCGCCCTCGTGGACAAGAGCGAATCCGTGCGTACCGCCCGCGCGCCAGGCCGTGTGGCCCGATTGTTCCGCCGCAACCGGGTCCTGGTCGTGTCGACCGCGCTGCTGGGCCTGATCGTGCTGGCGGTGCTCGTGCTGCCGGTGTTCCTGCCCAGTGTCAGCGCGACCGATCCGGTGCACCGGCTGCTGCCGCCGTCCGGCGCCCATCCGCTGGGGACCGACTCCTACGGCCGGGACGTGCTCGCGCGGCTGGTGTCCGGCGGCCGGGCCTCACTGGGGCTGTCCGCGCTGATCACCCTGTGCGCGGCGTTCTCCGGGATGGTGATCGGCCTGGTCAGCGGGTTCTACCCGCGGGCGGACGCGGTGCTGATGCGGCTGATGGACGCGTGGATGTCCTTCCCCGCGATCATTCTCGCGATGGCGCTCGCCGTGTCGCTCGGTGCGAGCATCTGGACCGAGCTGATCGCGCTGACGGTCATCTTCACCCCGTTCACCGCCCGGGTCGTGCGCAGCCGGGTGCTCGGGGTCGCCGGCCGGTCCTACATCGGCGCGGCCAGGGTGTCCGGGATGAGCCGGGGCAAGATCCTGCTGGTGCACGTGTTCCCGAACGTGCTGCCGCTCGCCCTGGTCCAGGTCGTCATCCTGTCGGCGGCCGCGATGCTGGTCGACGGGGCGATGAGCTTCCTCGGCCTCGGCATCGCGCCGCCGACCCCGACCTGGGGCAACATGATCGCCGAGGGCCGGTCGTACCTCGTCGTCGCGCCGTGGCTGGTCGTCGTGCCCGGCGTGACGATCATGCTGTGCGTGTTCCTGCTGAACCTCATCGGCTCGTCGCTGCGTGTCGCCGTCGACGCCCGCGCGCGGACGCTGTCCGAGCTACAACGCCTGCGCACCCGGCGCCGGGCACCCCGCTGAGTAAAGGAAGAAGGATTTCCTTGTCCGCCACCACCTCCCTGGCCGTCGGCCGGTACGTGCCGGAGACGTCCGCAGACACCGGCCCGCCCGTGCTGCTCGTGCACGGTTTCGCCTCCGACGGGCACACCGACTGGGTCACCACCGGCTGGCCCGCGGCGCTCACCTCGGCCGGCCGCCCGGTGATCGTGCCCGACCTGCCGGGCCACGGCTCCAGTCCGGCGCCCGCCGACGCGGCGTCCGCCACTCCCGAAGCGATCGCCGGGGAACTGGCGCGGGCCGTCGGCGCTTCGGCCGAACTGTCCGAAGTGGACGTCATCGGCTACTCGCTCGGCGCACGGCTGGCCTGGGAACTGCCCGAACTCCTTCCCGTGCGGCGGCTGGTGCTGGGCGGGATCAGCCCGATGGAGCCGTTCGGTGCCATCGACGTCGAGGCCGCGCTGGCCTACGCCACCGGCGGGAAGCTGCCCGGCGACCCGCTGACCGCGATGATCGCGCGGATGATCAGCGCGCCCGGCCGTGACCCGGTGGCGCTGTGCCGGTGCATCGAAGGGCTCCGGAGCGCGCCGTTCGCCCCGGCCGTCGGCACGCTCCGGGTACCGACTCGGTTCGTGGCGGGCAGGGACGATCCGGTCAGTCAGGGCGTCGAACAGCTGCTGGCGCTGGTGCCGGGCAGCGATCTGGTCACCGTGCCCGGCGATCACGGCGGCGCGTTGCGCGGGGCGAAGTTCAAGGCCGCCGCCCTGGAGTTCCTCGGCGCGTTCTGAAGCTGCTGAAGGGGACTTTCGTCTCATCCGATGCGAGGAAAGTCCCCTTCAGCTCAGCCGCCGTCACCAGGTGCCGTCGGGGTTCACCGCCTTGTCCAGCCACAGGTGTTCCACGGCGGCCCGCACCTCCGCGCCGTGCTCGGTGAACAGCCGCAGCGCGCCCAGGTTGTCCTCCAGCTGAGCGAGGCGGCTCACTCCGAAAAGGACGTTCGCCACCGGCGGATAGGCGAGACAGAAAGCGATGGCGAGTTGCGACGCGGTGACGCCGAACTCCGCGGCGATCCCGCTGAGCACACCGGCGGCGTCCATAATGGACTCGCGGATCCCGCCGACGTCCGCGCCGATCTTGCGGGTCGGCAAGCGGTTGCCCAGCAGCACCCCGCCTTCGAAGATGTCCGACGCCTGCAACGCCAGCCGCCCCGAGGCGAAATGCTTGGCATAGAACGGCCCTTCGGCCATGGACCGGCGGACCACGCTGTACTTCAGCTGCGCGAAAACCGGCCCCGGCAGCCCTTCGGCGTCAGCGAACTCCAGCGCACGGTCGAGATCCGCAACGGCCCAGTTGTTGACGCCCCAGCCGCCGAACCGGCCGGCGTGGATCTGCTCGGCCACCTCGGTGACGATCCGCGGCACGTCCGGCGGTTCGAAGTAGTCGCCGACGACCACGACGTCGGCGCGCTCGACGCCGACCCGGCCGAGCGCCGTTTCCAGCTGCTGCGCGAAACCCGTGCGCGGATAGTCCCACAGCCACAGTTTCCCGCACAGCTGGTAGTGCTCGCGGCGCACTCCGGCGGCCCGGACCGCCTTCCCGAAGATCACGTCGGTCCGGGAACCCTCGGCGTGCGGGCCCATGTCGTAGTGCGCCACGTCGAAGAGTGTCACACCCGCGTCCACGGCCGCCCGGATGAGGCGGACCGCGTCGTCGAACTCCATCCGGTCCCAGGTGTTCCACGAGCCGAGGCCGAACACCGATGTGGTGATCCCGCCCTCGCCGAGCTGCCGCACCGGCACGGTGTCTTTCTCGTTCACAGGATTTCCTTTCGCTGGCAACGGAAACCAGTTTTAGTCTACGATCGTAGAATGAACAAGAGAACCGTGGTGGTGACCGGCGGCGCGAGCGGAATCGGCCGCGCCGCGGCCGAAGCGTTCGCGGCCGAAGGCGACAGGGTCGTCGTGGCCGACATTTCGGGCGACGCGGCGCGGGACGTCGCGCGGGAACTCGGCGTCGACCACGTCGAGGTCGACATCTCCGATCCCACGTCGGTGGACGCGGCCGTCGCCGCAGTCACCGGGCGGACGGGACCGATCGACGTCCTGGTGAACAACGCGGGCCTCGCCGGCGGAGGCGGCCCGCTCACCGCGCTCGACGTCGAGGTGTTCGACCGGTGCGTGCGGGTCAACTTCCGGGGGACGTTCCTCATGACCCGGGCGGTCGGCGCGCACATGATCGCGGCGGGCACGCGTGGGGCGATGGTGAACATCTCCTCGATCGGCGCCCGCCAGCCCACGCCCGGCCTCGGCCACTACGAGGCGACCAAGGCCGCCGTCGACGCGCTCACCCGGTCGGCCGCCCTCGAACTCGCCCCGCACGGAATCCGCGTCAACGCCGTCGCCCCCGGCCCGGTGCTCACGCCGATGACGGCCGGATTCGCGTCCGACAGCGCCGCCCGCCAGGCATGGGAGGCCCGGATCCCCTTGGGCTCCATCGCGTCGGTGGCGGACGTCGTGCCGTCGGTGCTCTTCCTCGCTTCGTCCGACGCCCGCCACATCACCGGCGCCTGCCTCCAGGTCGACGGCGGCCAGCTGCTCGTCTGAGTCCGTTGTGGACTATCCGGAGTGGACGATCTGCCCGGCGGTGACGGTGGTCTCCACCTCGACCCCGGGCAGGTCGGCGGGCGCGATTTCGAGCGGATTCGCCGACAGCACACAGAAATCGGCGACCTTGCCGACCGACAGCGAGCCCTTCCAGCTCGCCGTGCCGTCCTGCGCCGCGGCAGCTGTGGTGTAGCACCGCAGCAGACGCGTCATCAGCGCCGGATCGGGGCCGTTGGCGCCCAGCAGCCGGGCTGCGGCGGCCACGTGCACCCGCCAGTCCGGGGTCACCACCGGCGCGTCACTGCTGAGGGTGAGCGGCACGCCCGAGTCCAGCATCTCGCGCAGCGGCCACGCCTTCGCGGCGACGTCGGCGCCCATCGTCGTCGCCATGAGGTCGCCCATCGCGGCGGCGATCGCGGGCTGGGTGGTCAACCCGATGCCCCGCGAGGCCATCCGCGCGAGCTGCTCCGGGGTCACAAGGTCGCCGTGCACGACATGGTCTCCGCGCCTCAGCGCACCGAGCGCCGCCTCGATGCTCCGATCGCCCGTGGCGTGCACCCCGACGGACATCCCGGCCTCGTGCGCCAGCCTGATCATCGCGGTCATGTTCCGCTCGCGGGCGGTGTCGTCGGCGCCGTCGACGAGCAGGTGGCCGTGAGTCCCGTCGGCGTAGCAGTGCCGCGTCCACGCCGAGCCCATCGGCGGAATGCCGTCGGCGAAGATCTTCACCCCGCTCACCTTGAGCCACAAGGGATCCGAGTCTGGAACCGATGTCGCGAGCCCGCGCGCGAAGTCGCCGAGCGAACTGGGACCGTCGAGCAGGCCGAACAGCCGCAGGACGGTGACCCGGGCCTTGAGCTGCCCCGCGTGCGCCATCGCCGCGTACTCGTCGAGCGTCTCCTGCGCGAAGCAGCCCGTCTCGCCCGGCCCCAGCCCCGGCTCGGTGTAGCTCGTGATCCCCAGCGACGCGCACAGTTCGCTGGCAAGCAGCAACGCCGCTTGCCGGTCGGCGGCGGTCGTCACCGGTTTCTCTTCGTATTCTATGAATCCGGCGTCGCCCATCAGCGTATGCGGCCAGCGCGCGCCGAGCCACGCCGCGTGCAGATGCGTGTCGTTGATCCCCGGCAACACGGTCCGCCCCGCCAGTTCGATGATCCGGGTGCGCGAACCGACGTGCGCCGAGACGTCGTCACCGACGGCGACGATCCGGCCGTCCCGCACGGCCAGCTCCCGCGCGACGGTCCCCAGCGAGTTGAAGGTGAGCACCGTGCCACCCCGGACCACCAGCGACGCGGGACGAATTCGTTGAGATGGCAAGGTTCCTCCCGGGCCATGGACTTTTTCTTCCACGAATGTAGACTAACCGCACACTCAACGGCGAGAGCGGAGACGAAGATCCATGCCGCTTCCCACGACCACCGAAGCCGCGGTGCTCACCGAACACGGCACCGCGCTGTCCCTGCGGGAACTCCCCCTTCCCGGCACGCTCGAACCCGGCGCCGCACTGGTCCGGGTCACCTGCACTACCCTGTGCGGCACGGACGTACACCTCTGGTCCGGCGAGATGACCTTCCCCGGCATGCTCCCGATGGTGCTCGGTCACGAGATGGTCGGCGAGGTCGTCGCCACCGGCGAAGGCACCACCGACACCCTCGGCCGGGACATCGTGCCCGGTGACCGCGTCGGCTGGTCGGAGGCCACCTGCGGGAAATGTCACGGCTGCGCGATCCTGCGCGAACCCGTGGCGTGCGCGAGCCGGGGCTACGGTTTCCTCCAGCGGGCGGACGAATTCCCTTACTCCACCGGCGGTCTCGTCCGGTACTGCTACGTGACGCCACGCGCGGCCAAACTGCTGCTGCCAGGGGAGGTCAAGGACACCTGGGCCTCGATGTCCGGCTGCGCTGGCAAAACCGTGTTGCGCGCGTTCGCCCGGTGCGGCGGCGTCCGGCCCGGGGCGACCGTCGTCGTCCAGGGCGCGGGCGCGCTCGGCGTGTTCGCCACCGCCGTCGCCCGGATTTCCGGCGCGGGCACGGTGATCACCGTCGGCGGTCCCGCGGACCGGCTCGAAACCGCGAAGAAGTTCGGTGCCACCGCGACGATCCCGGTCTACACCGAGCCCGCCGACCGGATCGAGCGGGTCCGCGAGCTGACCGGCGGCCGCGGCGCGGATCACGTCTTCGACTTCGCCGGCGGTCCGACCATCGGCGAGGAGGCCGTCGGGTTCGCGGCCCAGCGCGGCACCGTCGCGATCGTCGGCTCGACCGGGCCACGGCCCTCCCCCGTGCCGCTGGGCACGGTCATGGGCAAGGAACTCACCGTCGTCGGCTCGCTCAACGGCGACATCGCCGACTATCACCGTTCGGTGGAGTTCTTCCGCACGTTCACCGGCCGGATGCCGTGGGACGAGCTGTTCAGCGCGCCCGTCGGCCTCTCCGGCGCCTCCGGCCGTGTCGAGTCGATGTCCCGGCTCGAAGAGCTCAAGGCCGTCATCGATCCCCGCCTTCCTTAGGAGTTCCCGCATGTCCGTGATTCCCCAACGCAGTATCGGCAGGGACGGCCCGCGTACCGGCGTGCTGGCCCTCGGCTCGTGGCACACCTACGACCGGATGGACTTCCGCGAGGCCGTCACCCTGCTGCGGACCGCGGTCGACGCCGGGATCACCCTGTTCGACGTCGGTGTGTACGGCATCCCCGGCGGCGAGCCGGTGTTCACCGACGTGCTGTTCTCCGCGATGGTGCGCGCGGCCGGGCTCAAGCGCGACGATTACCTGCTGTCCTCGAAACTCTGGCTCGAAGGGTACCCCGGGCACAGCCTGCGCGGGCAGCTCGAGAACGCGCTTTTCCGGGCCGGGACCGACCACGCCGATCTCGTCGTCCTCGGCGATCTGCGGCGCGACGACACCGGCCTGCACCAGCTCGTGCTGGATCTCGACGAGCTGCGCCGGGCCGGGCTGATCCGGCAGTGGGGCGTGAACAACTGGTCCGCCACGACGATCCGGGCACTGCACGAGTTCGCACGGGCTGAGAACGTGCCGGGACCCGCGCTCGCTCAGCTGAAGTACAGCGTGGCCCGACGGTCCATTCCGGACGGTCGGCCGTTCGCTTCGGTGTTCGGCGAACTCGGCGTTTCCCTGCAGTCCTCGGACATCTTCGAGGGCGGCGTGCTACTGGGCAAGACGGCGGGTGCCCGCCAGATCGGCCGCGATCCCGGCGGGGTCCGCGGCCGCATCGCCGAATCCGCTGTCCAGGTGGCCGAAATCGCCGAGAAGCTGGGCACCACCGCGGCGCGGTTCTGCCTCGCCTTCACGCTCACCCATCCCGCGAACACCACGACGTTGTTCGGGGCCACCAGCACCGAGCAGCTGAAGGACAACCTCGGCGCGGTCGACCTCGTCGAGCGCGTCGGCGCCGCCGAACTGCGGGCACTGGCGGAGCCGCTGTGGGCGGATCGCGACGTGGTCGATCCGGAGGGGCCGTGAGTGCGTTGGATCCGGAGCTGGCCGAGGCGTTGCGGGACCTTCCCGACGGCCCCGCGCTGGGCGCCGATTCCCTGCCCGCCATCCGCGCGGCGCTGCGTGAGAACAATCCCGGCTGCGCGGAAGCCGTCGGCGAGCGCGATCTGGTCTGGGAAGACCGGCTCGTGCCCGGCGCCGACGTCGCGGTCACCGTCCTGCGGCCCAGAGTCCTGACGCCGGGCGCGCCGGGGTTCTACAACATCCACGGCGGCGGGATGGTGATGGACGACCGGTTCGCCGATCTGCCGCGGATGGTCGGTCTCGTCGAGGAGTTCGGGTTCGTCGCGGTCACCGTCGAATACCGGCTGGCGCCCGAGCACCCGCATCCCGCGCCGATCGAGGACTGCTACGCGGGTCTGGCCTGGATGGCGGACAACGCCGCCGAACTCGGATTCGACCCGGCGAAACTCGTCGTGGGCGGTGGCAGCGCGGGCGGCGGCCTCAGCGCCGGTGTCGCCCTGCTGGCCAGGGACCGCGGTGGTCCGGCGCTGGCCGGTCAGCTGCTGCTGTGCCCGATGCTCGACGACCGCAACGACTCACCGTCCACTGTGGAATACGGGGACAGCGGCGTCTGGACGCGGGCGGGCAACGCGTTCGGCTGGCACTCACTGCTGGACGGGCAGACCTCGGAGTACGCCGCGCCCGCCCGCGCCACCGACCTCGCCGGCCTGCCACCCGCCTTCATCGAGGTCGGCGCCGTCGAGATCTTCCGCGACGAGGACATCGACTACGCGCGACGGCTCTGGCAGGCGGGCGTGCCGGCGGAACTGCACGTCTGGGCGGGCGCCTACCACGGCTTCGACCGGTTCGCGCCCACGGCGGAGGTGACCAAGGCGGCGCTGGCCGCCCGGTCCTCCTGGCTCCGCCGCGTCCTGGGCGCTACCGGCCCGGGTGTTATCGGCTCAGCATGAACCGCGCCGCGCGCTCGCCGACCAGGACGGCGGGAGCGTTGGTGTTCCCGGTGGTCACCGTCGGCAGCACCGACGCGTCGGCGACCCACAGCCCGCCGATCCCGCGCACCCGCAGTTCGGGATCGACCACCGCGTCCTCTCCGGTGCCCATGCGGCAGGTCCCGACCTGGTGGTGGTAGGTGATGGCGGTGCGGCGCACGTACTCGCGGACGTCGTCCCCGGGTTCGGGATACAGTTCGCGCGCGCCCCATTCCTCCGCCAGGGCCGGGGCCCGGCCGATCTCCCGGCACTGCTCGACGGAAGCGACGAGGCTCTCGAAGTCGGCGGGCTCGGCCAGCGCCGCGAGGTCGATGAGCGGGGCGTCGTCCGCGTCCGGTCCACTCAGCCGGAGGCTGCCCCGGCTCAGTGGCGAAACCATGCCCGCCATGAGGGAGAATCCCGTTGCCGGGCCGGTCATCCACGATTCGTACATCGGCACGCTGAAGTGGATCGGCTGCGTGTCCGGCACGGCCAGGCCCGGCCTGCTGCGCCAGAACAGATGCGTCTGGGTGACCGAACGTCCCGGCGCCGGGGGTTCGACCTCGCGCCGGTCGGTCGTGAAGATCACCGGCGACAGCAGGTGGTCGTGCAGGTTCCGGCCCACGCCGGGCAGATCGGCGACGACGTCGATGCCGAGCGCGGCGAGTTCGTCCGCCGGGCCGACGCCGCTGCGCAGCAGGATCGCGGGCGAGGCCAGCGCGCCCGCGGCGAGCACCACCCGGTCGGCACGCCAGCGCCGGGGCTTGCCGCCGATCTCGGCCACGACGCCTACCGCCTTGGTACCCTCGAACAGCAGGCGGTGCACCAGCGCTCCCGTGTGGACGGTCAGCGTGCCCGACCCCAGCAGCGGCTGGGCATAGGCGAGCCAGGTGGTGAGCCGCTTTCCGTTCCGTAGCGTGATGCGCTGCACGGAAACGCCGTCGAGCCGCTCGCCGTTGTAGTCCGGGTTGAACGGCAGCCCCACCGCCATTGCGGCGTCCACAATGGACTTCTGGATCGGGTGCAGCGGCTCGTTCGGGACGACGTCGAGGAGATCCTTTTCGATGTCCTCGAACACCGGCCGCACATCGGACCATGCCCAGCCCGGTATCCGCCAGCTGTCGTAGTCGTGCGGTGCCCCGCGCACCCAGATCATCGCGTTGAGCGCGTGCGAGCCGCCGAGCACCTTGCCGCGGGGCAGATGCAGCCTGCGGTTCGCCGCGTGCCGCTGCGGCACCGTGTAGAGGTCCCAGTCCTCCGGCCCGTGCCACAGCTCCCCCGCCCGCGAAGGGTCGTGGATCGCCGGATTCGCGTCCACGCCACCCGCTTCGAGCAACGTCACCCGGGCACCCGCGTCGGCCAGCCGCCGCGCGAGGACCGACCCCGCCGAACCCGCGCCCACCACAATCACGTCCATGGTCCCAGCCTCGCAACCCGGCCGCGCGGCACGTCCGTTCCGGGAAGATCCCTTCGCTGGGCGACAATCGGCGTGCCTTGGCGGACAAGACCGGGATAGCGGCGTCCGCCGATACTCGATCACCACAAGGGTCCGTGCGATCCGCCGGTCGAGGAGGAACTCGGGATGACCACACGCCTGTTCATCGACGGACAGTGGACCACGGCGGGCGGCGGCGCCATCGCGACCCTCGACCCGGCCACCGGCAAGGTGCTCGAAGAGGTGGGCACGGCGTCGCGGTCCGATGTCGACGCCGCCGTCGGCGCCGCGCGCCGGGCGTTGACCGCGCCCGAGTGGGCCGGGCTGCTACCGGTCCAGCGGGCCACGCTGCTGTTCCGCCTCGCTGATCTGGTCGACGCGCACCACGAAGAGCTGGCGGCGCTCGAAACCCGCGACCAGGGGCAGCCGATCGGGATCTCCCGCCAGGTGAGCGTGACGGGTACGGCCGAGCATCTGCGGTACTTCGCCGGATGGGTCACCAAGATCCAGGGCACGACCAACCCGGTGTCGTTCCCGGACACCCTGCACTACACCCGCCGCGAGCCGGTCGGGGTCAACGCGCTCATCACGCCGTGGAACTTCCCGCTGATGATCCTGGCCTGGAAGCTCGCGCCCGCGCTGGCCACCGGCAACACCGTGGTGATCAAGCCGAGCGAGGTCACGCCGCTGACCAGTATCCGGCTGGTCGGACTCGCGCACGAAGCGGGATTCCCGCCCGGGGTGGTCAATCTGGTCACCGGGGACGGTTCGGTCGGCGCCATGCTCAGCGCGCATCCGGACGTCGACCACCTGTCCTACACCGGCTCGACCGCGGTCGGGAAGCTCATCACCGCCGCGAGCGCGGAGTCGAACCTCAAGCGCCTCACCCTGGAACTCGGCGGGAAGGCCCCGAGCATCATCGCCCGCGACGCCGACATCGACGCGGCGGTCGCGGGCAACCTCGCCGGGGCGACGCTGAACACCGGCCAGGTCTGCGCCGCGTACACGCGGTTCTACGTCGACCGGAAGCGCGAACAGGAGTTCGTCGGGAAGCTCGCCGAAGGCCTGGGCGGCCTGCGCCTCGGGCCGGGCCTCGACGAATCCACGCAACTGGGTCCGCTCGTGTCGGCCAAACACCGCGAGCACGTCGACTTCCTCGTCTCGACCGGTCGCGAACAGGGCGCGGAGCTGGTCACCGGCGGACAGTCCGTCGACGGCGACGGCTATTTCTACGCACCGACCCTGTTCGCCGGCGTCGGCGACGACATGACGATCATGCGGGAAGAGATCTTCGGCCCGGTCCTCGCGGTCACGCCCTATGACGACGAGGACGAACTGCTCGCCCGCGCGAACGACACGGAGTATGGGCTCGCCGCGACGGTGTGGACGCGGGACATCGGTACGGCGCAACGGTTTTCGGACGGGATCCGGGCCGGCGCGGTGTTCGTCAACATGCCGCCGATCCCGGATATGGCGGCGCCTTGGGGCGGCTACAAGGCGTCCGGCTGGGGCCGCGAGATGGGCCCGTGGGCACTGGACGCCTACACCGAGACGAAGTCCGTGTGGCTGCACTACGGCCGCTGACCGGGCCACCGACCCCAGGATCGTATATCATTTCGGATATGTTGTTCGAGCACCAGGCAGGAACTCAGCCATGACCAGCGCGTCTCCCCTTCCCGAGCGGCCCGGCAAGATCATCGCGCTGCACCTCAACTACCCGTCGCGGGCGGCGCAGCGCGGGCGTACCCCGGCCCAGCCGAGCTACTTCCTCAAGCCGCCCACGTCCGTAGCCGCGAGCGGTGCCGCGCTGGAACGCCCGGCGGGCACCGAACTGCTCGGGTTCGAGGGCGAGATCGCGCTGGTGATCGGCACCGCGGCCCGCCGCGTCAGCCCCGAGGAGGGCTGGTCGCACGTCTCCGGCGTCACCGCCGCGAACGACTTCGGCGTGTACGACCTTCGCTACGCCGACAAGGGTTCCAACCTGCGGTCGAAGGGCGGCGACGGGTTCACCCCGCTCGGCCCGTCGGTCCTTCCCGCCGACGCCGTCGACCCCGCCGCGCTGCGCGTGCGCACCTGGGTCAACGGCGAACTCGTCCAGGAGGACACCACCGGCGATCTGCTGTTCGGCTTCGGGCGGCTGGTCGCCGACCTCTCCCAGCTCATCACCCTCGAACCCGGCGACGTCGTCCTCACCGGCACGCCCGCGGGCGCGTCGGTTGTCCAGCCGGGCGACGTCGTGGAGGTCGAAGTGGACGGTGGCGGGCTGTCCACCGGACGTCTGGTGACCCCGATCGTCGCCGGGACCGTCCCCTTAGGATCGTACGGAGCACTGCCCCGTGTGGACGGTCAACAGCGCGCGGATGCTTACGGGACAACGCAACCCGGGTTCGTCCTCACCGAGGATCTCCGAAAGCGACTCGAAAGTGTCGGCGTGGCGACGCTTTCCGCGCAGTTACGCAAACGTGGCTACGACAACGTGTCGATCGACGGCCTCACCTCGACGAAGCCGGGCGCACGGCTGATCGGCCGCGCGCGGACGTTGCGCTACATCCCGCACCGCGAAGACCTCTTCCGTGAGCACGGCGGCGGCTACAACGCCCAGAAGCGCGCGTTCGACGCGCTCGAACCCGGCGACATCCTGGTGATGGAGGCCCGTGGCGAGCGCGGCACCGGCACCGTCGGCGACATCCTCGCGCTGCGTGCGCAGGTCAAGGGCGCGGCGGGGATCGTCACCGACGGCGGAGTCCGCGACGTCGCCGCGGTCGCCGCGCTCGACATCCCGACCTACCACGCCGGGGCGCATCCCGCGGTGCTCGGCAGGCGGCACGTGCCATGGGACGTCGACGTGACCGTCGCCTGCGGAGGCGCGTCGGTGTGTCCGGGCGACGTCGTCGTCGGGGACGCCGACGGCCTGCTCGTCATCCCGCCGCGGCTCGTCGAAGAGGTGGTGGACGCGGCGATCGAGCAGGAGCGCCAGGAGGCGTTCATCGCCGAACAGGTGGCCGCGGGCGAGCGCGTCGAGGGGCTCTACCCGATGGACGAGAGCTGGAAGGCGAGGTACGCCGCATGGCAGCCGAAGCCATGAATTCGCACGCGATGAGCAAATCGCAGATCGCCTACCAGTGGATCAAGGCCCGCATCCACGACGGCACCTTCTCCCCCGGCTACCGGCTCGTCCTCGGCCAGATCGCCCAGGAACTCGGCGTCAGCGTGGTGCCGGTCCGCGAGGCGATCCGGATGCTGGAGGCCGAGGGACTGGTGACCTTCGAACGCAATATCGGCGCGCAGGTCGCGATGGTCGACGAGACCGACTACCAGCACACGATGCAGACCCTCGCACTGGTCGAGGGTTACGCCGCCGCGCTCGCCTCCGAGGTGTCACCGCCGGAAGTGCTCGAAAAGGCGAAGGCGCTCAACGCCGAGCTGGCGGACTGCCTCGACCACTTCGAGCCGAACCGGTTCACCGCGCTCAACCGCGAGTTCCACGCCGCGCTGTTCGGCCCCTGCCCCAACCCGCAGGTGCTGGACCTGGTCACCCGCGGCTGGAACCGGCTGTCCGGGCTGCGCAGCTCGACGTTCACCTTCGTCCCCGGCCGCGCGAAGGAATCGGTGGCCGAGCACGAAAAGATCCTCGGCCTGCTCGAACGCGGCGCGCCCGCGCACGAGATCGAACTGGCCGTCCGCGAACACCGGCTGGCGACCCTGCACGCCTTCCAGGCGTACCAGGCCGAACGCCATTCATAGCACTGTGCCGATAGATACCAAACCGACCGAAAGTAAGTGGTTCCCGCAGGTCCGTCCGGTTTCTTTGCCGGCTTACTTTCCGTCTCATTGGTAAGAGACCCAGGAGGAAGTCCATGCGTTTCCGCGCAGATCCCCAGTCGATCCGGGGTTCGATCGCGCCGCTGATGACCCCGTTCACCGCCGAGCGCGCCGTCGACCACGACGGGCTGGCGAACCTGGTGCGGTGGCAGCTGGCGGCGGGGTCGCACGGCATCTCGATCGGCGGCTCCACCGGAGAACCCGGCGCGCAGACGATCGCCGAACGCGCCGAGGCGATCCGCACCGTCGCCGCCGAGGTCGGCGATCGCGTCCCGTTCGTGCCCGGCACCGGATCGGCGAAACTCGACGAGACGCTCGAACTCACCGCCATCGCGGCCGAGGCCGGTGCCGACGCGGTGCTCGTCATCACGCCGTACTACGCCCGCCCCACCCAGGAAGCGCTTTATACCTGGTATCGCACCGTCGCGCGGGAATTCCCCGATCTGCCGATCGTGGCCTACAACGTGCCGAGCCGGACCGCGGTGGACATCGCTCCGGAAACGGTCGCCCGGCTGTTCCGCGAACTCGACAACTTCGCCGGGATCAAAGAGACTACAAAGGACTTCGAGCACTTCTCCCGGGTACTGCACCTGTGCGGCAAGGAACTGCTGGTGTGGTCCGGGATCGAGCTGCTCTGCCTGCCGCTGCTGGCGCTCGGCGGCGCCGGGTTCGTCAGCGCGACCGCCAACATCGCGCCCGCGGCCTGCGCGCGGATGTACCAGGCCTGGCAGGAAGGCGACCTCGACCTCGCCCGGGAAATCCACTATGGACTCCACCCCCTGGTGGATCTCCTTTTCGTGGAAACGAATCCCGCGCCGGGCAAATGGGTGCTCGAACACCGTGGGCTGATCGGGTCCGGGCTGGTCCGGCCGCCGCTGATCGCCCCGACCGACGCCGGCGTCGCCCGGATCAAGGACCTGATGGCCCAGGGCGAGGCCTACCTCAGCCCGGTCGACGGCTTCACCGTGAAAGGAAAGTAGGCATGGCGAAGCACCACATCCCCGAGAACCTGCCCTCCCGGATCCAGCACTACATCGGCGGCGAACTCGTCGACAGCGTCTCCGGGAAGACGTTCGACGTGCTCGACCCGGTGTCCAACCAGGCCTACGTGACGGCCGCCGCCGGACAGGCCGAGGACGTCGACCGCGCCGTGGCCGCGGCGCGGAAGGCGTTCACCGAGGGACCGTGGCCCGGCCTGCTGCCGCGTGCGCGCGCCCGGATCCTGAACCGGATCGCCGACGCCGTCGAGGCACAGGACGCCCGGCTGGCGGAGCTGGAAACCTTCGACACCGGCCTCCCGATCACCCAGGCACTCGGCCAGGCCCAGCGCGCGGCCGAGAACTTCCGGTTCTTCGCCGATCTGATCGTCGCGCAGGCCGATGACACCTACCGGGTGCCGGGACGGCAGGTGAACTACGTGCACCGCAAGCCCGTCGGCGTCGCCGGGCTGATCACCCCGTGGAACACGCCGTTCATGCTGGAGAGCTGGAAACTCGCGCCCGCGCTCGCCTCCGGCTGCACCGTGGTGCTCAAACCCGCCGAGTTCACGCCGCTTTCGGCGAGCCTGTGGGCGGAGATCTTCCGCTCAGCCGGGTTGCCTGACGGGGTTTTCAACCTCGTCAACGGTTTCGGCGAGGAAGCGGGCGACGCGCTGGTCAAACACCCGGACGTCCCGCTGATCTCGTTCACCGGCGAGTCCGCGACCGGGCAGACCATCTTCCGCAACTGTGCCACCGGGCTCAAGGGCATGTCGATGGAACTGGGCGGGAAATCCCCGGCCATCGTGTTCGCCGACGCCGATCTCGGCGCCGCGATCGACTCGACGTTGTTCGGGGTGTTCTCCCTCAACGGCGAACGCTGCACCGCGGGCAGCCGGATCCTCGTGGAGCGCCCGGTCTACGAAGAGTTCTGCACCCGGTATGCGGAACGGGCGCGGAACATCGTCGTCGGCGATCCACACGACCCGGTGACCGAGGTCGGCGCGCTGGTGCACCCGGAGCACTACGAGAAGGTCATGAGCTACGTCGAACTCGGCAAGTCCGAGGGGCGGCTGCTCGCCGGCGGCGGCCGTCCGTCCGGTTTGGACACCGGGAACTACGTGGCGCCCACGGTGTTCGCCGACGTGCCTGCCGACGCGCGGATCTTCCAGGAGGAGATCTTCGGCCCGGTCGTCGCGATCACCCCGTTCGACACCGAAGAGGAAGCGCTTTCCCTGGCCAACGGCGTCAAGTACGGCCTGGCCGCCTACCTGTGGACCTCGGACCTGAACCGGGCGCACAGCTTCGCGCAGTCGGTCGAGGCGGGCATGGTCTGGCTCAACTCGCACAACGTCCGCGACCTGCGCACGCCGTTCGGCGGCGTCAAGGCGTCGGGCCTCGGGCACGAGGGCGGCTACCGCTCGATCGATTTCTACACCCATCAGCAGGCGATCCACGTGACGCTCGGCGCCGTGCACACCACGCGCTTCGGAGTCCAGAAAGGACAGTCATGACCGCGACACCGCCGGACGTGATCCGCTGCGCCTACGCCGAGTTCGTCGTCAGCGACCTCGCCGCGTCCCGCGCGTTCTACGTCGACGTACTCGGGCTGGTCGTCACCCGCGAGGACGACGACGCGATCTACCTGCGCGCTTTCGAGGAGTACCTGCACCATTCCCTGGTGCTGCGCAAGGGAAGCACGCCCGCGCTCGCCGTACTCGCCTATCGGGTGCGCACCCCTGCCGACCTCGATCTCGCCGAGGCGTACTACCGGGAACTGGGCGTCCGGGTGGAACGCCGTCCGGCGGGCGCGACCCGCGGGATCGGCGAGGCGGTACGGATCGTGGACCCGCTGGGCTTCCCGGTGGAGTTCTTCCACGAGGCCGAGCACGTCGAACGGTTCACCCAGCGCTACGACGTCCACGGCGCGGGCGCACTGTCCCGTTTGGACCATTTCAACATCTGCACCCCGGACGTCCCGGCCGCCCGCCGGTACTACGAAGGACTCGGTTTCCGGGTATCGGAAGACATCCAGGACGACCAGGGCACCGTCTACGCCGCCTGGATGTTCCGCAAACCGACGGTGCACGACGTCGCGCTGACCGGGGGTGACGGGCCGCGCCTGCACCACGTCGCCTTCGCCGGCCACGAACGACACCAGATCCTGCACATCTGCGATCACCTCGGCGCGCTCCGCAAGTCCGGCATGATCGAGCGGGGCCCGGGCCGCCACGGTGTGTCGAACGCGTTCTACCTCTACCTGCGCGACCCCGACGGGCACCGCATCGAGATCTACACGCACGACTACTACACGGGCGACCCGGACAACCCGGTCATCACCTGGGATGTGCACGACAACCAGCGGCGCGACTGGTGGGGCAATCCGGTGGTGCCGAGCTGGTACGCCGAAGCCTCGCCCGTGCTGGACCTCGACGGCTCGATCCAGCCACTGGTGGTCCGCTCCGACGCACGCGAGGCCGACGTCACGATCGGCGCGGACGGCTTCTCCTACACGTCCGAACAGCAGGGTTTCAAGCTGGGCCAACAGGTCTGAGATCCCGGCGGTCGAGCGCCCCAATGTGGCATTGGGTGCGCTCAACGCACCGAACGCCACATTGGGGCGCTTGAGAACCGGGGAACACGATCACATGGGTACCGCCTCGATCAGGGACATTCCCGACGGCAGTGGCGTGACCAGTTCGACGGCGAGCCCGGCCTGAGCGAACAGCCACTCGAACTCGTCGCGGGTACGTTCCCGCCCGCCGTAGATCGTCAGCATGTTCAGGTCGGTCAGCGCAGGATCCCTTGCCCGGTCCGGACTTCCGCGCTCCGGCAGGATCAGCTCGACGACGAGCACCCTGCCGTGCGGGGGCGTCGCGGCACGGCAGTTGCGCAGGATCGTGACGGCCTCGTCGTCGGGCCAGTCGTGCAGGATCCACTTGAGCAGGTAGGCGTCGGCCCCGGCGGGCACCTCGCGCAGGAAATCGCCGTCGGCGCGGTCGAACACTCGCCCGCGCAGCTCCGGATACCGCTGTGAGAGCACCGCGAGCAACGTGCCGTCCCCGCCGCCCACGTCGATGACGCGCCGGTAGCGGCCGAAGTCGTGGTGCTCCCCCACCTCCTCCGCGATCGCGACGGTGTGCCCGCCCATGAACCGGTCGTACCGCGTGCGGAGTTCCGGATCGCCGTCCATGTGCTCGAAGATCGACATCCCGAACGCCTCGTGGAACCCGCCGCGGCCGGAGCGCACCCCGGCCTCCACCGCCGCCCAGGCACGCTCGGTCACCGGATCGGTCATCAGCCGGACAACGTCGTTCAGCTCGCTTCCCTTGCCCAGCAACGCTCCCGCCTCCGTGAGCGTGAACGTCCCCGATGCGTCCTCGGCGCACAGACCGATGTCGGCGAATCCGCGCAGCAGCCGGATCGCCCGCTCCGGTGCCATGTCGCACGCGCGGGCGAGCGCGTCGAGTGTTCCGTTCCCTTCGGTGATCAGATCGGCCATGCCCAGCCGGGCGAACACCCCCGCGAGCCGCGCCGCCATCGCCCCGTGCAGCCAGCCGCGCACCGTTTCGCCTGCGGTCACCGTGCCTCGGCCTCGATCAGGCAAAGGCCGGTCGGGGGAACCGGCGTGATCGCGGTGACGGCCAGGCCCGCCCGCGCGCACACCGTCTCGAACTCGCTCCGGGTGCGTTCCTTCCCGCCGACGACGACCAGCATGTGCAGGTCCATCAGATACGGGTCGAACAGCCGCTCGTCCTCGCTCAGCGCGTCGGGCAGCACCGGATCGGCGATCAGCACCCTGCCGCCCTGGTTCATCGCGGCGCGGCAGTTGCCCAGGATGACGGCCGCGTGGTCGTCGTCCCAGTTGTGCAGCGCGCTCTTGATCACGTACAGGTCCGCGCCCCCGGGCACGGCCTCGCGGAAATCCCCCGCCACCACGTCGCACCGCTCGGAAACCCCTGCGGCGCCGAGGTTTTCCGCCGCGCCGGCGCTGCCCGCCTCGAGATCGAACAGGACGCCGCGGGAGCCGGGCGCACCGCGCAGGATCCCGGCGAGCAGGGTGCCGTCCCCGCCGCCGATGTCGGCGATGGTCGCGTACCGGCCGAAATCGTAGTAGCGGGGCACTGCCTCGGCGAATTCCCGGGTCCCTTGACTCATCGCCGCGTTGAACACCGCCGCCTGCGCCGGCTCGTCCGCGAAATATTCGAACGCGGGCCTGCCGAAGACGTCCTCGAACGCGGGACGCCCAGTACGGAGACTGTCCTTCAACCGCAGCCACGGCCGCTCGGTGACCGGTGTGGTGGACAGCTTCGCGAAATCGAGCAGCGACCCCGGATCGTCCTTGCGCAGCAAGGAACCGACCTCGGTGAGCGCGTACACCCGTGGCGCGCGCTCGAAGCAGCAGCCGAGGCTCGCGAACGCCCGCAGCAGGCGGACCATCCGCTCCGGCGGAATGCCGTGCGCGTCGGCGATGACCCCGAGTCCCGCGCCGTCCCCGATGGTGTCGGCCAGCCCGAGGTCCGCGGCGACCCCGAGGACGTGCGTGGCCATCGCGCCACTCAGCAGCCGCCGCAGCGTTGCCTGTGCTTCCATCTCAGCTCCCAAAGTTAGGCTTACCTAAATTCTGGGAGCTCAAGTCGGCTTCATGTCAAGCGGCGACGTTACGGGACGTCGTCACCGCCGCCCGCGTGGCCGCGCGTGACGAAACCGGCCCACGGGTGACGAAATCAGCTGGCCCCGCCGTCTGACAGACGAGACGGCGAGCGCGGTCAGCACCGCTACGTCGATCACGACGCACGCCACGCCGACACCGATCCGGAACCGCCCGGTAGCGCGCTGGTCGTCCTCCATCTGCTGATACGTCCTGGAGTTCGCCGGGTCGCGATCGTTCGCCTTCTCCTGCCGGGAAGACGAACTCACCCAGCCGTCCGTCCCGTCCCGGGTGATCCGGCAGGTGAACTCGGGCGACATCGTCCGGTTACCGCAGCGGGGCTCCGTCAGGCTCAGGGCGCCGACGCCCCAGATGATCATCCCCGGGCCCAGCACCGCCAGCGCGGCCAGCAGCAGCACGGCCATCGCCCGGGTGCCGCTCCGGTCCGGTGTCCCCATGCCGCGACGCTAAGCACGACCGATGAAATGCCGATGACACCGCGCCGCACTGTCAGGGGCGGTCGAGCTCCCTGCCCGGAGCGGCCGGGGCGGCCCCGATCCGCCAGCGCAGCGTCGGTTCGCGCGCGGCTTCGGACCGGCGGGGCCGGTCGTCGCGGCGGAGCAGGACGGAAAGCCGGTGCTGGGCGTACGCGAGGTCACTGCACGCGGCGGCGAAATCGTGGGCGGCGGCATAAACCAGTGCGCGCCGGATGTGGTCGAGGGCGTCGGGCTCCGCGACGGCCAGCAGCTCGGCCGCGGCCGCGGTGGTCTCCCGCAGCCCCGCCGTCATCGTCGCCGTTTCGGGCGTGCCGGGGGCCACCGTGAGCGCCGGGGTGAGGATCGTCAGCTCGGTGTGCAGCTGGTAGAGCACGCGCAGCTCGCCGCCAGATGCCTGCTCGGAGGTGTTCACCGTTGAGTCCTCTTCCTCGATCCGTCCTATGTTACCGGCCGGTTGGGAGACGACGATCACTCGGCCCCATGACGCCGTCCGCCAGGGTTTGCTCCCGGCGACCGGCGTTCGCGCGGCGCTCACTCCACTCCGGACGCCGCGCCCCTGGGGGACGCGTTCACCCGGACGAAAACCACACACACTTTCGGTGGCACGACGGACATTAATTGAGTAGTACCGCCGCGACCGTTTTATGACCGAAACCCCCCTTTCGAGCGATTCACCGTCCGGGACCCGACCTTGGTCGGTAGCGGTGCACTTTCCCCGGCAAACAGGGTGATCCCGTCGTGTTTCTTCCAACCCGGCACAACTGGAGATCCCATGACATCCCGGAAAACCCTTGCCGCGTTCGCCGTCCTGTCGACCGCGGCACTGACCACCGGCGTCTGCGCGCAGCAGGCCACCGCCGGCCCGCTGGCCTTCGCCCAGCTTCAGGAAGCGTCGATCACCCAGGCCACCCAGGTCACCGACGCGCTGGGCACGGCCTCCGGCGGGTTCTACCTCGACAACGGGAAAGCGGTCGTCACCGTCCTCGACGACGTCGCCGCGAAGACCGTACGGGACGCAGGGCTCACCGCGAAGAAGGTCGCCCACAGCTTCACCGCGCTGACCAGTGTCAAGGAAAGCCTCGACGGGATCGGCGCCGCGCCGCAGACCGCGTGGGGCATCGACACGAGCACGAACCAGGTCGTGGTGACCGTCTTCGACGCCGCCACACCGGCCACCACGAAGAAGGTCACCGAGGCCGCGAGCCGGCTCGGCGACAGCGTCCGGATCGAGCACGAGACGGGCAAGCTCGAACTGCACATCAAGGACGGCGACGCCATCCGCAACAGCAGCGCTCGCTGTTCGCTCGGCTTCAACGTCAAGAAGGGCAGCACCCCGTACCTGCTCACCGCCGGGCACTGCACCAACCTCGGCGGGACCTGGTCCGGCGGCGACGTCACCGGCGCCAGGATCGTCCGCAGCGACTGCCCCGGCGCCGACTCCGGCTACCTGACCCGGCCGAACGGCACCGGCCCCGGCCAGATCAACACCGGGCAGAAGATCACCCGCGCGGCGGCACCGCGGGTCGGTGAGCGGATGCAGAAGCAGGGTTCCACCACCGGCGGCGGTGGCGGCACCATCAAGTCGGTCGACCAGACCGTGAACTTCGACGTCGGCGTGCTGCGGCACGAATTCGGCACCACCGCGCACACGGACCACGGGGACTCCGGCGGCCCCGCCTACGACGGCTCGACCGGGCTCGGCACGCTGTCCGGCGGCAACACCACCGTCAGCTACTTCTACCCGCTGACCCTGGAACTCCAGTCCTACGGCCTCACCCTCGCCTGATCTCTCCTGCCGTGAAGGACTCCTTACCGGCGCTTGAATCCACTACTGCCGCGCGCAGCGCGCCCGTTGAGGGTGGTGGCGGGGGCATGGATGGACGGTAAGGAGTCCTTCACGGCGTTGAGGACCGGGCGACGCGGAAGCCGACGTCGTCGAGCCGCAGGGTCGGGTGGCTGCGGCGGCGCACCGACGCCCGGCAGCTCCAGCGTTCGTCGAACCAGCCGCCGCCGCGAAGCACCCGGTAGCTGCCGTAGACCTCGGCGTCGTAGACGTCCCAGCACCATTCCCAGACGTTGCCGAGCATGTCGTACAGGCCCCACGCGTTGGGCCGCTTCCCACCCACCTCGTGCACACGCTCGCCGGAATTGCCGCGGTGCCAGCCGATTTCGTCGAGTTCGCCATATCGGGCGCCGGTCGTGCCCGCGCGGCACGCGAACTCCCATTCGGCTTCGGTCGGCAGCCGGTATCCATCGGCGGTGTTGTCCCACTCGGCGTCTTCGGCATCGACGCGATAAGCGGGCGTGAAGCCCTCGCGCTCGGAAGCGGCATTGCAGAACCGGACCGCGTCCAGCCACGAGACACTTTCGACCGGCAATCCATCGCCCTGCGCCGTACTCGGCCGCGCGCCGGTGACCTCCGCGTACCACGCCTGGGTCACCGGCACCGCGCCCAGCAGGTACGGCTCCAGCGCGACCGGCCAGCTGCGCTGCGTCCGCCGGTCCGACAGCGTCACTTCGCCACCGGAAAGGGAAATCAGCTCGCCGCCCGTGCGTGTGTCCACACGGGAAATCTACCGGCACCCCGCTCCGGGTCAGAAGGTGATCACCTGGCGGACGGCGCCACCCCGATGCAGGCGGTCGAAGCCCGCGTTGATCTCGTCGAGGGTGATCGAGTGGGTCAGCAACGCCTCCACCGGCAGGAGACCGGCCTGGTACAGCGCGATGAACCGGGGCACGTCCCGCCGGGGTACGCAGGAGCCCAGGTAGCTGCCGCGCAGGGTTTTCTCCTCGGCGACGAGGCTTTGCGCGGGAAGGGCCAGCTCGGCGGACGGGTCCGGCAGGCCGACGGTGACCGTGGTCCCGCCCGGCCGGGTCGCCTGGTAGGCCTGGGCCAGAGCGGCGACCACTCCGGTGGTGTCGACGGCGTGGTCGGCGCCTCCGCCGGTCAGCTCGCGGATCTCCGCGACGTCGCCGGCCAGGACACGGGTGGCGCCGAGTGACGAAGCCAGCTCCCGCTTCTCGGCGACCGGGTCGACAGCGATCAACGTGGACGCACCGGCGGCCTTCGCGGCGAGCAGCGCGGAGAGGCCGACACCGCCGAGACCGAACACGACCACGCTGTCGCCGGGACGGACGTCCGCCGCGTTGAACACCGCACCGGCGCCGGTCAGCACCGCACAGCCGAACAGCGCGGCGATCTCGAACGGCAGCGTCTTGTCGACCCGCACAGCCGAGCGGGCGGACACGACGACGTACTCGGCGAAGGCCGACACGCCGAGGTGGTGCAGCGGGCGCCCCACCGGGGACGACCACCGGACGTCCCCGCCGAGCAGGGTGCCGTCCCGGTTCGCGGCGGCGCCCGGGACACACAGGGCGGGACGTCCGGCGGTGCACGGGCCGCAGTCGCCACACGACGGCACGAACGTCAGCACGACGTGCTCGCCCGGGACGAAATCGCTGCCCGGCCCCGCCTCGACGACCTCACCGGCGGCTTCGTGGCCGAGCACCATCGGCACCGGACGCGGGCGCGACCCGTTGATCACCGACAGGTCCGAATGACACAGTCCGGCCGCGCGCACGCGGACCAGCAACTCGCCCGGCCCCGGCGCGTCCAGCGTCAGCGTCTCGATCTCCAGCGGCTTGCCGACCTCGCGCAGTACCGCGCCACGGACGCGCATCACCGCTCCCCTGCCGGGACGCAGCGGGTGACCTGCCGGTCGGCCAGCAGCGGCACGACCTCGCCGAGCACGATCCGCTTGAAGTGCTCCGACGCGCAGTGCTCGGTGAAGTCCTGTTCGGTGTCGTACTCCTCGACGATCACCACGACGCCCTCCTCGATTCCCGTGTGGACGGTGTATCGGCGGCAGCCGGGCTCGCGCCGCGACGCCTCGGCCATCGGCCCGAGCAGTTCGACGACCCGGTCCCGCTCCGCGGTCACATACCGGGCCACCACTACGAAACTCATTGTTCTCCCGCACGTAGCCGGGACCGGGTCAGCGACCACAGTCCCGAATCGGACGACGCGGCGGCCAGCGCGCCCATCGCCAGTGAATGCGCCACCCCGTCGCGGTCGGTGACGAAACCGGCCGCGACGAAGGGTGACAGGACTTCCCGGGCCTGTGCCGACATCCAGGGGATGATCGGCGCGGGCATCAGCTCCACCAGATCGGGCCCGCTGCGCTTGACCGCCTCCAGGCTCCGGTTCAGGTTCGACCGGTCGGTGACGAACACCTTGTGCATGGTCAGCAGCGACAGCGCCCGGCCCCGTTCGATCGGGGCGACCCGGGTGCTGACCACCCCCGCCGCCCCGATCTCCTGCAGGAAGTCGACGCCGCCGCGGTCGGTGGCCAGCCCGGGGCACGAGTCGATGTTGACGAACACGAGCTTGTCCAGCCCGGCCAGCAGCGACACGATCTTCGGCAGCTGCCCGACCGGGACCGACGCCAGGATCCCGACCCGGGACGCCGCCTTCACGAAGTCCGGCACCCGGGCGGAACCCACCACCGAAGCACACACCGGGACGTCCTCGAACGCCGCCGTGATCCTCTCGTTCATGGCGCCCACCGTTTCACAGTGCCCGTCCACAGTGCCCGGCCGCCGCGTCAGCCCGCCGAGTCCAGCGGGTTCGGGCCCAGGTCGCTGGGCAGGCCGAGCTTGCCGGGGTTGAGCAGCCCGTGCGGGTCCAGCGCCCGCTTGACGTCGACGAACGTGCCGAAGCCGGTGCCGAGCGCGTCCGGCAGGTACGGCCCGCGCAGCAGGCCCGAGCCGTGGTGGTGGCTGAGCGCCGCACCGTGGCGCACGAGCACGGCGTTGGCCGCGTCCCACGCCGAGCGGTACCAGTGCCGCCGCTTTTCCGGCTCGACGTCGCCGCGCAGCGAGAAGTACAGGCAGGCGCCGTCGGTGTAGGCGTGCGACTGGTGCGCGGACGCCCGGAGCGTGCCCGGCACGGCTTCGATCGCGGCCACCACCTCGTCGTAGATCGCGGGCAGCGCGGCCCACGAACCGGCCATCTCCAGCGTGTCGGCGACGAACCCGGGCCCCGGGGTGAACCCGTCGGCCGACTTGCCGACCAGCATGCGCTCGTCGAGCCAGCGCTCGAACACCGGCTGACTGTCCATTTCGGACCCAGTGGCGGCGCATTCCTCGGCGCTCACCTTGATCATGGCATCGACCAGCACCGGGTCGCCCTCGTCGGCGATGAGCAGCAGGTTGGTGTCCGGCTGCCCGAAGTGCGTTCCGCTCTCCAGCTTGTCGTAGAGCCGCATCGCGGCCGGGGTCGCGCCGCGCTGCATGATCCGGCGGCAGGCGTCCAGCCCCTCGGCGAACGTCTCGAAGCCGTACGCGATGGCCTTCGAGTAGTCCGGCAACGGGTGCGTGCGCAGGCGCACCGACGTGATAACGCCGAGCGTGCCCTCCGAGCCGACGAACAGCTGGCGCAGGTCCGGGCCGGTGGCCGCGCGCGGATAGTCGCCGAAGCGGGCCAGCGTGCCGTCGGCGAGCACGACGTCGAGGCCGACGACCATGTCCTCGATCTTGCCGTAGCGGGTGGACAGCTGGCCCGCGCCGCGGCAGGCCACCCAACCGCCCACAGTGGACATCGCGAACGCCGAGGGCCAGTGCCCGGTGGTCGCGCCGTGGACCTCCTGCAGCTCCTTTTCGAAGAGGTCGCCGAACATGCCGGCCTGCACCTCGACGATCTGTGAGGCGGCGTCGTAGGAGACGATCTCGTTGAGGCGGCAGACATCCAGCACGACGCCGCCGTACACCGGCAGCGCGGCGCCGGTGACGTTGCTGCGCCCGGCGGACACGGTCAGCGGCACGCGGTGCTCGCCGCACAGCCGGACCACGGCCTGGATCTGCTCCACCGTGCTCACCTCGGCGATCACCGCGTCCGGGGTCGCCGGAGCGTCCGCGGTCTCACCGATCATCGCGCCCGCCCACCAGTCACGGGTCCGCAGCACGACCTCGTCGCGGTCGGTGTACACCGCGTCCGCCAGGCCGCGCAGGGCGTCGGTCAGCGCCGTCGGGACGTCCACAGTGGACGTCTGCAGCGACGCGTCGCCCTGGCCCGGCGCGGTGCGGGCGCCCCAGCGCGGCGGCGTCGGCGCGCCGACCACGTAGTTGCCCCGGTTGAACGGGTGGGTGATCGTCTGGCGGCTGATCATGCGTTGTCTCCCAACAGGTTGTCTCCGAACAGGATCGACTTCTCCCGGGCGACGCCCGCCCGGTACTCCTTCACTTGCGCGGCCACGGTTTCCTGGCCGAGGCCGAGTTCCGTGCCGAGCAGTTCGCCCACCAGCGGCGCGGCTTCGGCCGAAGCGTCCCTGGCGAACAGCCGCAGCCGGGTGCGCCGGGACAGCACGTCGTCCACCGAACGCGCCATCTCCGAGCGGGCCGCGAACACGACCTCGGCCTTGAGGTGCGGCTGTCCCGGGATCAGCGGCTCGCCCAGCGACGGGTCCTCGTCGACGAGCGCGCTGACGAAACGCGCCTCGGTGCCGTAGCGGCCACCGAGGTGGGCGGCGATACCGCCGGTCGCGGCGGTGGCCTCCGCGTCGTAGCCCGCACCGCCGACCAGCGGCAGGTTCTTGGTGCGGCAGCGGGCTTTCCGGCCGAGCAGGCCGAGCGCCTTGTCGACGACCAGCTCGCCCATGTGCCTGCTCGTGGTGAGCTTGCCGCCGGTCACCGTGACCATGCCCGCGGACACGGTGATGTGGTGGTCGCGCCGCATGTCCAGCGTCGCGCCCTCCTTGCCGCCGACCAGCGGGCGCAGGCCGGCGTAGCTGCCCAGCACGTCGTCGGCGTCCAGCTTGGTGTCGAAGGCGATCGTGGCGCCTTCGAGCAGGAACTCCATCTCCTCGCGGGTGCAGTGCACGTCGTCGGTCGAGCCGTCGTAGTCGGTGTCGGTGGTGCCGACCACGACGACGTCGCCCCAGCGGGTGCAGGTCGCGCGCCGCGCGCGGCCCGGGATGGGCACGGTGACCGTGCAGTCGTTGCGGATCTTCGACCACGGCAGCACGATGTGGACGCCCTTGGCCGGACGCACCTGCGGCCGATGGCCGTCATCGGCCATGCCGTCGACGCTGTCGGCCCACACCCCGGTCGCGTTGACCACGACCCTGGCGCGGACGTCGATCCGCTCGCCGCCGGCCTCGACCGTGGCACCGGTGACCCGCCCGCCGGAGGTGTGCAGGCCGGTCACCTCCGCGCCGTTGGCCACGACGGCGCCGTAGCGGGCCGCGCTGCGCACGATCGCCAGCGTCAGCCGGGCGTCGTCGGCACGGCTGTCGTAGTACATCAGCCCGCCCTTGAGGTTGTCCGCGCGCAACGTCGGGGCGTGCGCCAGCACCTCGTCGACGGTGAGCCGCTGGTGCAGCTTGCCGATCCGCCAGCCGCCCGCGAGGTCGTATGTCCACAACAGACTCTCGAAGGCCTTGGCGATGCGCGCGTCGAACACGCCGTCCTTGGCCAGGATCGGGAACAGGAACGGCAGGCGCTGCACCAGATGCGGGGCGTTGCGGCGGAACCGCTGACGTTCCAGCAGCGAATGCCGGACCAGATCGAGGTTTCCCTGCTCGATGTAGCGCAGCCCGCCATGGACCATCTTGGACGATTTCGACGACGTCCCGGACGCGAAGTCGTCGCGCTCCACCAGGGCCACCTTCAGGCCACGGGAGGCGGCGTCCAGCGCGGTGTAGGCGCCGGTGACGCCACCCCCGATCACCAGCACGTCGAAGGTGCCGGTGTCGAGACTCCTCAGCGCGTCGCGGCGATCCAGCCGCAGTGGCGCGGAAAGAGTCGCCCTCGCGGCGACGGCGTTCGGCCGTCGGGACGGCAGTGTGAACATGAGCTTGTCTCTCCACTCAGGACAGGACCCGGACGGCGCCGGGACCGCTTGAAACGTCCACTAAGGACAGTATGAACAGGACGGTCAGGACAGGGCTGTCACGACAAGGAAGTCGCGAGCACGTCCTGCCAGCGTGCGCGCAGTTCCCGCCGGTCGTCTTCGGGAAGCCGGGGCTCGAACACCTCGCCCGGCTTCCGCTGGGCGGCGGCCTCGGCCAGCGACGGCCACACCCCGAGCCGGGTACCGGCGAGGTAGGCCGCACCACGCAGGCTGGCGGTCGCCGAATCGGCCACCCGCTCGATCGGCACCCCGGCGAAATCGGCCTGGCTCTGGAGCAGCGCGTCGCTGGCGGCCAGCCCGCCGCCGACCCGGAGGTGGGTCAGCGGCCGCTTCATGGTCGCCCGCAGCGCGTCGACGGTGTCGCTCACCGCGTGCGCGATCCCGTCGAGCACCACGCGCGCCAGCACCTCGCGCGTGGTCGCCAGGCTCAGCCCGACCAGCAGCCCGCGCGCGTCGGGCCGCAGCACCGGCGTGCGCAGCCCGGCCAGCGTGGGCACGAACCAGGTCGTCTCGCTGCTCGGCTGCCCCGCCGCCAGCGCGCTGATCTCGGCCGCCGAACCGAACAGCCCGAGATCCTCGGTGAGCCAGCGCAGCGCGGACCCGGTGGTCGAGGTGTAGGCCTCCAGGCTGAATCGGCTGTGCCCCGCGCTGCGCCAGCCGACCAGGCACAGCACGCCGTCCAGCTCACCGAGACCGTCCGGCGGTTCGTCACCGACGAGCGCGCCGACGAACGTGCCGGTGCCGTGCACGCAGGTCCCCTGCCCCGGGGTCAGGGCGCCGAGGGCGATCAGCGAGGCGTGCTGGTCGCCCATCACCGCCGCGATCGGCACGCGGATGCCGAGCAGTTCCGGGTCGGTGTACCCGAAGTCGCCGTCGTCGTCGAGTGGCGGCGGTGCCAGCTCGGCCGGAAAACCCAGCTGTGCCAGCCATTCCTGATCCCAGGCATGCTCGCGCAGCCGATAGCCACCGAACGCGACAGCGTTGGTCGCCGAAATCGCGTACCGCTCACGACCGCTCAGGTGCCAGACGAGCCAGGTGTCGACCGACCCGAACAGCACACGGTCCGCGGGCACGTCGAGCTGGTCGAGCAGCCTCGCGGCCCACAGGAACGGCGCACGGGTACCGACCGGACGGCCCGTTCTCGCCCACAGGACCGGATCCCAGTCCGGTGCCAGCTTCGCCAGCTCGGCGGCGTACCGGGTGTCCTGCCACACCACGGCCGGAGCCAGCGGGCGCCCGGTCTCGCGGTCCCACAGGATCGCGGTCGCCCGCTGGGTGCACACCGACATCCCGGCGATCTCGACGTCGTTCTCCCCCGCCCAGGCCACGGCCTGCCGGGCGACGTCGACGGTGTGCCGCAGCAACTGCTCCGCGTCCTGCTCCACTCGGGACGGTTCGGGGTGGACCACGTCGATGGCGGTGTAGAACGACGGCCCGCATACGCCGTCCTCGCCGACCACAGCCGCCCGCGTGCCCGTCGATCCCTCGTCGACGGCCAGGATTCCGCGCCGCGTCATGCCGCGCTCCCGGCGAACTTGATGTCGATCTCCTCGTCGTCGGGGTCGACACCGCTGCGGGTCGGGTCCCACCGCACGATCAGGCAGGAGACGAGGCCGAGGAACGGCACCACCGCGAGCAGCGCGATCGTCGGGCCGAGCCCCAGCGCCTCCTTGATCTGCGGGAACACGTACAGCCCGATCACGCTGCCGAAGCTGCCGAGCATGCCGGTCACGCCGGTGCCGAGGGTGCGGATGTCACTGCGGTAGGACAGCGCCGCGATCGACTTGCCGTTCGCGCCGGGGCCCGCCGAGTGGAAGAAGATGAACAGGAACGGCAGCAGGAACCCGATCGCGATCGGGAGCTTGCCGAAGCCGAGCCCCATCACCAGCAGGATGGCGAACGCGAAGGCGTACCCGATCGCGGAGCTGACGCGCAGCCCGATCCTGCGGCCGAAGTACGCCGAGAGCGCGCCGCCGACGATCCCGGCGACGTTGAAGATCATCGACCCGAGTGTGGCCGTCTGGAACTGCTGGCCGAAGATCGCCAGGCTGATCACCGGCAGGTACCAGCCGACGGCGAAGTACTGCATGGACTGGGTCAGCGAGATCGCCGTGGACAGGAAGGTACGCGGCAGATAGGGCTTACGGAACAGCACGCCCGCCTGCCGGAACCCGATCTTCTGTTCCTGGACCGGGACGTCCTCGTCCGCGGCGGTTCCCGGGGTCACCTCGAAACCGTAGATCCGCCGGAGGCTTTTCGCCGCTTCGGGCAACCGTCCCTTGGTCGCCAGCCACGACGGGCTTTCGGCGAGGAACACGACCTGCAGCACCAGCAACGCGATCGCGAAAACCCCGGCGGAACCGACCGACCAGCGCCAGATCTCCACCGAAACACCGAGGTTGTAGAAGAGCAGCGTCAGCGCCAGGTTCACCGTGGTCGCGACGTACCAGACGGACTGCCACAGGTTGAGCCGTCCGCGCAGCTTCGCCGGCGTGTACTCGGCGAGCAGCGCCATCGCCACCGCGAAGTCGATGCCGTAGGCGATGCCGACCAGCCCGCGCCCGAACCAGACCGCCTCGAAACTGCCCGCGGTGGCGGTGAGCACGGCGCCGAGCGCCGCGATCGCCTTCGCGGCGATCAGCGGCTTGACCCGGCCGATGCGGGCCGCCAGCCAGCCGCCCGCCGGGTTGAACAGGATGGCGATCGCGGGCGCGGTCGCGGTGAGCACGCCGACCTGCGCGGGGCTGAGCGTCAGCTCCTTGGTCATCGGCGAGAGGCCCGCGCCGAGCGCGGCGTTCGAATAGGCGTCCAGGAACAGACCGCCCAGCACCAGGTACCACAGCAGGTTCGCCTTGCGCGGCAGCTTCGACAGACTGTTGATCAGCGCGGTGACCTGCGAAACGTTCGAAATCGATCGCGACGTTGCGACCGCCGGTGAACTCATGGACCGCCAACTTTCTGCGCTGGCTGTCAGCGATCCGACACGAAAAAAACAGACACGACGAAGACCGCTGACAGTGGCTCTTCGTCTGTGCCTGTCTGAAGTGGAGACACTAGGCCGGGAATCGGCACGCGTCAAGACGACCCGGCGAACCGCGGCCGGTTGCGACAAGGGCGTCCCTGGGTTCCGGCTCTGCCTGCGGACAGAGAGCGGGGCGGTGAATCTCCGTCGCGCGGCAGATGTCCGGCGGTTCCGTCCCGCCATAGCGTTTTCCCGTGACAGCAACGACTTTCCGACTTCGGAGGCACGATGAAACCGTTCCGGCACACGCTGGTGTGGACACTCGTTTCCGGCGGGCTGCTCACCGTCACGGCGGGTGCTTCCGCCGCCACGGACGGCATGACCCGGTTCGAGCGGCAGACGATCGCCTGGCACGGCTGCCGCACCGGCGACGGGGACGAGACGGGCGCGCGGCTCGACGCGGCCGGGGCACGCTGCGGCGAGGTCACCGTCCCGCTGGACTACGCCGCCCCCGGCGGGCGCACGATCTCGGTGGCGGTGGCCCGGCGAGCCGCCACCGATCCCGCGCACCGGATCGGCACGCTGGTGGTCAACACCGGCGGGCCGGGTCCTTCACGGGACGGGGTCACCCTGCTCGCACAGGGCCTGCCACCCGAGATTCCGCGAAGCGCCCCGGAGCTCGCGGCGCGGTACGACCTCGTCGGGATCGACCCCCGGTTCTTCGGCCGCAGCACACCGCTGGAATGCGGCTGGCCCACCGGGCTTTACCTGCGCAGCGCGCAACTCGCCACCCCGGACCGCGCGACGTTCGGGCGGAGTGTGGCCACCGCGAAGGATCTGGCGTCCCGGTGCGCGCCGCAGCGCGACCTGCTCCCCCACGCCTCGACCCGTGCCATGGCCCGCGATCTGGACGTGGTGCGTGCCGCGCTCGGCGAACCGCGGATCTCGTACCTGGGCTGGTCCTTCGGCAGCTATCTCGGCGCGGTGTACCTCCAGCTGTTCCCCGGCCGCGCCGACCGGGTCGTGCTCGACAGCGCCGCCTCCCCCGACGCCGCGGGCCCCGGCCTGACCCGCGAGACCGCGCCCGCCGACGCCGCCGCGCTGGCGGACTGGGCACACTGGGCCTCCCTCCACAATGGAAAATACGGCCTCGGCGACAGCGTGCCCGCGGTACTGGCCACCATCGACCACATCGGACGGTCGGCCGCCCGTGCCCCGCTGCGGGTCGGAAGCCACCAGGTCGACGCGGCCATGGTTCCCGGACTGCTGCTCACGGTCAGCGACAGTGACGCGGCATACGCGGAATTCAGTGCCCAGGTGCGGGTGCTGCGCGACGCGGCGCGGGGAATCGCGGTCACGCCGACTCCCGCCCAGGAGTGGAAACTGGCGCTGTACACCAGTTCCGAGGTGCTCCCGGACTTCGGTTTCAGCGCCACGATCGCGAACCAGTGCGCGGATCGGGCGGCGTCACACGATCCCGGGACGTACTACCGCGACATCCAGGCGCATCTGGCCACCGAGCCGAGGTACGGCCCGCTGGCCCGCCACATCACCCCGTGCGCGTTCTGGCCCGCGGCCCCGGTCGAGGCCCCGACCCGGATCGGCACCGGCCACGCCGCGCTGCTGGTGGGCGCCACCGGCGATCCGGCGACCCCGTACCCCGGTCAGCGGGTACTGCACCGGGCCCTCACGGGCTCGCGGATGGTCACCCTCGACCGCGCGTTCCGGCACGGCGTGTACCTCCTTTCCGAACCCGGCGCCGCCACCCGCTGTGTCGACGAGACGGTCCTGGGTTATCTGCTCGGCGGTTTCCTGCCCGCCGCCGACCGGATCTGCGCCCGAGCCTGAGCCCACGGCGGGCGTCACCGGTCCCCGGGCCGGACGACGCCCGCCTCGTAGGCCATGACCACCGCCTGCACCCGGTCGCGGACCCGCAGTTTGGCCAGGACGTTGCGCACGTGCGTCTTCACCGTTCCCTCCGCCACCACCAGATCCCCGGCGATCTCGGCGTTCGAGAGGCCCCGGGCCATCGCCACCAGGACCTCTCGTTCGCGTCCGGTCAATGTCGCGGCCAGCCGCGCCGCGTCCGGGTCGAGCGCGGGCGCCAGCCGCTCCAGCAGTCTTCGGGTGGTCGGCGCCGCCAGCACGGCGTCCCCGGCGTATACCGTCCGCACCGCGGCGAGCAGGTCGCCGGGAGCCGCGTCCTTGAGCAGGAACCCGCTCGCCCCCGCTCGCAGCGCCGCCAGCGCGTGCTCGTCGACGTCGAACGTGGTGAGCACGAGGACCTTCGGCGGTTCGGGGAGCGCCAGCACCCGGCGGGTCGCCTCCAGGCCGTCGAGCACCGGCATCCGCACGTCCATCACGACCACGTCCGGACGCCGCAGGCGGACCTCCCGCACCCCGGCCAGGCCGTCCCCCGCCTCGCCCACCACGGTCAGGTCCGGCTGGGAGTCGAGCACCATCCGGAATCCGGCCCGCACGAGTTCCTGGTCCTCGACCAGCACCACCCGGACGGTCACGACGGCACCGGGATCCGGGCGCTGAGCACGTGCCCGCCACCGGGCCGCCGGCCGAAGGTCACGGTGCCGCCGTGTGCCCCGGCACGTTCCCGCATCCCGGCCAGGCCGTAACCGCCGCCAGGGCCCGCGGCGGCGAGCGGTGTGCCGCCCTCGTCCCGCACGTCGACCGCGAGCCCGCCGTCTTCCCAGCGCAGCGACACCTCCGCGCGGGCGCCCCGGCCCGCGTGCTTGAGCACGTTGGTCAGTCCCTCCTGCACGATCCGGTACACCACCAGCCCGAGGGCGGGCTCGACGGGCGCCGGGAGGTCCATGCTCAGCCGGACGTCGAGCCCACCGGCCCGCACCCGGTCGACGAGGGCCCGCACGTCCGCCGCGCCCGGCTGAGGCGCGACGGACTCGCCGGAGTCGTTCCGGAGCACGCCGAGCACCCGCCGCACTTCCCCGAGTGCTTGCCGCGCGTGTTCCCCGATCGTCTCGAGCGCCGACCTCCCGGCCTCCGGCGACGACGCCGCCGCGTACCGCCCGCCGTCCGCCTGGGCGATCACCACCGCTAGCGAATGCGCGACGACGTCGTGCATCTCGCGGGCGATCCGGGTCCGCTCCCCCAGCACGGCGAGCCGGGCCCGCTGATCACGCTCGACCTCCAGGAGCCTGGCCCGCTCGGCGAGCATGTCCAGCTGCCTGCGCCGGACCCGGTGCAGGACGCCGACGGCCCACGCCGCCACCACGGTGCTGCCGAGCAAAGCGCCGAGGACGACGTGCAGCGACACCGGGACCGGCAGCTGCGGCCAGCTCCACCCGCCCAGCGCGGCGCCGAGCAGACCGGCCGCCGTCGCGAGCCTGCCCGCCCACACCGGGCCGTGGGCCACCGCCGCGTGGACCGCGATCGGCACGGCCACATCGGCGGGGAGCGCGCCGATGCTGTCGCGAACGGTCAGCCACTGGGCGAACGCGGCGGCCGACACCAGCGCCGCGCACAGCACCGGTGCGCGCCTGCGCAACGCGAGCGGAACGGTCAACAGCAGCGACAGCACGAAATAGCCGGATTCCGCGCCGATTTGAAGTCCTAAAAGGACACTGGAACCGGCGAGCACGAGTGCTGCCACGGCATCGGCGGACAGTACGTGCCCCCGCATCCACGAATCAACCCGCTCGCCGAGCACGGGCTCACTCTACGTCCGGGCCACCGGGCGGCACCTCGGCAAAGCGGCCGATACCGGCTACGCCGCCGGGCCTAGCCCGAACGGCGTAACCGGCGGACGCGGCGGGGCGGCCACCGTGCCCGGCGACCGCCCCGTCCGTTCATCGTGTTCCCGGTGTCAGCAGGCTCCTTCGTCCTCCCAGACCGCCCACGACTCCGGTGCGCCAGGCTCGGCGCCGACGGAGTACCAGGTGGACTTCCACTTGTGCCCGTTGTGCGAGACCTCGTCACCCGGCGCGTAGGCCTGGCTCGAGCTCCACGCCTGGATCACGCCACAGCCGCCCTGTTGCTCGACGGTCAGGGTGAACGTGGCCGTGTGCGTCACCGAGCCCGTGCCCGACACCGTGATCGAGTAGGTCCCCGGCGCCGTCGTGGCCGACGTCGTGACGGTCAGCTTGGCCGAACCACCGGAGGTGACCGAGGCCGGATCGAAGGCCGCGGTGGCCCCGGAAGGCAGGCCCGATGCGCTCAAAGTGACCGTCTGATCCGTACCGGCGGTCGTCTTCGTCCCCACGGTCGAGGCCGCGGCGTCGCCGGGTTTGACGGTCGCCGCCGCCGGGTCGAGCGTGAGCGAGAAGTCGTTCTCCGGCGGCTTACCGCCCACCGTCAGGTTGTACGTCGCGGTGTGCGTCGCGCTGCCCGCGCCCTTGACGGTGATCGGATAGGTGCCCGCGGGCACCGACGCCGTCGTGGCCACCGTCATCGTCGAGGACTGACCCGAGGTCACCGACGCCGGGTTGAACTGGATGTTCACGCCGGAGGGCTGCCCGGTCGCGGTGAGCGCCACCGTCTGCGGGTTGCCCGAGGTGGTCGTCGTCGCGACCGTCGCGGTCGCCTTGCCACCCGCCTGGACCTGGCCGGACGCGGGGTTGAGCGTCAGGCCGAAGTCGTCGGTCGGGGTCCCGACACAGGTCGGGTCACCGGACTGGGCGGGCAGGCTGATCGCGTCCCAGGCCGCCTTGACCGAGTTGAACTGGGCACAGCTCGGGTCCAGGTTCTTGGCCGCGGTCAGCGTGGCGGTGCGGTAACGCTTGTAGGTCATGCCCGAGGTCTTGAGCAGCATCGCGTTGTAGAACACGCGACCGGCGTTCTGGATGCCGATGCCCTTGACCGTGGAGCTGTTGCAGGTCGGGCTGTTCGCCGAACCCTCGGCCAGCAGGTAGAACCAGTGGTTCAGCGGGCCGGCGGCCTTGTGCACCTCGGTGCCGGGGATCGAGCTGGAGTAGCAGTTGGGGTCGTTGTTGACCCGGGAGGGATCCCGCATGTCGCGGATCGGCCCGTTGCCGACGAGGTCGACCGACTCGCCGACGGTGTAGTCCGGGGTGTCGTACGGCGACGGCTCGTTGGTGTAGGCCTCGGTCAGCGCGCCGAAGATGTCCCCGGTCGCCTCGCCGAGCCCGGCTTCCTGCCCGGCGCCGCCGGGGGTGTACTGGTCGATGGCGTGCCCGTGCTCGTGGCCCACCACGTCCATGGACCCGATCCACTTGCCGGCCTGGTTGTGCCCGATCTCGATGTGGTCACCGGTCCAGTAGGCGTTGACCGCGTTCAGCCCGACCTGCACGGTCACCCCGCGGCCGTTGCCGTCGATCCCGTTGCGGCCCAGCCACGCCTTGAGCATGTCCCATTCGTGCTGGGTGGACCAGAGCACGTCGACGCAGCCGGTTTCCTTGCTGCTGGCGTTGCCGTTGCCGAAGGTGTCGTTGGCGTTGGTGAAGGGCTGCTTGCTGCTGTAGTCGACACAGCGCACACCGGACCGCTTCGGGTCGACCGTGCTGTTGTTGCTGGTGTCGATGGTCAGCGGGTTCGGGCCGTTCCACTCGCTCGTGCCGCGCCCGGCGGAGGAATCGTCGCGGCTGCCGACGACGGCGCCGGTGTGGGCGTCGACGTAGACGTGCGGCCTGCTGGGGATGTTGCCCGCCTTGTGGCCGGTGAGCACGGTCTCGAAGACCAGCTTGCCGCTGCCGTCGGCCAGCACCGAAAGCGTGCTGCCCACCACACTGTCCACTTGCGACAACGTGGTCTTCGCGATGGCCGCGGCCTGGTCGCCGGTCAGCTTCGGGACGGTGTCCACGGTGAGATCGGCCTTCGGGGCCGCCATGGTGTCGAGCACCTTGCCCGCGTTGTCGGTGGCGACCACGGCGTCCCCGCCGATGACCGGGAGTCCCTTGTAGGTCCGGTCGTACGAGACGTAGAACAGGTCCCGTTTACCGGGAACACCGCCCTGATAGACGTTCACTCTTCTGAACTGCTCGTCGGCGCTCTTGTGGAGCGCGTCGAGTCCGGAGTCGGCCGCCCGGTCGGCGGCCGCGACGGCGAGTGCCACGGAGTTGGGGCCCGGTGCGGGCGGTGGCGCCGCCTCGGCGGCGACGGTGATCGCTTGAATGGAAAGGGCCGCCAAGCACGCCGCCGATAACAGTCCTGCTGCGCGTTTCACGCTTGCTCCTAGAGGAAGGGTTTTCTGCCTGAACAGCAGGAGCAAAGTATGAGCTTATAAACATGAATGTCAACTGAACAGAATGCTTGACGCTGTTCGGCCGCACGCATTAGGTCGATCGGCACTGAACGGCCATATTATGCCCCGCGTTATGGCGCGGTTCGGACTATTCTCCCGCCGCTCCCCGGATCGGCGGCTTCCGCGCCTCGCCGACCGCCCCGACTTTCCGCCGTGGCAGGGATGTTCGGCGACGACAGCGGACCTGCGGACCGGCGGCGCAAGTGGTCTGGTCCAGTTAGGCGCCGACGGCGAAATCCATCCCTTCGACGCTTGACAGAAGACCGATCACCTCTCCCGGCGACCCCCACCGTACACCCGATCCACGGCCACGGAAACCGCGCCGGCAATCCGCCGCCACCATTTTTCCCGGCATCTGTCAATCCGCATTCTCACCGTTGACGCAGTGAATTCGATCTCCGCCGGGCGCACCTCGGGTCCGTGAAGGACTCCTTACCGGCGCTCACCGCAGTGAAGGGGGCCACCGCCCGCGGCGATGTCCCGAACGCGTCGTTGACGACGTTGATCGTCTCGAACGGAGCGTCCGCGACAGGCGACACGCCACGGACTGCTCTGTCATGCCGTGCCCGGCACCGTATGCCGGGACACCCGCAACGCCGCGCTCCGCGGACCAGCGCAGCGCACGAA